>NZ_JBEXTS010000002.1:438721-512771 GCF_040628815.1 Streptomyces sp. NPDC006140 | reverse complement strand
TGTGGTGCTTGCCGTGGCCGAAGTCCTTGCCGTGGTCGTCGTGCCTGCCGTGCTCGTCACCCTTGCCGTGCTTGTCGCCGAACGCGTCCTTGTCGTGCTTGAAGCCGTCCGAGCCGTCGTCGGCGTTCACGGCGGCCAGGGCTCCGCCACCCGTGTGGACACCGCCGCGCGGCTTGTGGTGCTTGCCGTGGCCGAAGTCCTTGCCGTGGTCGTCGTGCCTGCCGTGCTCGTCACCCTTGCCGTGCTTGTCGCCGAACGCGTCCTTGTCGTGCCTGGAGCCGTCCTGGTCGTGGTCCGCGGTCACGGCGGTCAGGGCTCCGCCACCCGTGTGGACTCCGCCGCGCGGCTTGTGGTGTTTGCGGTCCTTGTCGTGCTCCTTGCTGTAGGAAGTGGTGTCGTGGTCCCGGTCACCCGTCACCTCGGCGTAGGCGGCGGGCGCGGCGATCGCGAGGGCGGCGGTTGCCGTGGCCGTCGCGAGCAGCATGCGGGCAGAGCGCATCGGTGAATCCTTCCGTCGCGAGCCGGGCAGCTGACGCCTCGCCAGCTCACGAGACCCGGCCTCGACGTGAACACCGTCAGTCATGCCGGGCCGTCCCACCATCCAGGGCGTTCACTCGGGTTACGACCCCACCCTGACGGCGGCACTCCGCTGCGTCCCCTCCGGCCGCGCGGTCCGCAACCCGCGGCTCCCCGGCGCCGTCTCCTACGGCGACACGCGGGTCGGGACCGTTCCGGCCCGGGAGCAATCGCGGGAGGCGCTCATGGCCATGGTCGGCCTGTTCTGGATCGGCGAGGACTCGGTGTACGTGGGGGCCGAGCCGGTGGGAGGGGCCTCCGGGGTGCGGCTGACCGAGGCCGGCGTGGAGACGCTCGGGGCAGGCCAGGGCACATTCTGGGCGTGGGACGAGGTGGTCCGGATCGGGACCGACGGCGTACCCGTCCGGTCGGGTGCGCGCAGGATGGCGTCGATGGCGTTCGACGCCGTGCTCGCCGCGGTGACAGGGGGCGGCGGCGAGCTGCCGCCCGCCTTCCTCGTGGAGCTGGTGGCGGCCGAGGAGACCGTCGAGGTCACCGCGCATGTGGCGGTCGCCGGTGGGATCTATCAGCCGTCCGAGTACGAGCTGTCCGTCGCGCTCCTGGAGCGGCTCGCCGAGGGGCGTGCCGAGGTCGGCGACCTCCTCAGGTGGGGCCGTGACCACGCGGCCGAGGGCACTCCGCCGCGGGAGGAGCGTGAGGCGCTGCTGCGGAAGTGGGCCGGCGTGTAGCGCCCAGGCGCCCGCGGGCGCGTCACCGCGGCCCGGGCCCCCGGTGCCCCGTACGGGTCGGGTCCGGGTCGACCAGCTGCGCCGCCATGCCGACGAGGACCAGCCCGCCCGCGATGAGCAGCCCCTGGGACAGGGCGATGCCGCAGCCCAGGACGGTCACGCCGAGGGCCAGCCCCCACCAGGCGCCGGTACGCCGGTATTCGCGGGGCCGGGCGGGGCGGCCGGTCCGCAGGGCTCGGGCGAATCTGGGGTCCTCCCGCTCGAGTCGCGCGGCGAGATCGACCAGGCGTTCGTCTTCGGACCGGGGCACGGCTTCTCCTTCCCGAACCCTGCGGCGCTCGGAGGCAGGGCACGGCCGAGGACAGGGCAAGTCGTGGGGTGGAGGGCCACGTGAGGGTGCGGAGACGGACAGCCCGCCGAGACGCGACACGGCCGCTCTCACCAGGGCTTCAGCTTCTCCCTCCTCCAGCGGCTTCCGCCATCGGGCCCAACCCTCATCCTTCCCGGCGACGGCACCCCACGAACGCCGGACCGTGAGACGGGTGTTCGGCCCGAGGGCGGGTTGCGCCACACAGCGCGCCGGACCGGACCCCGCCCACGCCCACGCCCGGATCCCGCCCGCACCCGGATTCCACCCACGCCCGGACCTCACCCGGCCCAAATCGTGTTGACCGCCCCCGGCAGGCACTGCTGGAGTCGGCACGTGGACAGCATCCCCGCCAACCGGCGGCTCTGGAACCAGATCAGCGGCGCCTACCAGCAGAGGCACGACTCGCGAATCGGCGCCGCACCCCGGCTGTGGGGCATGTACTCCATCCCCGACGCGCATCTGCGCGCCTTGGGCGACGTCACCGGCAAGCGCGTCCTCGAACTCGGCTGCGGCGCCGGCCAGTGGTCCAGGGCGCTCGCCGCCGAGGGCGCCAGTGTGGTCGGGCTCGATCTGTCCGAAGCCCAACTCGCCGCGGCGGCCCGCGCGATGGGAGCGGCCCGCTACCCGCTGGTGCAGGGCGCCGCCGAACAACTCCCCTTCGCCGCCGACACCTTCGACCTGGTGTTCTGCGACTTCGGTGGGCTCAGCTGGGCGCCCCCGCACCTGGCCGTCCCGCAGGCCGCGCGCGTCCTGCGCCGAGGCGGGCGCCTGGTGTTCAACGTCGCCAGCCCATGGTTCGAGGCGTGCTACGACGAAGCCGCCGGCCGCGTGACCACGACGCTGCAGCAGGACTACTTCGGGCTGAACACCATCGCCGAAGACGACGGCGCGACCAGCTATCAGCTCACCTACGGCGACTGGGTCAGGGTCCTGCGCGGCGCGGGTCTCGTCATCGACGACCTCATCGAGCCGCGGCCCGCACCCGGAACAACCAACGGCTACAACGAAACCGACCCACCCGACTGGGCACACCGCTGGCCGGCGGAACTGCTCTGGGTGACCCACAAACCGTGAGTTCCGCCGCGCCGGGACGTGAGGGCCTCGCCTCGCCGGACACCCCCTAACGCTCGGCCGGTTCGGCGGGACGCGGGGCGGGTGTCGTGGTGTCCGGCGGGGGCTCGACGGCGTGCGGCGGGGCCGTGCGGCCCGGCAGGAGGGTCTTCCCGGCCCGGAGCGCGCGGGCGAGCAGGTGGGCGCGGCCGGCGGCGATGGGGCCGAGCACCGCGAGGACGAGGACGTACCCGGCGATGAACGGGGCGAGGCGGTCGTCGAGCCCGGCGGTGGCGGCCATGGCGGCCAGGATCAACGCGAACTCCCCGCGGGCGACGAGCGTGGTGGCGATCTCGGCGGCGGGCTCGGTGCCGTAGCGGTACACGCGGGCGACGAGGAGACCCGCGATGACGTTCATCACGAGGGTCAACGCGGCCGCCGCCGCGACCGGTCCGACGACGGAGACGATGTCGCCGGGGTCGATGGAGAGTCCGAAGGCGAAGAAGAAGATCGCCGCGAAGGCGTCGCGCAGCGGATGCACCAGGTCCCGGATGCGGGGCCCGGAGGGAGTGCCGGCGAGGATCAGGCCGACCATGAACGCGCCGATGGCGTCGGCGACTCCGAGGACCTCGGCGACGCCGGCGACGAGGACGGCCGCGCCGAGGAAGCTGATGACGAGCAGTTCGTTGTCGCGGGTCGCGATGAGACGCCCGACCACCTTGGTGCCGTAGCGGGCGGCGGCGGCCAGCAGCAGGAGGAAGCCGAAGGCCTTGGCGGCCTGCAGGGCCATGTCCCCGACGCCCTGGGCGCCGCTGATGACCGGCTGGAGCGCGGCGAGGTACAGCGCGAGGAAGATGTCCTCGACGACGATGACGCCCAGGATGAGGCGTGTCTCGGGGCGGCCGATGCGGCCGAGGTCGATGAGGATCTTGGTGACGATGGCGGACGAGGAGATGCCCAGGACACCGGCGAGCACCAGCGCCTCCCGGACGCCCCAGCCCAGGGCGAAGCCGAATCCCAGCCCGGCGCCGACGTTGAGCAGCAGATAGATCCCGCCCGCGGTCAGCAGGCGCCGGCCGCCGCTCTTGAGGTCGTCGAGGTGGAACTCCAGGCCCAGGTAGAACAGCAGCAGCACCAGCCCGAGCGCGGAGAGCATCTCGAAGTCGTGGGCGTCCTGGACGATGACCAGGCCCGGGGTGTGCGGGCCGAGCAGGATGCCCGCGAGCATGAACAGCGGGATCGTCGGGAGTCCGATCCTGCCGCCGAGGCGGGCGAGGAACGCGGCGGCCAGGAAGGCGCCGCCCATGGCGAGGAGGCTGTCAGCGTGTCCCACGGGTCACCGCCTTCCCCTCCGCATGAAAGGTGGATCGTTTCTGCGTGCGAGGGTGGATGGGCTCCTCCTTCTGGTGATGTACCGGACATCGTGCTTCTTGTCGGCGTCTGCCCGGAGTCGCGGTCATCACGACATGCGAAGCTCCGGCCGTGGCCACTCTCACACGCGGCCCGGCGGCCTCACCATCGGTGCTCGCACCCATTTCCGGGTGCGGACGAGACCCGTCCTCGCCAGGCGGCGGTCTCGTCACACCTGCCGGTGGTCGATGCCCAGCAGGCTCGCCGCCGCCCGGAAGTCGGCCGCGTGGTGGCCGACCGCGAGGGACCAGTGGTGGCCGACGCCCGTGGCGCTCCACGCGTCGACCCATTCACCGGGATCACGGCCGAAGTCGACCCGGCTGGTGGTGTTGCCGATCTCCAGCAGCGGTCCGGGGACGACGGTGCCCTCGGAGGTGACGAACGACAGGCTGCCGTCGGCGTCCTGGCCGAGGCCGAGCAGGGTGACGGGCCCGTGCTGGACGTCGAACTCGACGCTCACGCCCCAGCCGCGTTTGCCGTGGTAGACGCCGAGGCCGCGCAGCAACGGGTCGCGGGCGCTGACCGCGAGGTGGGCGGGTCCGTCGTGGCCCATCTCCACGACGCCGTCCTCGAAGTTCAGGGCCTGGATCTCGGTGAAGGAGCCTCCCGCGCCGACGCTCTGGGTGGCCAACTGCGCGACGGAGGTGCGCAGTTCGTATTCGCCGGCCGCGGGCACGCCCCGGGCGGTCAGCAGGGACGCGCCGAGGATCATGCCGGCGCCGAGGCGCTCGTGGAGTTCGCCGTCGAGGCCGCGGTGGTAGTAGGCGAGGCTGTCCAGTGCGAAGTCCTCCACCAGCCGGTCCAGGGCGACCGACACGGTCGCGCCCCAGGCGAAGTCCTCCTCCACCACGCTGTCGTCGAGGGTGAAGACCTGCCGGGCGAGCGCCATCCGCGCGCGGGTCTCCGCCTCGGTCACGCGCTCCACGCGGTGCCGCAGGTCGTCGAACTCCAGCACCTCGACGTGCGAGCCGAACGTCGTGGCCAGCAGTGTGGGATCGGTCTGCACGTCGAGCATGCCGGGGTAGACGTGTCCCATGAGTCCGTGCCGGGCGTGCCGGAGGGCGGCGCGGATGTGCGCGGCCCGGATCCACTGCTCGATGCGCCGCCAGGCGGACTCCTGCCGCAGCCAGCCCGACACCGACCGGAAGGGGATGCCGGCGCGCCGGAAGACGTTGCCGACCTCGGGGACGGGGCACTGCCCGCAGTAGGCCAGCCACGCCCCGGTGTCGAACGAGGCGTGGTCCATCCGCTCGGTCGGCTGGAGGTCGATGACCAGGACCGGCGTGTGCGAGCGCTGGGCGATCGGCAGGACCATCGACGAGGTGAGGTACGTCGTCAGGAACAGCACGATCAGGTCGCAGTCGGCGCGGCGCAACTCCTCGGCGGCGCGGGCCCCTTCCTGGGCGTCGGAGACGAACCCTGCGTCGGTGACCTCGGCGTCCATCCCCCGGAAGCGCTCGGCGACATAGGCGGCCGACTCCTTGAGCTGTGGGAGGAGGCCGGGGAACTGCGGCCAATACGTGCCGAGTCCGCCGGCGACCAGTCCGATCCGGGTGCGGCGCCGGGTGACCGGCGGGAGCAGGTCGCGCAGGGCGGCGGCCCGTATGGCCGTGCGGTCCGCTGTCGTTGCCATGGTCGGTGCTCCTTGTCGGGGTGGTCCGGCGGCTCAGGTGCTGGGCACGCGCAGGTCCGCTCTGTCCGCCGCGGCGCCGGCGGAGCGCGGGACCAGGACGCGGATGATGAACACGCCCGCGAGGGCCGCCGCGGTCATGCAGGCGGTGATCGTCCAGAGCAGGACGGACGGGCTGTGGTCGGCGAGCGCGGGGGTGAAGAAGGCGGCGACCGCGAAGACGCCCCGGGACAGGGCGTAGGTGAGGCCCTGGGTGGTGCCGCGGGTGTCGGCGGGCAGCGTCAGCTGCGACCACACCTTGTAGTTCGCCTCGCCCGCGAAGGGGTTGGAAAGCTGGTAGAGCACGAAGAAGACGAGCATCCCGACGAGGGCGCCCGCGGTCAGGGACGCGATGACGAAGGCGAGGATCTGCACCACCGCGGCCGTGTGGAACAGCCGGTCGCGCCAAGGGGTGTCGGCGACGCGCACGAAGGCGAAGGTGAGCAGCACGCCGATGGGGATGAAGGCCAGGTTGATGCCGGTGGCCAGGCTCTGGGAGGCGTCGCTGACGGTGACGAGCAGATAGGTGCCGAACTGGCCGAAGGTGTTGGCGCCGAGGCCCCAGGTGACGTAGAAGACGAACGTCGCGGTCATCGGCAGCAGGGCGGCGCGGTTCCAGACGTTCTTCAGCGAGACGCCGCGGGGGGCGGGGTCCGCCTCCTGGTCTTCCGTGTCCGGCTCGTCGGACAGCTTCAGCCGGGACCTGAGGGCCCAGGTGACGAGCGCGGCGACGGCCAGTTGCCCGGTGATGAGCCGGGCCCCGGTCATGCCGGTGGTGGACAGCACGAAGCCGAGGAAGATGGAGACGGCGATGCCCAGCATCCACATGACCTGCGTGAAGGCCACGAGCCTGCCCCGGGCCCAGGAGGGCGCGGCGTCCGAGACCACGGCCAGGGACGTCGGCAGGTCGGCGCCGGCGGCGAGGCCCGCGACGAGGACGCCGATCAGCAGCGTGATGTCGTCCGGCGCCAGCGTGATGACGATCGCGCCGAGCGCGAAGCAGAAGATGTCCCAGTTGTAGACGCGGCGGCGGCCGAAGAGGTCGGCGAGCCGGCCGCCGACGAGGGATCCGACGGCGATGCAGCCGGTGACGATCGCGCTGATCGCCCCGGCCATCCATACGCCCATGTCGTAACTGTCGCGGTAGATGGCCAGGTTGACGGAGATGCCGACGATCAGCCCGGCGTCGAGATAGGAGGCCATGCCCGACAGGGCGGCGGCTTTCCAGAGCGGTGTGGGGATGGGGCGGGTACCGGCCATGATGCGACTCCGTCGTCTGGTGACATCGCGGTTCCGGGGGGCCTGGTCGCAGCGAATATAGGGCGAGAAAAACGTTGCAACAAGGTGTCGCGCACGCATGCGTGAAACGACGTCGTCCTCGGCCGTGCCGTTCACGGATATGGCGTGACCGTTCCAGCTCGCCTACGGTGAAGGTGGCCTAAAAACGTTTTAGGGGAAGGACCGCGCCCGTGCTCTCCCCCACGCTCCGGCAGCTGTTCGAGGACCCGCCCCGCGCTTTCGGCCCCACTCCCCTGTGGTGGTGGTCGGGTGCGAAGGTCACCCGTGAGCGACTCGCCTGGCAGTTGCGGGCGTTCGCGGAGGGCGGTGTCCACAACCTCGTCGTGATCAATCTGGCTCCGGCCGGACCCACGTTCGGCGCCATGGCCGACGATCCCGCGTGGTTCGGCGAGGAGTGGTGGGACCGCTTCACCGACGCCTGCGAGATCGCGGCAGAACTCGGCACCCGCCTGTGGTTCTACGACCAGATCGGGTTCTCCGGGGCCAATGTGCAGGGGACGGTGACACGGCGTCATCCCGAGGCGGCCGGGCTGGCGCTGCGCTGCCGCGAGGTGAAGGTCTCCCGGGGCCTGGTCGCGGTGGGGGACTCCGAGATCCCGCTGGCCGCGTACACCCCGCTCGGCCGGCGCCTCGACCTCGGCCCGGACGGTGCCGTCGCGGCCGCCGACGGCACCGAGGTGCGGCTCGTCACCGCCGTCCCCACGGCGTTCGACTACCTGGACCCGCACGCCGTCGGCCTGTTGATGGACGCCGTCCACCACGAGTACGACCGCCGCGTGCCCCAGTACCTCGGCACCGTCGTCGCGGGCAGCTTCCAGGACGAACTGCCCGGCACCAACGCCTGGAGCCACCGCTTCGCCGCCGAGTTCCGCGCCCGGCGCGGCTACGACCTGCTCGACCACCTGCCGGCCCTGTTCGGCCCGGACGCCGGCCCGGCGGAGGGGAAGATCCGCGCCGACTACTACGCGGTCCGCGCGGAGTTGACCGAGGAGGCCCTGTTCCGGCCGCTCGCCGACTGGCACCGCGAGCGCGGTCTGCTGCTGGGCAGCGACCAGAGCCACCCCGCCCGCGCGGGCTACCCGTCCCAGTCGACGCAGCTCTACACCGACTACTTCCGCACCCACCGCTGGTACGGCGCCGCCGGCAGCGACCACCACGGCGACGCCAAGGTGCACTCCTCCATGGCCCACCTCTACGGCCACGACCGCGTCTGGATCGAGGCGTTCCACTCCTCCGGCTGGGGCGGCACGCTGGAGGACACCTACCACTGGCTGCTGCCGTTCCTGCGCAGCGGCGCCAACCTGTACAACCCGCACGCCAGTTACTTCGGCACCGCGGGCGGCTGGTTCGAGTGGGCGCCGCCGTCCACCGACTGGCGCCAGCCCTACTGGAAGCAGTACCCGGCGTTCTCGCGGGCGGTGGCGCGGATCTGCTCGATCATGTCCTGGGGCGGCTACGCGGCCGACGTGGCGGTCCTGTACCCCACCGCCACCATGCAGACGCTCATCCCGCTGGACGCGCCCGTCCAGCACTTCGGCGACGGCCGGCTGGGCGAGGCCCACGCCGCCGCCGACGAGACGCAGCGCCACTACCTGGACCTGTGCGGCACCAACAACTGGCTCGCCCCGCACCCCGGTTCGCTCGACCGGCACGGCATCTCCTTCGACGTCGTCGACGACGACTCCGTCCAGCGCGCCGAGGCCACGGACGGCGCCCTGCGGATCCGGGACCTGGCCTACACCGCCGTGCTGCTGCCGTCGGCGAGCGTGCTGGAGGAGGAGACGGCGCGCCGGCTGGCCGAACTCCTCGACGCGGGAGGGCGGGTCGTCGTCGTGGGCCGGCCGCCCGCGACGGCCGCGGGCCGGGCCGGTGACGACTCCGTGGTGGCGGCCCTGCTGGCCCATCCCCGGCTGGAGCGGGTGCGCGACCCGGAGGCCGGTGCGCGGGCGCTGGCCGACGCCGCCGGGCACGCGACGGGTGACGTGCCGCTGCTCGTCCGGCGGAGGGGGAACGAGGCGGTGGCGCTGGTGACGGCGGCCTTCCCGGAGATCGGCGCGCATCCGCTCCGGCCCGGCCCCGCCCCCGCCGCCACCGGCACCGTGTCCGTCACCGTACGGGCGGAGGTCGCCGAGGCCGAGGTCTGGAACCCGGCGACCGGATCCCGCGGTCCCGCGCGCGTCACCGTCGCCGGCGACGGTACGGGCTCGACCGTCGAGGTGCCGCTGGACGGCGCCCCCGCGGTCCTGGTCGTCTGGCGGGAGGGCAGGCCGGCGCCGCGGTCCGCTCCCGTGGGTGAGGCGGCCCCGCGGGTGGACGACGTCTCGACCGGGTGGCAGGGCCGGCTGGTCCCCACCATGGACAACACCTGGGGCGATCTGGCGCTGCCCGAGGGAGCGCCGGTGGACGAGCCGCAGATCTGGACCATGCGGTGGAGCGAGGGCGAGGCGTGGGAGCGGATCCGGGCCACGTACGGCAACCGGGTCCGGGTCCTGCCCCCGGTGCCCGTCGACCAGGCCCCCGAGCCGCTGGACGGCCCGCGCGCGGAGCGGATCCTCGCCGGGGAGCTGCCGCTCGTGCCGCCGGACGCGGGCTGGGAGGTCTCGGTGTACTCGGCGAGCCGCGGCATCCCGGACCAGGGCGGGCTGCTGGGCACCAAGGGGCTGGTGAACGAGGAGTTCGTCCGTGTCCCCGTGCCGGTCGGCGGGACGGCGGCCCGGGTCCGCGCCCTCGTGGAGACCGGCCACCGGGGGCCCGCCGAGCTGCACGTCGGCGCCGAGGCCGTCAAGCGGGTGTGGTGGAACGGCGAGTTGCTCGCCCCGGAGAGCGGCGGGTACGTGGCCTCGGCCCGGGTCACGGTGTCCCGCGCGCGCAACGTCCTCGAGTACGAGCTGTCCGGCGCCCAGGACCGGCCCTCGACGATCTCGGCGACCGCCGGCACGCCCCTGGGCAGCTTCTACTGCCTGTCCGAGCCGGGCGGGCTCGGGCCCCGGCCGCGGTTCATGCGCCCGCCCGAGGACGTACGGCCGGACGGCCGGGTCACCTATCGGGCGCGGCTCCGGGTGCCGGGCGGCGAGGCGCGGGCGGTGCTCGTCGTGGGTGCCGCCTCGGCGGTCACCGTGCTGCTCGACGGGGAGGTCGTGGCGCGGCAGGAGGAGGTGGAGTACTACGCGGCGGACTGGGGCACCGTGCCGATGTTCTTCCGCCACGAACCGGTGCTCGGGGCGGGCGAGCACACGCTGGAGGTCGTCGCCGACGGCGCCGGCGCCCGGGACGCGGTCTTCGTCGACCTGGTGGTGCGTTCAGGCCCCGAGGTGACGACCCTGGTCAGCGGCGCCGGCTGGGAGGTCGAGTCGGGCGGCCGGCGGGGGCGGACGGTCGAGGACGACCGCAGGCGCGGCGAACTGCGGCACTGCCACGCCGCGGTGCGGCCGCATCCGCTGCCGGACACCGCCTGGCTCACGGGCCGACCAGTGCTCGGCGGCACGGTGTGGCCGTCGCGCTCCACCGACGGCGTCCACGCGTCACCGCAGCGCTTCCGGTTCACCGTCCCCGCGGGCACGGTGGCGCTCGACCTGCCGTTGGCGCTGCCCGCGCGCGTACGGGTCGGGGACGACACGGAACGGCCGTCGGCCGGCGGGCAGCTGACACTGGACCGGCCGCTGCCGGCGCCGGCCTCCGTCGAGGTGGTCACCGAGCCCACGGCGGTCCTGCGGGGCGGCTCCGCCTGGCGGGGGCCGGTGCGCGTACGGACCGCGCCGGCACCGCTGCCCCTGGGCGACTGGCGGGACCTGGGGCTGGGGAGCTGGAGCGGGGGCGTGACGTACACGCGGGTGCTCCGGGTGCCGCCCGGGCCCGATCCCGTGCTGGATCTGGGGCGGGTGCGGGGCAGCGTGGAGGTGTCGGTCGACGGGGAGCCGGCCGGGGAGGCGTTCTGCGCGCCGTACCGCTTCCCGCTGCGCGGGGCCGGCGGCCGCACCGTCCGGCTGGAGGTGACGGTCCGCGGCACCCTGGCGCCGTACCTCGCGGAGGCCACACCGACCGCGTGGGCTTTCGAATCCCAGCTGTCGTCGGGGCTGTGGGGGCCGGTGACGCTACGGATCCCCGAGTAGCCGGTACAGCACCCGGGAGCAGGCCGGCCACCCGCAGTCGGGAGTCCTCAGTCCTCGGCAGGCCGGGTGGAGTCCCGCAGGACGAGACCGGGGGCGAAGACGCGGGTTTCGTGGAGGTGGTCCGCGCGGGCCTCGATCTCGTCGAGCAGCATCTCCACCGCCGCCCGTCCGAGGTCCTCGACCGGCTGCCGGACCGTCGTCAAGGTGGTCGCGCCGAAGCTCGCGATGTCGAGGTCGCCGTAGCCGACCACCTGCACGTCCTCGGGGATGCGCACGCCGCGCTCGGTGAGGCCCCGGCACAGGCCGGCCGCGAGGAAGTCGTTGGTGCAGAACACCCCGTCGGGCAGGTCCTCCAGCCCGCGGGCGATCTCCGCGCCGTACGCGACGGTCATCTCCTCGGCGACGACCTGGTCCAGCCGGGCCTCGCGCCGGCTGCGCACGGCCTGCCGGGCGCCCTGGTACCGGTCGGCGCACTGCCGTATGCCGCGCTCGCCGTTGACGACGAGGATGTCCCGCGCCCCGCTGTCGAGGAGGTGCTGTACGGCGATGCGCCCGCCGGCGATGTCGTCGACGGAGGCCGAGCAGCCGTCACGGTCGGGCATCGCGCGGTCGGCCAGGACGAGCGGGATGCCCCGCTCGCGCAGCCGGGCGAGCCGGCCCGGGTCGGCGCTGAGCGGTACGACGACCACGCCGACGGCCCGCTGCTCGACGAGCATGCTGAAGTAGCCCTGTTCCCGCTCCGGGGCGTCCCCGCTGTGGCAGAGGACGAGGGAGTAGCCGTGGTCGTACGCGGCGTCCGCCGCGCCCCGGGCGATGCGCGCGTAGAAGGAGTTGGTGACGTCGGGCAGCACCAGCCCGATCGCGGAGGCGCGCCCGGTGCGCAGGCCGGCGGCTCCGGGGTGGGGGACGTAGTCGAGCGCGGCGACCGCGACGCGGACGCGTTCGGCGGTCCGGGCGTTGACGCGCTCGGGCCGGTTGAGCACGTTCGACACCGTGGAGACGGAGACGCCCGCGGCGGCCGCGACGTCCTGGATGCGGGCGGGGCGTGCCGGAACGGCGTCCACCCCCTCGCTGTTGCAGCCGTGCGACCAGGCACGACCGTGGCCTTCATGGGCGCCGCAAGTATAACGTGGCCGGGCGTGGAACGTTTTTCCCGCCCGGCCCCCGTGGTCTGTCGGTCAGGCCGAGGGCGCGCCGGTGAGGACTTCCACCCGGCCCGTGTCGAGCGAGTAGTAGGCGCTGACGACCGCCAGGTCGCCCTTCTTCACGAGCGGGCCGAGGTCCTTGTTGGTCCGCAGGTCGGCGGCGGTCTGCTTGATGTGGATCCGGACCATCGCGTCGACCGGGTCGGCGTGCTTCTTCTTGACGGTCTCCCGATAGGCGGGCCGCAGGGCGTCGGAGATCGACTGGAGGTTGCCGGGCAGCGTCTTGCCGTCGCGCATCGCCTCGTAGGCCGCCTTGATGGCCCCGCAGCGCTGGTGCCCGAGGACCACGATCAGCGGGGTGCCGGACGTCATCGGCCCGTACTCCACGGAGCCGACGACCACCGGGCCCACGACCTGCCCGCCGGTGCGCATCACGAACAGGTCGCCGAGGCCCGTGTCGAAGAGGAGCTCCGGCGGGACGCGGGAGTCGATGCAGGACAGGATCACGCCGTACGGGTCCTGTGCCTCGGCGACGAACTCGCGCCGCTTCGGGTCGCGGTCGGGGTGCTGGAGTTTTCCGTCCACCCAGCGCTTGTTGCCGTCCATCAGCCGGGCGAACGCCGCCCAGGGCGAGTCCGGGCGGGCGGCCGCCGCGGGAGAGGGTGCGGGGGTGCTCGGCGCGGCCGCGGCCTTCCCCGTGGGCGTGCTGTCCGACGTCGACGAGCAGGCGGTGAGCAGAGCCGCGCCGGCGGCCAGCCCACCGGTGAGTATGGCCCTGCGCTGCGGTGTTGCGGCGGTCCCCATGTGGCCGTCCCCTTTCGGTCGCCCCGCTTCCCCTGGTGGGAGGGGGTGATGCCACTGTCGTGGGAGGCCGGTAAACGCCCGTACAGCGCTGGTGCAGGGCAGGAGAAGGACTCATCCAAAACGCGCGAGGTAGCCGGGGCCGGACGTTCGGTGATCAGGACCGCACCGTGGCGGTCCCGGTGGGCGTCCCGGCCTCGCCGCTGCCGAACCGGACCCCCTTGGCCTCCTTGCCCAGCGCGCTCAGCAGGATCACCACGGCCAGGGTGGGCACGATGGTCCACGCCATCGCCGACGGGTAGCCGTGCCGCTCGGCGAGGGCCTCCTGGATCGGCAGGTTGAGCGCGGCGATCAGGTTGCCGAGCTGGTAGGTGACGCCCGGGTAGAAGCCCCGGACGGCGTCCGGGCTCATCTCGGTCAGATGCGCCGGGATGACGCCCCAGGCGCCCTGCACGCACACCTGCATCAGGAAGGACGACAGCATCAGCCAGCCGACCGTGGTGGACAGGACGAAGAACGGCACCACGACCAGTCCCCCGGCCGCCGCGATCATGATGGTCCGGCGGCGCCCCAGCCGCTCGGAGTAAGCGCCCAGCAGCACACCGCCGATGATGGCGCCGATGTTGTAGACCACGGCGATCGCGATGGAGGTGTTCGCCGACAGGTCCAGGCCCTTCTTCACGAAGGTCGGGTAGATGTCCTGGGTGCCGTGCGACATCCAGTTGAAGGCGGTCATCAGCGCGACCAGGTAGACGAAGCGCCGCAGCACGGCCGGGTTCCTGAACACCTGGTGCGCGGGTGTGCGGTTGAGCCGGACGCTCTTCTCCCACACCTCGCTCTCCTCCACCCGGCTGCGCACCCACAGGGCGACCAGGGCGGGCAGCAGGCTGAAGGCGAACAGGCCGCGCCAGCCGAAGACGGGCTCGATGACGAAGAACGCCACGGCGGCCAGCAGATAGCCCAGCGAATAGCCGCTCTGCAGCAGGCCCGACCAGAAGCCGCGCCTCTCGGTGGGGATCTTCTCCATGGCCAGGGCCGCGCCCAGGCCCCACTCGCCGCCCATGCCGATGCCGTAGAGCAGGCGCAGCACCAGCAGCACGGTGTAGTTCGGCGCGAAGGCGCAGGCGAAGCCGACGATCGAGTAGAAGACGACGTCGACCATGAGCGGTACGCGGCGGCCCTTGCGGTCCGCCCACATCCCGAAGAGCAGGGCGCCGATGGGCCGCATGACCAGCGTCGCCGTGGTGAGGAAGGCCATGTCGGTCAGGGAGACATGGAAGTCGTCGGCTATCTCGCTGTAGACGAGCACGACCAGGAAATAGTCGAACGCGTCCATCGCCCAGCCGAGATAGGCGGCCACGAAGGCATTGCGCTGGTCTCTCGTCAGACCCGCCGCCTGCCCTTTCACGGTATTCAGCACTGCGGCCTCCCGAAGTTCGCAGCCGAGGCTAGGCAGCGGGCATCGGGAATCGGGCAAAGCCCGGACCAGGATTGCACCAAAGGTCGCCGGGGCGGGCGCGGGGCCGGGGCGAGCGCCCCCTAACGGCCGGGGACCCGTCGTCCCGGTGCGGTCGCCTCGTCCAGGAGGCGGCGGAAGGTGCGGCATTCCAGATGGCTCGGTGCCGGGCAGGCGGCGGCGTGCCGCAGGGAGTCGCGCAGCACGCCCAGTTCGCGGATCCTGCGCTCCAGTTCGTCCGCCTTGGCCGACAGCATCCGCCGGTCGATCCGCGGCTGTCCGTCCGGCGCGAACATCCGGGCGATCTCGTCGAGGGAGAACCCGGCCGTCCGCCCCAGCGCGATCAGCGCCAGCCGCTCCAGCACACCGGGGTCGTACTGGCGGCGCAGGCCCCTGCGGCCGGTGGCGGCGATCAGCCCCTTCTCCTCGTAGAACCGCAGCGTCGAGGCGGGCACCCCCGCGCGCCGCGCCACTTCCGCGATGTCCAGGTCTGTCATTCCCTTGACCTCAAGTCGACTTGAAGTAGAACGCTGTCATCCCGACCTGACGAAGGCAAGCAGAAGGAGAGATTCGACATGGACGCCTCGCGCAGGACCGACGACGCACAGGCCGCCCGGTGGAACGGGCCGGCCGGGCACGCCTGGGTGGATCTCCAGGGTGTGCTGGACGAGATGTTCCGGCCCTTCGAGGAGCTGCTCGTGGAGGCCGTGTCCGCCGAGGGGGCGGGCCGGGTGCTCGACATCGGCTGCGGTACGGGCGGCATCACCCGGGCCGTCGCCCGACGGGTCGGTCACTGCGTCGGGGTCGACCTGTCCGGCCCGATGATCGACACGGCCCGGGCGCTCGCCGAGCGGGAGGGGGCGCCGGCGTCCTTCGTGCGCGCCGACGCGCAGGAGCACGCGTTCGAACGCGGCGCCTTCGACGCCGTCATCTCGCGTTTCGGCGTCATGTTCTTCAGCGATCCGGTCCGGGCCTTCGGGAATCTGCGGAGCGCCGTCCGGGACGAGGGCGGGCTGTTCTTCGTCGCGTGGCGCGGCCCCGCGGAGAACCCGTTCATGACGACGGCCGAACGCGCCGCCGCGCCGTACCTGCCGGACCTCCCGCCCCGCCGGCCGGACGAGCCCGGGCAGTTCGCGTTCGCCGACCCGGACCGGGTGCGGCGCGTCCTGGCGGAGAGCGGCTGGGCCGGGATCGACATCCGGCCGGTCGACGTGGTGTGCACCCTGCCGGAGCGGGAGCTGGTGCGCTACTTCACCCGGCTCGGTCCCGTCGGCATGATCCTGCCCGAGGCCGACGAGGAGACGCGGGCACGGATCGTCGAGACGGTCCGCCCCGCGTTCGACCCGTTCGTGCAGGGCAGTGAGGTCCGCTTCACCGCGGCCTGCTGGATGGTCTCCGCACGGGCCTCGTCCGCGAAACTTTCGTGACGCCAGGCCCTCTTTTCGAAGCGCGGGCGGCCTGCGCATAGTGAGATCACGATGACGCAGAAGAGAGCCCTGGTTGTCCGAGGCGGGTGGGAAGGCCACGAGCCGGTCAAGGCCACGGAGCTGTTCCTGCCCTTCCTCCGGGACAACGGATACGTCGTCCGGGTCGAGGAATCGACCGACGTCTACGCCGACGCCGCCGAGCTGGCCGGCACCGACCTCGTGGTCCAG
Source organism: Streptomyces sp. NPDC006140 (assembly GCF_040628815.1). NCBI lineage: Bacteria > Bacillati > Actinomycetota > Actinomycetes > Kitasatosporales > Streptomycetaceae > Streptomyces > Streptomyces sp. NPDC006140. Next base: position 496,542 of record NZ_JBEXTS010000002.1, on the reverse strand, counting down.
TGCGTCACGATGTCGGAGATCACGTCCGAGCAGTTGGCGGGCCTGAGCTCCGCGGTCGTGGCCGGCACCGGCTTCACCGGCTGGCACGGCGGCATCGCCGACTCCTTCCGTGCCTCGGCCGACTATCTCCACCTGGTGGGCGGCCAGTTCGCCACCCACCCCGGCAAGGAGCCCTGCGAGCGGCGGGGCGAGGCGGCGGACAACTTCCTGCCGCACACCATCACCTTCACCGGGGCCGGCCGGGAGCACCCGGTCACCGCCGGCCTCGCGGACTTCGAGCTGGACACCGAGCAGTACTGGGTGCTGCACGACGACCTCATCGACGTCCTGGCCACCACCACGCATCCCACCCGGCCCTGGCAGCCCTGGCACCGGCCGGTGACCTCGCCGGCGGTCTGGACCCGCCGGTGGGGTGCCGGGCGGATCGTGGTGACGACCCCGGGGCACAGCGTCGACGTGCTGGAGCACCCCACCGTCCGCACCGTCATCGAGAGGGGCATGCTGTGGGCGACGCGCACCGCATCGGCGTCGTAGGGCTCGGGGTCATCTCCCGCGCGTACCTGGACACGCTGGCCGGTCATCCGGCCGTGCGCGTCACCGCGGTCGCGGACCTCGACGCGGCCCGGTCGGCCGCGGTCGCCGCCGAGCTGCCCGGCGTCGCGGCGCTGCCCGTCGAGGAGTTGCTGCGCAGCCCGGACGTGGACACGGTCCTGAACCTCACCACCCCGGCGGCGCACGCGGAGGTCGCCCTCGGGGCGATCCGCCACGGCAAGCACGTGTTCGGGGAGAAGCCGCTGGCGGCGGACCTGGAAGAGGCCCGGGCCGTCATGGAGGCCGCCGCGCACAAGGGCGTCCGGGTGGGATGCGCGCCGGACACCGTGCTGGGCACGGGGGTCCAGACGGCGCGGGCGGCCGTGACGGCGGGGAGCATCGGACGCCCGCTGTTCGCCTCGGCCGTGATGGTCACACCGGGCCACGAACGCTGGCATCCGCACCCGGACTTCTACTACACGGCCGGCGGCGGCCCGCTGCTCGACATGGGCCCGTACTACCTGTCGTCCCTGATCCACCTGCTGGGCCCGGTGCGGGCCGTGGTCGGGGCGGCCGGGCGGCTGCGCACGGAGCGGGTCATCGGGTCCGGCCCGCGCGCGGGCGAGCGCATACCGGTCGAGGTGGACAGCCATGTCTCGGGCGTGCTGGAGCACGTGAACGGGACGCTGACGACCCTCACGACGAGCTTCGACGGGGTGGCGACCACGGCCGCCCCCATCGAGGTGCACGGCGAACGGGGCACCCTCGCGGTCCCCGACCCGAACCGCTTCGACGGCGAGGTACGCCTGCACGCGCTCGGCGACACGGGATGGCGCCCCCTCCCCGCGTCGGCGGGCTACGAGGACGGCGCCCGCGGCGTCGGCCTGCTGGACTTCCTCGCCGCCGAGGGGCGGCGCGCGAACGGCGAGGTCGCCCTCCACGTGCTGGACGCGATGACGGCCCTGCTGCGCTCCTCGGCCGAGGGGCGGCGGATCGGGCTGACGACGTCGGCGGAAGTGCCCCCGCCCGTGCCGCTGACGGCGGCTCAGGACTGGAGGGGCCAGGCCACGCCCGCTCCGGCGTGAGCGCCTCAGTCCACGGGCCAGGTGTGCACGGGCGCGTTCATGTGCATGTAGTCCATGTACGTCCTGGTCATCTGGCGCAGCGCCTCCCGCCGGTCGAAGACGCCCGCCTTCTCCAGGTGGTGCACCGTCTCGGCCTGCCACACGGCGCCGTTGCGGGCGGTGACGCAGCGCTGCTCGATGATGCCGAGCAGCGGTTCGCGCCAGGGGTCGTCCATGCCGGCCAGCTCCAGGCCCCGGTGGGCCAGGGGCAGCAGGCGCCGCAACACCAGCTCCGTCACCGGTACTTCGCCCACGCCGGGCCAGTACAGCCGGGCGTCGATGCCGTCGCGGGCCGCGGTGTGCAGGTTCTCCTCGGCGACCGAGAAGGACATCCGCGTCCACACCGGCCGGTCCTCGTCGACCAGGGCGCGGGTGAGGCCGTAGTAGAAGGCGCCGTTGGCGATGATGTCGGCCACCGTGGGGCCGGCGGGCAGGACGCGGTTCTCGATGCGCAGGTGCGGGCCGCTGTCGGTGACGGCGTAGATGGGCCGGTTCCAGCGGTAGATCGTGCCGTTGTGCAGGGTCAGTTCGCCCAGCTGCGGCACTCCGCCGCTGTCGAGCGTCCGCTGCGGGTCCTCGTCCTCGCACAGCGGCAGCAGGGCCGGGAAGTAGCGGACGTTCTCCTCGAAGAGGTCGAAGACGCTGGTGATCCAGCGCTCCCCGAACCACACCCGGGGCCGCACCCCCTGGGCCTTGATCTCCTCGGGGCGGGTGTCGGTGGCCTGCTCGAACAGGGGGATGCGGGTCTCGCGCCACAGCTCCTTGCCGAACAGGAAGGGCGAGTTGGCCGCCAGGGCGATCTGCACGCCCGCGATGGCCTGGGCCGCGTTCCAGTAGTGCGGGAACTCCTTCGGGGCGACCTGGAGGTGGAACTGGGTGCTGGTGCAGGCGGCCTCGGGGGTGATGGTGTCGGCGTAGGTCGACAGGCGTTCCACGCCGTCGACCGTGATCCGCAGGTCCTCGCCGCGCGCCGCGAAGATCTGCTCGTTGAGCAGCCGGTAGCGCGGGTCGCCGGAGAGGGCGGCCTCGCTCACGTCCGGCTCCCCCAGGGTCGGCAGGATGCCGACCATGATCAGGTGGGCGCCCACGGCCGCGGCGCGGTCCTCGGCGTGGTTGAGCGCGTCGCGGATGGCCTGCTCCCAGGAGCCGGGGCCGCCGGCCGTGAGCTGCCGGGGCGGGATGTTGATCTCCAGGTTGAAGCGGCCGAGCTCGCTCGACCAGGCGGGGTCGGCGATCGCCCGGAGCACGTCGGTGTTCCGCATCGCGGGGAGTCCGTCGTCGTCCACCAGGTTGAGCTCGATCTCCAGCCCGACCTGCGGGCGCTCGCTCTCGAAGCCCGACTCGCGCAGCATCCGCGCGAGCACCTCGAGGTCGGTGTGCATCTTCTCCCGGTACCGACGACGGTCCTCCCGTGTGAACACCAGGGCCGGTACGTCCCGTCCCATGCGCCCTCCCGCGTTCGCTCGGCGGACAGCTCTCGTCCCCAGCGTCGCACCTTGTCCTCACCCCCGCACCCACCTAGCCTGACTTTGTGCCGCGAATAAACAAATCCCGAACGCACAGTGCCGTGCCGGGCTACGGCAACTCCCTCACCCGACTCCGTGTCGCGCTCACCGTCTTCTTCGCCCTCGACGGTTTCGTCTTCGCCGGCTGGGTCGTCCGGATCCCCGCCATCAAGGAGCAGACCGACGCCTCCGCCAGCGCCCTCGGCCTCGCCCTGCTGGGCGTCTCCGCCGGAGGCGTCGTCACCATGACCCTCACGGGACGCCTGTGCCGCCGCTACGGCAACCACCGGGTCACCGTCGTCTGCGCCGTCCTGCTCTCCCTCAGCGTCGCCCTGCCCCCGCTCACCCATTCGACCCTGGCGCTCGGCCTGGTCTTGCTGCTCTTCGGCGCGGCGTACGGCGGGATCAACGTCGCCTTCAACAGCGCGGCGGTCGAACTGGTGACCGCGCTGCGGCGGCCGATCATGCCGAGCTTCCACGCCGCGTTCAGCCTGGGCGGCATGATCGGCGCCGGGCTGGGCGGGCTGGTCGCGGGGTCCCTCTCGCCCACCCGGCACCTGTTGCTGCTGACCGTCGTCGGGCTGCTGGTGACGGCCGCGGCGGGACCCACGCTGCTGCGGCACGAGCCCCCGGCGCCGCGCGAGCGGGAGCGGACCGAGCGGGGCGGCGCCCCTCGCCGGCTCGACGGCCGGACCCGGTGGCTGGTGATCGTCTTCGGCGTGATCGCCGGGTGCACCGCGTACGGGGAGGGGGCGCTGGCCGACTGGGGCGCCCTGCACCTGGAACAGGACCTGGACGCCTCGCCGGGCGCCGCGGCCGCCGGCTACTCCTGCTTCGCGCTCGCGATGACGGTGGGACGGCTGACCGGCACGACGCTCCTGGAGCGCCTCGGGCAGACCCGGACCGTCGTCGCCGGCGGCGCCACCGCGGCGGCCGGGATGCTGCTCGGCTCGCTCGCCCCCTCGCTGTGGGCGGCCCTGCTGGGGTACGCGGTCACGGGCCTGGGCCTCGCCAACCTCTTCCCCGTCGCCGTGGAACGCGCGGGCGCGCTCGCCGGCCCCGGGGGCGTCGCCACGGCTTCCACCCTGGGCTACGGGGGCATGCTCCTCGGCCCGCCCGCGATCGGTTTCATGGCGGACTGGTTCACCCTGCCGGCCGCGCTGACCAGCGTGGCGGTCCTCGCGGCGGTGGCGGCGGCCGTGGGGGCGCTCGTCGGGGCGGCGACGGGGCGGGCGGCCGGGGACCGTCAGCCGCGGCCGCAGGGGTCCGCCGCGGACACACCGGCCTCCCCCGGCTGACGGCCCGATCCCCGGGCACACACCGGCCCAGGCGAGACCGTCCGCTCCCGGCCGGCCGGCTGACGGCCCGATCCCCGGGAGCACACACCGGCCTCGGCGAGGCCGTCGGCTCCCGGGCTGAGGGGCCCGGTCGCCGCGGTCCGGCGATCCTCCGCGGTCGGCCGGTCGGCACTGCCGTGTTCCTGGGTACCCGGGGCCACGCCCGTGGTGATCACCGGGCCGTAGCCACGCACAAGGAGGCAGACCCGTGACCGAACAGCAGCACCCCGGCGAGCAGCACCCGACACCGGAGTTTCCCTCCCAGGACCAGCCGCACCCGGGCTGGACGGGCCCCATGGACCCGCCCCCGGACCACGGTGAGGAGTCCTACCGGGGCAGTGGCCGGCTGGCCGGCCGCAAGGCCGTGATCACCGGCGGGGACTCCGGGATCGGCCGCGCGGTGGCCCTGGCGTTCGCCCGCGAGGGAGCCGACGTGCTCTTCACCCATCTGGACGACGAGAAGGACGACGCCGCCGAGACCGCCCGGCTGGTCGAGGAGGCCGGCCGCCGTGCCGTGCCCGTCTCCTGCGACGTACGGGAGGAGGAGAACTGCCGGGCGCTGATCGGCCGTGCCGTGGACGAGTTCGGCCGGATCGACGTCCTGGTGAACAACGCGGCGTACCAGATGTCGCAGCCCGACGGCATCGAGTCGATCTCCACCGAGCAGTTCGACCGGGTGATGCGCACCAACCTGTACGGCATGTTCTGGCTGTGCAAGTTCGCCCTGCCGCACATCCCGGAGGGCGGCAGCATCATCAACTCCACGTCGGTGCAGGCGTACAAGCCCAGTCCGCATCTGCTGGACTACGCGACGACGAAGGGCGCGATCGTCACCTTCACCCAGGGGCTGGCGCAGATGGTGATCGACCGGGGCGTCCGCGTCAACGCGGTGGCGCCCGGCCCGGTGTGGACGCCGCTGATCCCGGCGACCATGCCGGACACGCAGAAGTTCGGCAAGCAGGCGCCGATCGGACGGCCCGCGCAGCCGGCCGAGATGGCACCGGCGTACGTCTTCCTGGCCTCGCAGGAGGCGTCGTACATCACCGCCGAGATCGTCAACGCGACGGGCGGGACGCCGCTGCCGTAGCGTGCCCCGATATTCCGGCGCTGGAGCGTGCTCCATAGGGCAGACTCGGCGCCATGGAGACCGCCGAGTTGCTTCGAGTGCTGGAGACAGAGGGCCGGTTGCTGGCCACGGCCGCCGAGGAAGCCGGGACGGACGCGAAGGTGCCGACGTGCCCGGGGTGGCAGGTGCGCGACCTGCTGTTGCACATGGGCACCGTGCACCGCTGGGCCGCCTCGTACGTGACCGAGGGGCACACCGAGCGCCGCCTGCTGGACGAACCCACCGGCCTGGACGGCGCGGAGCTCCTCGCCTGGTACCGCGACGGCCACAGCCGCCTCATCGGCGTGCTGGCCGGCGCCTCGCCCGATGTGGAGTGCTGGACCTTCCTGCCCGCGCCGTCCCCGCTGGCCTTCTGGATCCGGCGGCAGGCGCACGAGACGACCGTGCACCGGGTGGACGCGGAGTCCGCGCGCGGGGGCGGCACGACCGCCGTCGCCGCGGACTTCGCGACCGACGGCATCGACGAACTGCTGCGCGGCTTCCACGCCCGCCCCCAGAGCCGGGTCCGCACCCCCGAGCCGCGCGTGCTGCGGGTTCGCGCGGACGACACCGACGCGGTGTGGACCGTACGGCTGTCCCCGGAGCCGCCCGTGACCACGCGCGGCGCGTCCGAAGAGGCCGAGTGCGAACTGTCCGGCCCGGCCGAGCAGTTGTACCTGGCGCTGTGGAACCGGGCTCCCCTGCCGTCGGTCACGGGCGACCGGGCGCTCGCCGAGCTGTGGCGGGAGACCTCGGGGATCTGACCGGGCTCAGTCGTCCGCCAGCATCCGCGCCAGCACCGCGCGCTGCACGGGCAGTACCTCGCCGTGCAGCGCGCGCCCCTTCGCCGTGAGGGAGACCCGCACGCCCCGCCGGTCCTCGGGGCACATGCAGCGCTCGACGAGGCCCTCTTTCTCCAGCCGGGCGATCAGCCGCGACAGCGCGCTCTGGCTCAGATGGACCCGCTCGGAGATCTCCTGCACGCGGTAGGAGGGGGTGCCCTTCGCCGCCCGGCATCCGGCGAGGACGTCGAGCACCTCGAAGTCGCTGGCGCACAGGCCGTGTTCGTGCAGAACCCGGTCGAGTTCGCACTGTGTTCGCGCGTGCAGCGCCAGGATGTCGCGCCACTGTTCCACGAGCGCCTGCTCGGCCTGCTTCGCCGCCATGAGGACGCACCGTAACAGAGAACCGGGATTGTTGCACCCGAATTAAATGCACTTGCATCTCATGCATGCGCATGTAATCTCTCGGGCATGACCTCTCCGCTCACCACGCCGACGTCCGAAGGGCGTTGGACTCCCCGCCTCTGGGGCACCCTCCTGGTGCTCTGCGCCGCGATGTTCCTGGACGCCCTGGACGTCTCCATGGTCGGCGTCGCACTGCCGTCCATCGGCGCCGACCTCGGCCTGTCCACCTCCGCGCTGCAGTGGATCGTCAGCGGCTACATCCTGGGCTACGGCGGCCTGCTGCTGCTCGGCGGACGCACCGCCGACCTGCTGGGCCGGCGCCAGGTCTTCCTGGTGGCCCTGGGCGTCTTCGCGCTGGCCTCGCTGCTCGGCGGTCTCGTCGACTCGGGGCCCCTGCTCATCGCCAGCCGCTTCGTCAAGGGCCTGAGCGCGGCCTTCACCGCTCCCGCCGGCCTGTCGATCATCACCACGACGTTCCCCGAGGGCCCGCTGCGCAACCGCGCCCTCGCCATCTACACCACCTGCGGCGCCACCGGCTACTCGATGGGCCTGGTCTTCTCCGGGTTGCTGACGGAGGCCAGTTGGCGGCTCACCATGCTGCTGCCCGCCCCGATCGCCCTGATCGCCCTGATCGCGGGCCTGAAGCTGCTGCCGCGCAGCGAGCGCGAGCGCGCCGAGGGCGGTTACGACATCCCCGGCGCCGTGCTCGGCACCGCCTCGATGCTGCTGCTCGTCTTCACCGTCGTCGAAGCGCCCGAGGTGGGCTGGGGCTCGGCCCGGACGATCCTGTCCTTCGCGGCCGCGGCCGTCCTGCTGGCGGTCTTCGTGGCCGTGGAGCGGCGCAGCCCGAGCCCGCTGATCCGGCTCGGCGTGCTGCGTTCGGGGCCGCAGGTGCGGGCCCAGCTGGGCGCGTTGACGTTCGTCGGCAGTTACATCGGCTTCCAGTTCCTGGTCACGCTCTACATGCAGCAGCTGCTCGGCTGGTCGGCGCTGCACACGGCCCTGGCCTTCCTGCCGGCGGGCGCGCTGGTGGCGCTGTCCGCGACGAAGGTGGGCGCCGTCATCGACCGGTTCGGCACGGCCCGGCTGATCGTGCTGGGCTTCGCGCTGATGGTGGCGGGCTACGTGCTGTTCCTGCGCATCGACCTCGACCCGGTCTACGCGGCGGTGATCCTGCCGACGATGCTGCTGGTCGGCTCAGGCTTCGCGCTGACCTTCCCGTCCCTCAACGTGCAGGCCACCAACGGGGTCGACGAGCACGAGCAGGGCATGGTCTCGGGGCTGCTCAACACCTCGGTCCAGGTGGGCGGCGCGATCTTCCTCGCGGTGGTGACGGCGGTGGTGACCGCGAACTCCCCCGAGGGCGGCAGCCCCTCCCCGCAGGCCGTGCTCGACAGCTACCGGCCCGGACTGGTGGTCGTGACGCTCGTCGCCCTCGCCGGCCTGCTGATCACCCTCACCGGCCTGCGGCCCCGACGGAAGCGGCCGTCCGTCGTGGTCGCGAAGTCCACCCCGCAGGAGACGGAGCGCGTCCCCGTACGCGACTAGGGAGGCGAAGGCGGGCAGCACAATCGATCGAAAAAGTGTACGTTTCATACTTTTCCGGTCTCATGATGAGTTCTACGCTCGTGTACAGGTGGCGGGCGGAGGGCCGGCCAGCCGACCTCCGCCGCCCGTGACGAGCGGAGGCGGAGATGAAAGCGTCGACAAAGCGGTCCGCGATCTTCGCAAGCGCGGCCGCTCTGGTGGTGGCCGTCTGCGGTACGACGGGCACGGCCCAAGCCGAGCCGGGCGATGGTGAGCTCCAGTTCGGCTACGTCCTGCCGGAGACGGGACAGCTGGCCTACCTGGGCCCGCCCCAGATCGAGTCGTTGAAGTTCGCGATCCAGAAGATCAATGACGCCGGTGGGGTCCTGGGCAAGCCCGTGCCGGCCGTGGTCTCCAGTGACGAGGCGGGCCAGGAGGCCGTCGCCGCGCAGTCGGCGGACCGGGTCCTCGCGGCAGGCGTGGACGCGATCGTCGGCGCCGCGGCGTCCGGCATGTCGCTGGCGTTCATCGACCGGGTGACCGGAGCGGGCGTCGTGCAGTGTTCGGGGTCGAACACCGCTCCCACGTTCACCGACTACGAGGACGACGGCTTCTACTTCCGTACCGTCCCGAGCGACGCGCTGCAGGGGCCCATCCTCGCGGATGTCGTCCGCGACGACGGCCACGACCGGGTGGCCCTGGTCGCACGGGCGGACGACTACGGGCGTGGCCTGATGGAGGCCACCCGCAAGACGCTGGAGGAGCGCGGTGCGACGGTGACGCTCGCCGAGACCTACGACCCGGAGGCGACCAACTTCGACCAGGTCGTCCAGCAGATCGAGAACTCCCGGCCGGACGCCGCCGTGGTGATCGCCTTCGAGGAGGGCACCCAGATCCTCCAGGGCATGATCGAGTCCGGACTCGGGCCCGACCGGATCGGTGTCTACGGCGCCGACGGACTGCGCAGCGAGGAACTGCCCTCGCTGGTGGCGCCGGGCCAGCCGGAGCGGCTCTCCGGGATGAAGGGGACCGCGCCGGCCTCGGCGTCGAACGAGCAGTACGTGAAGGACCTCAAGGAGTTCGCGCCGGATCTCAAGGAGCTGCAGTTCGCACCGCAGGTGTTCGACTGCGTGACGACGATCGCGCTCGCCGCCGAGAAGGCGGAGTCCGACGACCCGGGCGCGTACGTGAAGGAGATGAACGGGATCACCCGGGACGGCGAGAAGTGCAACTCGTTCGCCGCCTGCAAGAGGCTGCTCGCCGACGGCAGGGACATCGACTACGAGGGTGTGAGCGGACCCCTCGACTTCACCGACCAGGGCGAGCCCGGCCAGGCGTCGATCGAGGTGTACGGCTACAACGACGAAGGACGGCTGGAGACCCTGCGGACCGAGACCAGCAGGGCCGCGGAGTGACCGGGAGGACCCACGGGCAGGACCGGGGAGAACCGGCAGGCAGGACCGGAGAGACGGGAGTCAACGAACGCGGGCGAGCGTGCCGAGGTAGAGCTCGATCACCTTCTCGTCGTGCAGCAGGGCCGTACCCGTGCCGGTGTACGCGTTGCGGCCCTGGTCGAGGACGTAGCCGCGGTCGCAGAACTGCAGGCACCTGCGGGCGTTCTGCTCGACCATGAGCACGGCGACGCCCGCGCTGTTGATCATTCTGCACCGGTCGAAGACGTGGTCCTGGTGGAGCGGTGACAGGCCGGCCGACGGCTCGTCGAGCAGCAGCAGTTGCGGTTCCATCATCAGGGCGCGGGCCATCGCGAGCATCTGGCGTTCGCCGCCGGACATCGCGCCGGCCTTCTGCCTGCGGCGGTCGGCCAGCACGGGGAAGAGCTCCTCGACCGCCGCGACCCGCCGCGCGTGGTCCTTGGGCCGCAGGTAGACCCCCATCCGCAGGTTCTCCTCGACGGTCAGCGTGGGAAACACGTTCTGCAGCTGCGGTACGTAGCCCACACCCCGCCGGACCAGCTCGTGCGCGGGCCGGCCGGTCACGTCCTCGCCGCGCAGCCGCACGGTCCCGCCGCGCACCCGCAGCAGCCCGAAGACGGCCTTGACCAGCGTCGACTTCCCGGCGCCGTTGGGGCCGATCACGCCGACCACCTCGCCCGGCCGCACCTCGACGCTGCAGCCGCGCAGCACATCGACACCGGGCACGTAGCCGGCGACGATGTCGTCTGCCGCCAGCACCGGCACCTGCTCCTCGGCGGACATCGCTACTCCTCCTTCCCCTCCCCCTCCCCCTTCTCCTCGGCCGCCCCCGGCTCGTCGTGCCGCCTGCCCAGGTAGGCGTCCACGACGGCGGCGTTCCGGCCGATGGTGTGCGGTGGGCCCTCGGCCACCAGGTGCCCGTCGGCCATGACGGCCACCCAGTCGCTGATGCCCATGACGACGTCCATGTCGTGCTCGACGAAGCAGACCGTCAGCCCCTCGTCGCGCAGCTGCGTGATGTGTCCGAGCAGCGACTGGGTCAGCGCGGGGTTCACCCCGGCCATCGGCTCGTCGAGCAGGAGCATGACCGGCCGGGTCATCAACGCACGGGCCAGTTCCAGCAGTTTGCGCTGCCCCCCGGAGAGCGTGCCGGCGTGGTCGTCGCGCAGGGGCGCGAGCCGGAACCGGTCCAGCAGTTCGTCGGCCCGGCGCTCCGTCTCCCGTTCCTGTCCGCGCCACAGCGGTCGCAGCAGCGCGGGCAGCATCCGCTCGCCGCGTTGCCCGGGCGCGGCGAGCAGCAGGTTCTCCAGCACCGTGAGCCGGGCGAGCGCCCTGGAGAGCTGGAACGTACGGACCAGTCCCCGCCGCGCCACGCGGTGCGCCGGGGAGCCGGTGAGCGGCTGTCCGTCGAACGACCACCGTCCGCCGTCGGCCCGGTCGAAGCCGCTCACCACGTTGAACAGCGTGGTCTTTCCGGCGCCGTTGGGCCCGATGAGTGCCGTGATGGCCCCGCGCTGCACCTCCAGGTGCTCGACCCGCACGGCGGTCAGGCCGCCGAAGGTGCGGGTCACCTGGTCCAGCACCAGCAGGGGATCGGGCTTGCGCACCCCCGGCTCGGGCCGGATCGCGGAGAGCCGGTCCGGTGCGGGCACGAGCGGGTCAGCGGCCACTGAGCAGCATCTCCTTCCGGCTGCCGAGGATGCCCTGCGGCCGGAACGCGACCAGCAGCATCAGGGCGACCCCGACCAGGGCGAAGCGCACCGCCCCGACCTCCGAGGTGCTGATGAGGTCCGGCGAGATGTACTCGGCGTCGATGGCCTGGCGGAGCGCGCTGTCGAGGAAGCTGAGGACGAACCAGAACAGGACCGCGCCCACGACCGGCCCGAGGATCCGCCCAGCGCCGCCGAGGACGAGCAGCGTGTACAGGAAGAACGTGACGCCCGGGTCGTAGTTGTCCGGGTTCACGGACTGCACCTGGATCGCCTGCGTCATGCCCGCGACCGCCCCGATGACGCCGCCGAGCACGAGGCTCTGCATCTTGTACGCGTAGACGTTCTTGCCGAGGCTGCGGGCGGCGACCTCGTCCTCGCGGATCGACCGGACGACACGGCCCCAGGGACTGTGGATCAGCAGGGCGAGCAGCCCTCCGACCACGATCACCAGCGCCCATCCGACGATCATCACCCAGAGGTCGCGGGAGCCGAACCGCACGAGCCACACGCCGTAGGTGCCGGGCTCGATGGGGTTGAGCGCGTAGAAGTCGTTCGCGAACCGCTGCAGCCCGAACACCCCGCCGGTGACCGGCTCGGCCCAGCTGGAGCGGTAGAACAGCCGGAGCGTCTCCCCCGCGGCGATGGTGGTGATCGCGAGGTAGTCGGCGCGCAGCCGCAGGGTGGGCAGGCCGAGGAGCAGGGCCAGCACGATCGCGCAGGCGATCCCGCCGAGGACGCCGAGCCACATCGGACCGTCGTACGTCGACACCGTGATGGCGAGCCCGTAGCCGCCGACCAGCATGAACCCGACCTGGCCGAAGTTCAGCAGGCCCGTGTAGCCGAAGTGCAGGTTGAGCCCCATCGCGGCGAGGGCGTAGACGGCGGCGATGGGGCCGATCCCCGAGCGCAGGGCGTCGGCGACGATGGCGGAGAAGTCCATGGCGCCCCCTCACCCCACGCGTTCGGCGCGGCCGAGGATCCCCTGCGGCCGGACGAGGAGGACGAGGATGAGGACCAGCAGCGCCCAGGCGTACTGCAGGTCGACCGGGAACCACAGGGTCGACATCTGGGCGACGATCCCGATGACGAGGCTGCCGGCCATCGCGCCGTAGGCGGAGCCGAGGCCGCCCAGGATGATCCCCGCGAACATGAGCAGCAGGAGCTTGAAGCCCATGTCCCAGGTGACGATCTCCACCAGGCCGAAGAAGACCCCGCCGAGCGCGGCCAGAGCGCCGGCGAGCATCCACACGAACAGCACCACCCGCTGCACGTCGATGCCCGACGCCTCCGCGAGGTCACGGTTGGCGGCGACGGCCCGCACGGCCGTGCCGATGCGCGTCTTCTGCAGGAGTGCGGCGATGCCGAGCAGCACCAGCACGGAGAGCAGGGTGACGGTGAGGTCCCGCGGGGTGATGCCGGCCGGGCCGAGGTCGATCGTGCTCTGGATGTCGTACTGGGCGTAGGAGGCGGGCCGGGTGCCGTAGAGCACGAGGACGACGTGGCGCAGCAGCAGCGAGAGCCCGATGGTGACGATGAACATGTTGATCAGCCCGGTGCCCCGGGCCCGCAGCGGGCGCCAGATGCCGCGCTCGACCGCTCCGCCCAGCAGGGCGCCGAAGGCCACCGCGGCGAGGGCGGCGGGAATGAGGTGCCAGCCCGGACCGGCCGCGGAGACGTTGAGGAAGAACGCGAAGGTGGCGCCGATCGTCACGAACTCACCGTGCGCGAAGTTGATGAGGTGGATGGTGCCGAAGATCAGCGAGAGCCCGACCGAGGTGATCGCGATGATCACTCCGAACTGGACACCGTCGATCAGCGCCTGCAGAGCGCGCGCGGCGAACGTGGGGCCGCGCGGCACTTCCTCGCCCCGGGCCCGCGGGGAGAGCGCGGGCAGCGTCACGAGGACCAGGGCGAGGGCCGGCACGAGCATCCGCTGATAGCGCACGGTGGTTCCGGTACGTCACGAACGTCCCTTATGGGGTCAGTGTAGGCGCAGGTCCGCGCGGTGAGAGGGGTAGTGGTAGCGGTGTGGGGGCGGCTGGGGAACGGAGGCTGCGGGATGGGTGACGGCCGGGACCTGGCGAGTGCGTACAACGACGACAGCGTGCTCTTCCGGGTGCTGCGGCACCTCGGCTGGGACAGCCTGGCCGACATCGGCTACTTCACGCTGCCCACCCTGCCGTTCGTGGTGCTGACCGGGCCGGTGCCCTTCCAGCGCCGACTGGCCCGCCGGTCGCTGGCGTTGCTTGACGCCCGGCCCGGACAGCTCGTCCTGGACGCGGGATGCGGTCGCGGCGCCACGACGGCGCGGTTGGGCGCCGCGGGATGCCGGGCGCTGGGGGTGGACGTCCAGCCCGCGCAGATCGACCAGGCGCGTCGCCGCTTCGGTGGCCTTCCCGGTGTGCGTTTCGCCGTCGCCGACGCCACGGCCCTGCCGCCGCGGGCTGCGGAGATCCCGCTGACGGATGGCTCCTTCGACCGCGTGCACTGCCTGGAGGCCGCCTTCCACTTCGGCCATGAGGGCCGCAGGTCGTTCCTGAACGAAAGCTTCCGGCTGCTCCGCCCCGGAGGCCGGCTCGTCCTGGTGGATGTCACGTCCCGTACGGATCAGCCGATCGGGGCCCTCGACCCGACGGGCCTCGTCCGCGCGACGTGGCGTTTCGACGACCTCGAACCGTGCGAGCGGTACCCGCGGACGGCGTCCGCCGCCGGCTTCACCACGCGCCGGATCCTCGACTGGACCACCCCCGTGCTCCACCGGGCGGCCGGACTCTGCGCCCTGTTCGTCGGCGCCGCGTCCACCCGGGCCGGCCGACGGGCCCTGTGCGTGCGGTGGCCCGGCCTGAGGACACTCGACGCGCGGGACTGGGACGAGGTCATCGCCGTCGTCCGGGCCCACCGGGCCATCGGGCGCGCCACCCGCTACACGGCGTACGTCCTGGACAAGCCCGCAGCCGGCGTCGCCGCCTAGATGTGCTGTCCGGACAGCACACCTAGTCGCTTGCCCGCCGGTCGCCGTCCTGTTTGACTCGCCGTATGACTCATCACGGGGGACGGCGCACGCAGGCCGAACGGGACGCGATCACCGTCGAGATCGGCTACGCGCTGTGCAGTGCGGCCTTCGCCGCTGCGGTCGTCTTCGGGGCCGTGGCCGGCCCCGCGCTCCTCTTCGACCTGCCGGACACGCCGGAGAGCCTGCTGCTGCGCGTCGGGATGGTGCTCGCGCCCGTCCTCTTCGCCGTCCGGGTGGTCAGTGTGCTGGTCCGGTTCCGGTCGGCGGCTCAGCCCAGCCAGCCCGGCCGTACCAGCCCCGACTCGTAGGCGAGGACGACCAGTTGGGCCCGGTCGCGGGCGCCGAGCTTCACCATCGTGCGGCTGACGTGGGTCTTGGCGGTGAGCGGGCTGACGACCAGTCGGCGGGCGATCTCCTCGTTGGACAGGCCGATGCCGACCAGGGCCATCACCTCCCGCTCCCGCTCGGTGAGCCGGGCCAGCGCGTCGGCCGCCGCCGGTTCCTTGGAGCGGGCCGCGAACTCGGCGATCAGCCGCCGCGTCACGCCGGGCGAGAGCAGCGCGTCCCCCGCCACCACCGCCCGTACCGCGCGCAGGAGTTCGTCCGGCTCGGTGTCCTTGACCAGGAAGCCGGAGGCGCCCGAGCGGATCGCCTCGAAGACGTACTCGTCGAGCTCGAAGGTGGTGAGCATGACCACCTTGACGTCCTTCAGGGCCGGGTCCTCGGTGATCCGCCGGGTCGCGGCCAGGCCGTCGAGCGCGGGCATGCGGATGTCCATCAGGACGACGTCCGGCCGCAGTTCGCGGACCCGGCGCACGGCCTCCTCCCCGTCGGCGCCCTCGGCGGCCACCTCGATGTCCGGCTGCGCGTCGAGCAGCGCCCGGAACCCAGCCCGGACCAGTGACTGGTCGTCGGCGAGCAGTACACGGATCACCGGTTCTCCTCCAGCGGGTCTGGTTCGGCTCACGTGTCGGCCGAAGGCGTCAGCGGCAGTACGGCGAGCACCCGGAAGCCGCCGTCCGGGCGGGGTCCGGCCTCGATCGTGCCACCCAGCGCGGCGGCCCGCTCCCGCATCCCGGCCAGCCCGTTGCCGCTGCCGCCCGCGTCCGTGCCGGTCGCGGGCCCGTCGTCGTCGACGCGCAGCCGCAGCGCGCCCGCGTCGTGGGCGAGGCGCACGCGCGCGTGCCGCGACCCGGAGTGCCGTACGACGTTGGTCAGGGCCTCCTGGACGATCCGGAAGGCGGCGAGGTCCGTGCCGGGCGCGAGCCGGGGCGGTTCCCCCTCGACGTCCACCGTGAGGCCGGCGCTCGCCGCCTGCTCCACCAGCTCGGGCAGCCGGTCGAGCCCGGGCGCGGGGGCGCGGGGGGCGGCACCGGGGGCGCGCAGCGTGTCGAGCACCTGGCGGACCTCGCCGAGCGCCTCCTTGCTCTTGTCCTTGATGGTGGTGAGCGCCGTACGGGCCTGCTCGGGGTCGGAGTCCAGGAGGGCGAGACCGACACCCGCCTGCACGTTGATCACGGAGATGCTGTGCGCGAGGACGTCGTGCAGCTCCCGCGCGATCCGCAGCCGCTCCTCGTCGGCCCGCCGCCGCGCGGCCTCGGCCCGCTCGGCCCGCTCGCGGGCCCACTGCTCGCGCCGGACCCGGAACAGCTCCGACACCGCCGCGACCGCCACCACCCAGGTCGCGACGACGATCTGCTCGCCCCAGGGGGCGGCGGAGTCCCCCGAGGGCGGCAGCCACGCGTACAGCCAGTGCCCCATCAGCACGTGCCCGGCCCACAGCGCCGCCATCGCGCCCCACGCCGCCCACCGGTGTCCGGCGACGATCGCGCTGAAGCACGCCAGTGCGACGGTGAACAGCACCGGCCCGTACGGATACCCGGCCCCGAAGTAGACCAGGACGGCACCCGCGGTACCGAACACCACGGCCACCGGGTACCGCTTCCGCCACAGCAGCAGCACGCCGGCCACGAGCAGGAGCACGCGCGCGGAGGGGTCCAGGTCCACCCGCTCGCCCTGCTGGCCGTGCGCGGCGAAAGTGGACCCGGCCAGGACGAACACCGTGACGACGACGGTGGACCGCCAAGGCCACCGGGGCGCACGCTCCCCCTCCCCCCACCGGTCCCCCCACGGCGGCCCGTGCCGCCACCCCTGCGGCGACCCGCCCCGCACCCACTGCTCGTCCATACCGGCCACGCTAGACGCCGCCCGGCGACGAGGGCGTCACCCCGGCGTGGTGATCACGCGTACTCCACGGGGAGTACGGCAGCCGTCGACGCGTCGGCGCTAGGCGGCCGGCCCCCGCTGCGGATACACCAGCCCCACCCCCTGGGCGAGTTGCCCCGCCGCGTGTCGGAAGAACGTCTCGCGGTCCTCCACCACCCGGTTGAACTGTCCGAACAGCTCGAAGCCGACCAGTCCGTACAGCTGGGCCCAGGCCGCGACGAGGGCCGTCACCGTTTCGGGCGGGAGGTCCGGCGCGAGGTCGGCGGCCATCCGCTCGGCCTCGGGACGCAGTTCGGCGGGCAGGGAGGGCCGGGCCAGACCGAGGCCGCGGTAGGCGTCGCGCAGGATGCCGATGAGGAGGTTGCCGACCCGGGCGGCGGCCGGGACGGTGGTCTCGGGCGCGGTGTAGCCGGGGACGGGCGAGCCGTAGATGAGGGCGTACTCGTGCGGACGGGCGAGCGCCCAGGCGCGCACGGCCTCGCAGACGGTGATCCAGCGCTGTCGAGGGCCGGATTCGGCTGCCGCGCGGTGGGCCGCCTCGGCGCTCTCGCCGAGGGAGTCGTAGGCGTCGATGATGAGCGCGGTCAGCAGGTCGTCACGGCTGGGGAAGTAGCGGTACAGCGCGGAGGAGACCATGCCGAGCTCGCGGGCCACGGCACGCAGGGAGAGCTTGGCGGCGCTCTCGGCGGCGAGCTGTCTGCGGGCCTCGTCCTTGATGGCCGCGGTGACTTCGATCCTGGCCCGGGCGCGGGCGCCGTGTGCGGTGCTCATGCGGGGCAGTGTGCCATGAAAGCAGAGCGGTGCACACAAACGAGAGCGCCAGACACAAGCGAGAGCACTGCTCTTGCTTTGGAGCAGCAGTCTCGTGCAGACTGGCACCAGCCAAGCGAGAGCAGTGCTCACAAAAGAGAGCACCGCTCCATCCACTCTCAGGGGGACCCCATGTCCACACACGTCCAGAAGCCCGGCTGGCTCACGGTCAACGTCTTCAACCGCTTCGTGGCCTGGCTGACCCGCCGCGGCGTCAGCGTCTGGGGCTCCCGCGTCCTCGCCGTCCGCGGCCGCAAGAGCGGCCAGTGGCGTACCACTCCGGTCAACCTGCTCACCCTCGACGGCCGGCAGTACCTGGTCGCGCCCCGCGGTCACGTCCAGTGGACGCACAACATGCGCGCCGCGGGCGGCGGCGAACTGCACCTCGGCAAGCGCGTGGACCCGTTCACCGCGACGGAGGTGGCCGACGACGACAAGGCCCCGATCCTGCGCGCCTACCTCAAGCGCTGGAAGGCGGAGGTCGGGGTCTTCTTCAACGGCGTGGGCCCCGACTCCCCGGACGCCGAGCTGCGCCGCATCGCCCCCGACCACCCGGTCTTCGAGATCACTCCGACGGGCTGACCTCGTCGACGGTCACCGGACGGCGGTCCAGGGCGGTCAGGGCCTTCTGGGCCATCGGGTGCGTGCGGACGATCTCGCCCAGCGACGTCGAGCCCTGGGTGATCTCCTTGAACGCCTTCCAGGCCGGCCGGAAGCCCGTCAGCGCCGCGTGGAACAGGCCGGGGCGGCGCTCGAACACGGTCAGCAGCCGCTTGCCGACGCTCATCTCCACGCCCAGCCCGGCCTTGACCGCGAACGCGTAGTTGAGGGCCTGCCGGCGCGTGTCCACGGCGTCGTGCGCCTCGGCGATCCGCACCGCCCACTCCCCCGCGAGCCGCCCCGAGCGCAGCGCGAAGGAGATGCCCTCGCGGGTCCACGGCTCCAGCAGCCCCGCCGCGTCACCGCACACCAGCACCCGCCCGCGCGACAGCGGCGAGTCGTCGGCCCGGCAGCGGGTCAGGTGCCCGGAGGAGATGCTCGGTTCGAAGCCCGCCAGGCCCAGCCGCCCGATGAACTCCTCCAAGTACCGCTTCGTCGCGGCGCCTTCACCGCGCGCCGAGATCACCCCGACCGTCAGGGTGTCGCCCTTGGGGAAGACCCAGCCGTAACTGCCGGGCATCGGGCCCCAGTCGATGAGCACCCGCCCCTTCCAGTCCTCGGCGACCGTGTCCGGCACCGGGATCTCCGCCTCCAGGCCGAGATCCACCTGCTCGACCTTGACCCCGACGTGGGCACCTATGCGGCTGGCGCTGCCGTCCGCCCCGACCACGGCCCGCGCCAGCACGACCTCGCCGCCCTGCAGGACGACCGCCACCGTGCGCCGGTCCGGCACCGCGGAGCCGTGCTGCTCGACCCGCTGGACCGTGACCCCCGTACGCAGCTCGGCGCCCGCCTTCTGCGCGTGCTCGACGAGCTGCTGGTCGAACTCGGGCCGGTTGATCAGCCCGAACAGCATCTGCCGGGACCGGCGCGTGCGCGTGAAGCGGCCGTTGTTGGAGAACGTCACCGCGTGCACCCGGTCCCTGAGGGGCAGCTCGAAGCCGGGCGGCAGCGAGTCGCGGGAGGGGCCGATGATGCCGCCGCCGCACGTCTTGTACCGCGGCAGCTCCGCCTTCTCCAGCAACAGCACGCGTCTCCCGGCGACCGCCGCCGCGTACGCGGCCGAAGCGCCCGCCGGTCCCGCGCCCACCACGACGACGTCCCACACCTGCCGCACGTCGTCCGCCGAAGAGTTCTCGCTGCTCACGATGGTCTACTGCTCCGATCAAGCCGCCTGCCGCTGCTACCTCCCGCATCCTACGGCCGACCCGGTCACAGGCCGCTGTGGGAGGATCTACGGCACTCACCGCTACAACGTCGCACCCACAAGGAGCGTGCCCATGTCGCCCAATCCGGTCGCCGAGACCGTCGCCTCGCTGATGCCCAGGGCGAAGCAGGAGCTCACCGAACTGGTGGCCTTCCGGTCGGTGGCCGACTTCGAGCAGTTCCCGAGGAGCGAGAGCGAGGGCGCCGCCCGCTGGGTCGCGGACGCGTTGACCGCCGAGGGCTTCCAGGACGTGGCGCTGCTCGACACCCCCGACGGCACGCAGTCGGTCTACGGCTACCTGCCCGGCCCGGCGGGCGCGAAGACCGTCCTGCTCTACGCCCACTACGACGTGCAGCCGCCGCTGGACGAGGCCGGCTGGACGACCCCGCCGTTCGAGCTGACCGAGCGGGACGGGCGCTGGTACGGGCGCGGGACCGCCGACTGCAAGGGCGGTCTGATCATGCATCTGCTGGCGCTGCGCGCGCTGAAGGCGAACGGCGGCGTGCCGGTCCACGTGAAGGTGATCGCCGAGGGCTCGGAGGAGATGGGCACGGGCGGCCTGGAACGGTACGCCGAGGAACACCCGCGCCTGCTGGAGGCGGACACGATCGTCATCGGCGACGCGGGCAACTTCCGGGTCGGTCTGCCGACGGTCACCTCGACCCTGCGGGGCATGACGATGCTGCGGGTGAGCGTCGACACGCTCGCGGGCAATCTGCACTCGGGCCAGTTCGGCGGTGCCGCGCCGGACGCCCTGGCCGCCCTGATCCGCGTCCTGGACTCGCTGCGCGCCGAGGACGGTTCGACGACCGTCGACGGGCTCACCGCCGACGCGGCCTGGGACGGACTGCAGTACGACGAGGAGCAGTTCCGGCGGGACGCCAAGGTGCTGGACGGCGTCGAGCTGATCGGGTCGGGGACGGTCGCCGACCGCATCTGGGCGCGCCCGGCCGTGACCGTGCTCGGCATCGACTGCCCGCCCGTCGTCGGCGCCACCCCGTCGGTGCAGGCGAGCGCCCGTGCACTGGTCAGCCTGCGGGTGCCGCCGGGTGTGGACGCCGCCGAGGCGACCAAGCTGCTCCAGGCCCACCTGGAGGCGCACACGCCGTGGGGCGCGCGGGTCAGCACCGAGCAGATCGGCCAGGGCCAGGCCTTCCGCGCCGACACCACCAGCCCGGCGTACCAGGCCATGGCGGACGCGATGGCGGTGGCGTACCCGGGGCAGGAGATGCAGTACGCCGGGCAGGGCGGCTCGATCCCGCTGTGCAACACCCTCGCCGCCCTGTACCCGCGGGCGGAGATCCTGCTCATCGGGCTGAGCGAGCCGGAGGCACAGATCCACGCGGTGAACGAGAGCGTGTCGCCCGAGGAGCTGGAGCGGCTGTCGGTGGCGGAGGCGCTGTTCCTGCGGAACTACGCGGCGGGCTGACCGCTCTGCTCTCGGCAGAAGGCCCTCGTCCTCGGGCGGGGGCCTTCTCTACGGTCGTCCCATGGACGTCGTCGCGCTCCTCCCCCGCCTCCATCTCCTGCGCTTCCCGGTCGGCCAGGCCTACCTCTGGCGTGACGGCGACGCGTGGACGCTGATCGACGCCGGCCCCGCGGGCTCCGGGGCGGCGATCGCCGAGGCGGTGACCGCGCTGGGTTCGGATCCCCGGGCCGTGCGGCGGATCGTGCTCACGCACTTCCACGAGGACCACGTGGGCGGGGCGGGCGAGTTCGTCGCGCTCAGTGGGGCCGAGGTGCTGGCGCACCGGCTGGACGCGCCGTTCGTGCGGGGTGAACTCCCGGGGCCGGAGCCCCTGTTCGAGGACTGGGAGCGGCCGCTGCACGAGCAGGCGCGGCGGCTGCTGCCGCAGGGCGGCTTCGTCCGGCCAAAGGAGGTGACGGAGCTGAGCGGCGGCGAGGTGCTGGAGGTGGGCGGCGGGGCGCACGTCGTCCATGTGCCGGGGCACACGCGGGGCAGCATCGCGCTCCATCTCCCGCGGCACGGCGTGCTGTTCACGGGTGACACGGTCGCGGCGTCACCCGTGGACGGCTCGGTGATCCCCGGCGTGTTCAACCTCGATCGCGGCCAGGTCCTCGCCGCCTGCGGGCGGCTGGCGGACCTCGGCGCGGACGTGGCCTGCTTCGGTCACGGCGATCCGGTGACGGCCGGGGCGTCCCGCGCACTGCGCAACGCGGCGCGCGGGCATCACTGCGATGCGGGCCACGACGCGGTCGGTCACGGCACCGGCGTACGGTCGACGAGGCGGTCGGCGAGATAACGCTGGAACTGCCACAGGGGACGCTCCAGGTGCGAGAAGCGCCCGCCCGACGGCCCCGGATCGGTGGCCAGTCCCCGCTGCACTCCTCGGATGGCCACCAGATCCTCGCTCTGGATGGTCTCCAGCTGCTGACGCGCGGCGGCCACGTAGGCGTCGAATCCCGGCTTGTCCCGGACCTCGGCCGGCACGAGCACCGTGAAGTGGGCGTCGTGGGTGCCCGGGCCCGTGGGGATCTGCCGCAGGAAGGTCACGCTGTCCGGCAGGAGGGCCATCGCCAGGTGGGGAAAGACACCCGCGATCGTCATCCCTGACAGTTCGCGCTCTCCGAGCCCGGGGATCAGGGTGCCTACCGCCCCCGGCGCGCCGTCCCCGGCCGCTTCCGCCGTCGTCGCCGCCTCCGCCAGGGCGTCCGCGGCGAAGGGCGTGTACATGGTGAACCAGCGCCCGTCGCACTCGTCGACGACGGTGTCCCTGCCCGGCAGCAACGGCTCCAGGGTGGCCGCGTGGCTCCCCATGTGGTGGTAGTTCTCCGAGCCGTTCTCCAGTCCCACCTTCCAGTTCGCGGGGATGTTCTCCCAGCCGGCGGTGTAGGCCACGATCAGATCCGCCAGCCGGTAGGGGGCCAGCCTGTCCGTCAGCCCGTCGAGCTGCGGGCCCAGCGCCGGTGCCTCGGGATCGGCGCAGATCATGATCAGGCCGTTCCACACCTCCAGGCGGTACCTGGGGAGCCGGCACGCCGCACGGTCGAAGTCCACCTTGCCCATCAGGGGCGCGCCGGCCAGCTGCCCGGCGTACTCGCCGTTCAGCCGGTACGTCCACGTGTGGTACGGGCACGTCAGCCGCTTCAGGGACCCTTGCTCGGGCGTGGTCTCCGCAGGGAGCACGTCCATGAACCGGTGGCGGCACACGCGGGACAGCGCGTGCAGCTCGCCGTCCTCGTCACGCGTGATGACCAGCGGTTCGCCCAGCACATCGGTGCGCAGGTAGTCGCCGGGCCGGGCGACCTGGTCCACGTGGCCGGCGCACAGCCAGTCGGCGCGGAAAATGTGCTCCCGCTCCAGGCGGTAGAAGTCCTCGCTGGTGTAAGCCCGGGCCGGGAGCGTTTCACCGCGCTCCAGCGGAAGCGCCGCGATGCGTGTCAGCTCGTCGAGGAGGGAATCGAGTTCTCGGTGCGGCATCGTGCCACCACCTTTCTGCAGGCTCCCTTCATGGTTCGCCCCGAGCCCTCGACAGCGGATCGCCGCGACGGTTGATATCCGAGTAGTCCTTTCGTATGAGACACCGACGTCTCATGATTCATAAGATCCGTTCAGATGAGACGTCCATGTCTCATTCGGCAGGCCCTAGCCGAGCGCCGGGTCCAGGACGATGTCCTCCTCGCGGGCCGCGACCGTCGGCTCCTCGGGGAAGTGGCAGGCGGTCAGATGGCCCGAGGGGCTGCCCTCGACGCGCACGAGCGGGGGCTCCTCGGCGGCGCACTTGTCCTGGGCCTTCCAGCAGCGGGTGCGGAAGCGGCAGCCGGAGGGCGGGTCGATCGGTGAGGGCACGTCCCCGGCCAGCCGGATGCGCTCGCGCCGCTCGACGGCGTCCGGGTCGGCCTCGGGCACGGCGGACAGCAGGGCGTGCGTGTAGGGGTGCCGCGGCCGGGTGTAGAGGGACTCCCGGTCGGCGACCTCGACGATCTTGCCCAGGTACATCACGGCGACGCGTTCGGAGAAGTGCCGTACGACGGCGAGGTCGTGCGCGATGAAGAGGAAGGCGATGCCGAACTCCCGCTGGAGGTCCTGGAGCAGGTTGACGACCTGCGCCTGGATGGAGACGTCCAGCGCGGAGACGGGTTCGTCGGCGACGATCAGCTTCGGCCGCAGGGCGAGGGCGCGGGCGATGCCGATGCGCTGGCGCTGGCCGCCGGAGAACTCGTTCGGGTAGCGGTTGTAGTGCTCGGGGTTGAGGCCGACCGTCTCCAGCAGTTCCTGGGCGCGCTTCTTGTGGCCCTGGGGCGGGTTGATGCCGTTGAGCCGCATCGGCGTCTCGATGATGGTGCCGACGGTGTGCCGGGGGTTCAGCGAGGAGTACGGGTCCTGGAAGATCATCTGGAGGCTCCGGCGGGCCTCCTGCATCCGCCCCGGGGGCTGGTGCGTGATGTCCTGGCCGTCGAACACCACGGATCCGCCGGTGGGTTCGAGCAGCCGGGTGATCAGGCGGCCCGTGGTGGACTTGCCGCAGCCCGACTCGCCGACCAGGCCCAGTGACTCGCCGGCCCCGACCGAGAAGTCGATGCCGTCGACGGCGCGGACGGCCCCGATCTGCCGCTGGAAGATGATGCCCTGCCGGATGGGGAAGTGCTTCTGCAGACCGCGTACGTCGAGGAGGTTCTCGCCGCTCGGGCGGTCGGTGCTGTGCCCGGTGCGGGGCTCGGTGGTGCTCACGGCATGCTCCCTTTCGTCCGCCGCCGTCACTGCGCGGCCCGGTCGGTTCCGGCGCGGCGCTCGTCCGGGCCCGTTCCGCCGCGGATCTCCTGCTTGGCCTCGTCGGCGAGGTGGCAGGCGGCGAGGTGCCGTTCGCTGCCGGAGACGAGGCGCAGCTCGGGCCGTTCCACCGTGCACCGCCCTTCCGGGACCCAGCCCTTGTAGGCGCAGCGCGGGTGGAAGGCGCAGCCCTCGGGCAGGTTGATCAGGCTGGGCGGCGTGCCCGGGATCGGGTTGAGCCGCTCCCCGACGTCGCCGGTGAGGTGCGGCATGGACTGCAACAGGCCCCAGGTGTAGGGGTGCTGGGGGTCCTTGAGGACGTCCCGGGTGGTGCCGTACTCGATGCGGCGGCCGCCGTACATCACCAGGATGTCGTCGGCGACGTCGGCGACCACGCCGAGGTCGTGGGTGATGATGACGACGGCGGAGCCGAACTCCTCCTGGAGGTCGCCGATGAGGTCGAGGATCTGCGCCTGGACGGTGACGTCCAGGGCGGTGGTGGGCTCGTCGGCGATGAGCAGGGCGGGGTCGCAGACCAGGGACATGGCGATCATGGCGCGCTGGCGCATGCCGCCGGAGAACTGGTGGGGGTAGTCCCGGACCCGGCGTTCGGGCTGCGGGATGCCGACCCGCTTGAGCATCTCCACCGCGCGGTCCTTGGCCTCCTTCTTGGAGACCTGGTGGTGCACGCGGTAGGCCTCGGCGATCTGGGAGCCGACGGTGAAGAAGGGGTGCAGCGCGGAGAGCGGGTCCTGGAAGATCATGGAGACCGTGCGGCCGCGCAGCTCGCGCATCTCGGCCTCGGGCAGGGCGACGAGCTCCTTGCCCTCCAGCCAGATCTCGCCGCCGACCTGGGCGCGGGTGCCCTTGTGCAGTCCGAGCAGGGCCAGTGAGGTCACCGACTTGCCGGAGCCGGACTCGCCGACGATGCCGAGGGTGCGGCCCTTCTCCAGGGTGAAGGAGACGCCGTCGACGGACTTGACGAGGCCGTCCTCGGTGGGGAAGTGCACCCTGAGGTCGCGTACGTCGAGGAAGGGGGCGGGCGCGGGCGCGAGGTCCGCGGGCTGCGGTGAGGTCTGAACGGACACGGGTGTTCCTAAGGACGAAAGAAGGGCTCAGGCGAGGCGCACGCGCGGGTCGACGAGGCCGTACACCAGGTCGACGACGACGTTGGCGATGACGACGAACGTCGCGGCGAAGAGCGTGGTGCCGAGGATGACCGGCAGGTCGGAGTTCTGGACGGAGTCGACGGCGAGCTTGCCGATGCCGTTGATGCCGAACACCGACTCGGTGATGACCGCGGAGCCGCCGATCAGGGAGCCGACGTCCATGCCGAAGATGGTGATGATCGGGGTGATGGCGGCCCGCAGCCCGTGCTTGAGGACGACCTTGGAGGCGGACAGGCCCTTGGCGCGGGCGGTGCGCATGTAGTCCTCGGCGAAGACCTCCAGCATGGAGGAGCGGGTGAGCCGGGTGTACATCGCGAGGTAGACGATGACGAGGGTGGTCCACGGCAGGATCAGCCCCTGGAACCAGCCGACCGGGTCCTCGGTGATCGAGGTGTAGCCGGAGGTCGGCAGGATCTGGAACTTGTCGACGAACACGTACAGCAGGAGCAGACCGATGAAGTAGATCTGCACCGACACACCGAACAGGGCGAGTCCGACCGCCGCCTTGTCCGCGGCCCTGCCCCTGCGCACCGCCGCCACGGTGCCGAGGCCGACGCCCAGGATCAGGAAGGCCACGGCGGCGCCGAGCCCGAGGGAGAGGTCCGCCGGGAAGTCCTGGAGCAGGGTGGTCAGCACGGGGGTGTCGGTCTGGAAGGAGACGCCGAGGCAGGGCGCCCCGCAGTGGATGCGCACGCTCTGGTCGCCGAAGTCACGGCCGACGAAGAGCCCCTTGAAGAACTCCCAGTACTGCGTCAGGTAGCTCTGGTCCAGGCCCAGGGAGTGCTTGATCTCCGCGAGGCGGGAGGGCGAGCAGGTCTTGCCGCAGGCCAGGAGCGCGGGGTCGGACGGCAGGGCGAAGAAGATGAAGAAGGTGATCGTGGTGATCACCAGCATGATCAGGGCCGCCGCCAGAAGGCGTCTGATGAGGTAACGAAACATGGGGTGCCGGGACCTGACGTGAGTGGGATGCCCGCCGGCGGCCGGGGCCGCCGGCGGGGGTGGAGAGGCGACGCGTCCGTCAGTGCTTGATGTAGACGTGGACGAGGCTCGGCTCGGCCACGATCGAGTCGGGGATGACCCCGCCGACCTTGGAGCCGGACATCTCGGTGAAGTTCATGTACATCAGCGGGACCACGGCGGCGTCCTTCAGGACCTGCCGGTCGATCTGTCCGTAGGTGGCGTTGCGCTGCTGGACGTCCGAGAGCTTGGCGGCCTTGTCGATCAGCGCGTTGACCTTCGGGTCGTTCAGGTACGACAGGTCCTGGTTGGCCTGCGGGTTCTTCTTGATCAGCCGGCCGTCGAAGAGGGTGGGCAGCACCGTGGAGGCGTTCGGCCAGTCGGCGATCCAGTCGCCCCAGGTCAGGTCGTACTGGTTCTTCGTGTTGTTGACGGTGCTGAAGTAGTTCGACGCGTCGATCGGGGAGATGTTGACGTGGATGCCGATGCGCTCCAGCGCGGTCTTCACCGCGTCGGCGAAGTGCTCATGGGTGGGAGTGTTCTCCACCGCGATCGACATCGTCAGCTTCGGATTGCCCGCCTGCTTCATCAGGGCCTTGGCCTGGGCGAGGTTGCCGGCCGGGTTGGCGCTGTACAGGTTGAACTTCTGGTAGCCGCCGATGCCGGGGCTCAGCATGGTGGTGGCGTAGTCGCCGTACGCCGAGCCGCCGAAGGCGCCGCGGACCGTGGTCTTGTCGATGGCGTACTCGATCGCCTGGCGCACCCGGAGGTCCTTGACGCGGGTGGTGTTGATCGCCAGGTAGTTGATGCCGGGTGCGGGAATCTTGTAGTAACGGCCCTTGAGGGACGGGTCGTTGGCCATCTGGGCCAGGTCGGATCCGGCGATCGGCCACTGCTGGATCGAGGTCTGGGCGGTGCCGGCGTCGGCCTTGAGCTGCTGGTCGATGGCCGACTCGTCCTGGCCGAACTTGACGTCCATCCCGTCGACGTTCTGCTGCCGGATCGGGTCGGTCGACTGCGACCAGTGCGGGTTCCGGGTGAGGACGAGTTCCTTGTTCTTCGTGTACGACTTGATCATGTACGGGCCGTCCGACCAGACCTTGGTGTCATAGGTCGAGCCGGTGTCATGGGCCTTGGGCACGGCGGACCAGCCGGGCATCGCGGTGGTCTCGTTGAAGTCGGCCACCGGCTGGTTCAGGTGGAAGACGATGGTGTACTTGTCCGGCGTCTGGATGGAGCCGAGTTCCTTGCCCTGGTAGGGGCCCTTGTAGTCGGAGCCGCCGACGAGCCACTGCGCCGCGTAGGGCGGGCCGCCGTTGATGTCGGAGGAGAAGCCCCGCTCCACGCCGTACTTGACGTCCTGTGCGGTGACCTCGGTGCCGTCCTGGTACTTGACGCCGTGCCGCAGGTGGAAGGTCCACACTGTGGCATCCTTGCTCGGCGTGCCGGTGTCGGTGGCCAGATCGCCGACCAGCTTCGGCTTCGGGCCGGTCTCCTCCCAGCCCGTGAGGGTCCGGACGATCTCCTGGTCCATGCTCTGGCCCTCGGTCGTGTAGACGCGCTGGGGGTCCAGGTGGTCGAAGTCGGCCTTGTCCAGGATGGTCAGGGTGCCGCCCTTGCCGGGGGCGCCGCTGCCGCTGCTGCCGGAGGACCCTCCGCATGCGGTGGCCCCCAGGGCGATCATCACGGCGGAGGCCGTGAGAGCGACCGTGCGCGATCTGCGCGTGTTGCGCGTCATTGAGGAAACTCCGTTCTGGCTACGGGCTCGGCGGCCGTTCGTGGGGCCGCCGGGTCGATACTCGGGGGGTGGCTTGTCAGCCGCGCCGGGCGCGGGGGTCCAGGGCGTCCCGGACGCCGTCCCCGAGGAGGTTGAGCGCCAGGACCAGGACGAGGAGCAGGACGCCCGGCACGAAGAGGTACGTCGGGTCCTGGAGGAAGAACTGGGAGGCGTCCGACAGCAGCGCTCCCCAGTCGGGGTTGGGCGGGATCACGCCGACACCCAGGTACGACAGGGCCGCCTCGGTGGTGATGTTCTGCGGGACGGCGAGCGCGAAGGAGATCAGGATCGGCGCCCAGAGGTTGGGCAGCAGCTGCCGGAAGAGGATGTGCCGCCGGCCGGCGCTCATCAGCCGCGCGGCGTCGACGAACTCCCGCTCGCGCAGCGACAGGACCTGTCCGCGCACCAGCCGGGCGGTGTACGCCCAGGCGAAGACGGCGATGTTGAGGACGAGGACGAGCAGCCGGAGGTTCTCGTCGGTGCCGCCGTGGCTGTTGGTCTGCAGCGCGTTCTGGATCACGGGGGTCAGCGCGATGATGAACAGCAGCTGCGGGAACGCCAGCATCACGTCCATGATCCGGGACAGCAGGGAGTCGACCCAGCCGCCGAAGTACCCGGCCGCGAGGCCCGCCACGACCCCGACGGCGGTGGACAGCACGGCCGAGGCGAATCCCACGTAGAGGGAGGTGCGCAGGCCGTAGACGATCCGGGCGAACAGGTCGTAGCCCGTGCCCGGTTCGACGCCGAGCAGGTGCTGGGCGCTGATGCCGCCCAGCGATCCGTAGGGGAAGTTGCCCGTGTCCGGGTTGATCGCCTTGTTGTCGGGGGTGATCGGTCCCCAGCCGGTCACCGCGGTGAGGACCGGCGCGAGCAGGGCGACGGCGATGAACAGGAGGGTGACCACCAGAGCGGTCATGGTGACCTTGTCCCGCCTGATCCGCCGCCAGGCCATCCGGGCCGGCGAGCGGCCGGCGACGACCGTGCCGCCGGGTCTGGGGTCCTGCGTCGACGGCTCGGTCAGCAGCGCGGTGCCGCCGCCGGTGTCGACCGGCTGGTGTTGCGTGGTCATCGTACGGACATCCCGGATCTGCCCCTGGGGCAAGGAAAATTGGGTGGCGGTCGTAACTTCCGCCGTGAGACTCTGCGGACTTTCGCAACGCCGTGCGAGTCCGGTCAAGCCGAGCAGGGGCCAGAAAAGGGACTGTTTGCGGTCATGGAACAGTGTTGACGCAAGTGGGGAGTGTGATTACCCGCTGCATGGAGGAATGCGGGAGATTCCTTGGGAATCGATTGGCCCTGGGTCCGGCGGCATTTCCTTTTGCTTTTCCCTCGGAATCCCCCGGGCCGGGTAAAGGGCGCGGGCCGGCAGCTCGCCGTCAGCCGAGCGGAACCCCGGCTTCCAGGTAGAACGCGGCTCCGCGTTCCCGCGCCCGCAGCGCCCAGCGCAGTCGCTCGTAGCGCACGGGCGGCAGCAGTTCGGCGGCCTCCTCCTCGGTGACGAACCGCCAGTCGCGCAGCTCGGGGCCGGGCAGCAGCAGCCGTTCGGCCTCCGCGGAGGCGAGGAGACCGCCGTCGAAGAGGAGCCGCAGTCCGCCGAACCCGGGGGGCGCGGGCCGCTCCCAGTCGACGACGAGCAGACTGGGCACTTCCTCGAGGTGAATGCCGGTCTCCTCGGCGACCTCCCGCATCCCGGCCCGCGCGGGCGCCTCTCCGGGCTCGACGACCCCGCCGGGGAACTCCCAGCCGGGCTTGTAGGTGGGGTCGACCAGGAGCACCCGGTCCTGTTCGTCGAAGAGGAGCACCCCGGCCGCGAGCGTCTCGGCGGTGGGCTCGGGCGTCTGCACGATGTCGCAGACGGGCACGGCACCGCTGTTGACGGCCTCGGCGATGCGGGCGGCGGTCTGGTACGGCGTGAGGTCGCTGGTGTCCACGGGGTGGGCATCGGCGGTGAGCCAGGAGGCGAGGGCGGCCCGGTACGGCTCGATGTGGTCGAAGGACCACCGGCGTATTCGCATCTCACCGTCGGGGAGGTCGGGTGGCACCTCGCGGCCGGCTATGCGCTCCCGCAGTATCGTTTCGGCCGGAGCGAGCAGGATGTGGCTGACCGGAATCCTGCGCGCGGCCAGTCCGCCGAAGATCTCGTCGCGGTACTCCTGGCGCAGCAGGGTCATGGGGACCACCAGGGTCCCGCCGAGCTCGGCGAGCATCGCCGCCGCCGTGTCGATCACGAGGCGTCGCCAGATCGGCAGGTCCTGGAAGTCGCCGACCTCGGCGAGGTGTTTGGGCGGCAGCAGGTGGGCTAGCGCGCCGCCGATGACCTCCGGGTCGAAGAGCGTGCTGTTCGGGATCAGTTCGATCAGCTCCCGTGCGGTGGTGGTCTTCCCCGCACCGAACGCGCCGTTGATCCAGACGACGGTCACAGGTCCCCCTCTTCTGTTGGCCCCCTGAGGCTTGCCCGCTTCACCCTGCCACGAAAACCAGCCGCAGTTGAGGGCGCATGACGACGGCGCCGGCGCCCCCCTCACGCGGGGAGCGCCGGCGCCGTGGGCCGGGGCCGGGCGGCTCGTCAGCCCTTCTCCTTCTCCTGGCTGCCGTCCTCCCGGTCCAGGGACAGGCTGTCCTTGGCGACCGTCTCGTCGAGCGTCTTGAGGGTGTCGTCCACGCTGAGAGTGCCGAGGCTCTCCCCGAGGGCGTGGGACGGGGTGACCGCCGCGACGACGAAGCCGGTGGCGAGGGAGGCGATGGCGAGCATGCTGCGCTTCTTCATGCCCGGCACAACGGCCCGAGGCGCTGTGGGGTCACGCAGCGGCGTACGACCGGGCGAGGAAATACCTCAGGCCGGGTCGCCGTCCGGTTCGGTGCCCCAGGTGCCGGGGCCGCCGCCCCGCCACTCGATCAGCCCGGACGCCGCCACGTACGCCTCGTCCGCGTCCTCGATTCCCGCCCGCCGCAGGAATTCGGCGATGTCCAGCAGTCCGTAGGCGATGCCGAGGAACTGGTCGTCCACACGGACCCGCCTGCCGCCGTCCGCGGCAGGCGGGTAGACCACGACGGGTTTCACGGACGCCATGGCATCAGGGTCCGCGAAGACGGCGCCGGGCGCTCGTCGGGGTGGGCCGTTCAGCCGGCTTTCTTCGTCTGCCGGAATTCGTGGACGTCGGCCGTGAGGGTGCCGTCGTGCTGTTCGTAGTGGGACAGCGCGAGGCCGAGGCCGAAGAAGGTGGGTGCCCATTCGCCGACGAAGATGCCCCAGCGGTCGGCACGGGCGAGTCCGGTGCCGGGTTCCATCTTCAGGGAGCCCATCCAGGCGACGACGCTGAAGCCGACGGACGCCATGGCGGCCATGTAGGCGTGCTCGCTGCGGACGCCCATTTCGTGCATCTTCTTGATGATCATCAGCGGCTCCGTTCCGAGGGGGGTGGTTCAGGGACGGAGTGCCCTCGGAGCGTGTCGCTATTCACACTTTTCGCCCTTTATGTCCGACCCGGTGTGCGGGTTGCCGCCGCCTCAGGCGCCCACGTAGGCGGCGAGGTGCTCCCCGGTCAGTGTGGAGCGGGCCGCGACGAGGTCGGCCGGGGTGCCCTCGAAGACGATCCGGCCGCCGTCGTGACCGGCGCCGGGGCCGAGGTCGATGATCCAGTCGGCGTGCGCCATGACCGCCTGGTGGTGCTCGATGACGACGACCGACTTGCCGGAGTCGACGAGCCGGTCCAGCAGGCCGAGCAGCTGCTCGACGTCCGCGAGGTGGAGGCCGGTGGTCGGCTCGTCGAGGAGGTAGATCCCGCCCTTGTCGCCCATGTGCGTGGCCAGCTTCAGCCGCTGCCGCTCACCGCCGGACAGCGTCGTGAGCGGCTGACCGAGGGTGAGGTAACCGAGGCCGACGTCCGCGAGCCGCTCCAGGATCCGGTGCGCGGCCGGGGTGCGCGCCTCACCGGTGCCGAAGAACTCCTCGGCCTCCGTCACCGACATCGCCAGGACCTCGCTGATGTCGCGGCCGCCGAGGTGGTACTCCAGCACCGAGGCCTGGAACCGCTTCCCCTCGCAGTCCTCGCAGGGGGTGTCGACGCCGGCCATCATGCCCAGGTCGACGTAGACGACGCCGGCGCCGTTGCAGGTGGGGCAGGCGCCCTCGGAGTTGGCGCTGAACAGGGCCGGCTTCACGCCGTTGGCCTTGGCGAACGCCTTGCGGACCGGTTCGAGCAGCCCGGTGTAGGTGGCGGGATTGCTCCGCCGCGACCCCTTGATCGGGCTCTGGTCCACCGAGACCACGCCCGCGTCGGCGGGGATCGATCCGTGCAGCAGCGAACTCTTGCCGGAGCCGGCGACTCCGGTGACGACGGTGAGCACCCCGAGCGGCACGTCGACGTCGACGGCCTGGAGGTTGTTGGCGGACGCGCCCCGGATCTCCAGTGCGCCGGTGGGCTTGCGGACCGTCTCCTTGAGGACGGCCCGGTCGTCCAGGTGACGGCCGGTGACGGTGCCGCTCCCCCGCAGTCCCTCGACCGTGCCCTCGAAGCAGACCGTGCCGCCCGCCGTGCCGGCGCCCGGGCCGAGGTCGACGACGTGGTCGGCGACCGCGATCGTCTCCGGCTTGTGCTCCACGACGAGCACCGTGTTGCCCTTGTCCCGCAGCCGCAGCAGCAGGTCGTTCATGCGCTGGATGTCGTGCGGGTGCAGGCCGATGGTGGGCTCGTCGAAGACGTACGTGACGTCGGTGAGCGAGGAGCCGAGGTGGCGGATCATCTTCACGCGCTGCGCCTCGCCGCCCGAGAGCGTGCCCGCCGGCCGGTCGAGCGACAGGTAGCCGAGGCCGATCTCCACGAACGAGTCGAGCGTGCCCTGCAACGCGGTGAGCAGGGGGGCCACCGACGGCTCCGTCAGACCCCGGACCCACTCGGCCAGGTCCCGGATCTCCATGGCACAGACGTCGGCGATGCTGATCTTGTCGATCTTCGACGACCGGGCCGCCGCCGTCAGCCGGGTGCCGTCGCACTCGGGGCAGGTGGTGAAGGTGACCGCCCGCTCCACGAACGCCCGGATGTGCGGCTGCATCGCCTCCTTGTCCTTGGACAGGAACGACTTCTGGATCTTGGGGATGAGCCCCTCGTAGGTGAGGTTGGCGCCGTTGACCTTGACCTTGGTCGGCTCGCCGTAGAGGAAGTCCTGCATCTCCTTCTTGGTGAACCGGCGGATCGGCTTGTGCGGGTCGAGGAAGCCGGACTGGGCGTAGACGCCCACGGTCCAGACGTTGTCCGCCTTCCAGCCGGGGATGGTGAAGGCGCCCTCGGCGATCGACTTGGAGTCGTCGTAGAGCTGGGTGAGGTCGATGTCGGAGACCTTGCCGCGGCCCTCGCAGCGGGTGCACATGCCGCCGGTGCGGGAGAAGGTCGCCTTGACCGTCCTGGTCTTGTCCGCACCGCGCTCGACCCTGATCCCGCCGCTCGCGCTGACCGAGGCGGTGTTGAAGGAGTACGCGCTGGGCGGGCCGATGTGCGGCTCGCCGAGCCGGCTGAAGAGGATGCGCAGCATCGCGTTGGCGTCGGTGGCGGTGCCGACCGTGGAGCGCGGGTCGCCGCCCATCCGCTGCTGGTCGACGGCGATCGCGGTGGTCAGCCCGTCGAGCACGTCGACGTCGGGACGGGCCAGGTTCGGCATGAACCCCTGCAGGAAGGCGCTGTAGGTCTCGTTGATCAGCCGCTGCGACTCCGCCGCGATCGTGTCGAACACCAGGGAGCTCTTGCCCGAGCCGGAGACGCCGGTGAACACCGTCAGCCGGCGCTTCGGGATCTCGATGCTGACGTCCTTGAGGTTGTTCTCGCGCGCGCCGTGCACGCGGATCACGTCATGGCTGTCGGCGACGTGCGGCCCGGGCGACTGTCTGTCCGCCGTCGTGGCCTGGCTCATCGTGTCTCCATCTTTCGGGCGGGGCTGCCGCGCTCGGACGATCTCGTTGCCCCGCGCCGGCCCTCCCGGGTGCGGCGCGGGGTGGGTACTGCGCGGGCCGCTACTGGCCCTTGAGCTGCTGGATGCGG
This sequence comes from Streptomyces sp. NPDC006140, assembly GCF_040628815.1. Classification (NCBI taxonomy): domain Bacteria; kingdom Bacillati; phylum Actinomycetota; class Actinomycetes; order Kitasatosporales; family Streptomycetaceae; genus Streptomyces; species Streptomyces sp. NPDC006140. The sequence continues at coordinate 462,498 of NZ_JBEXTS010000002.1, read as the reverse complement.
ACCATGTTGCCCGCGGGGTCGCGGAAGGCGCAGTCGCGGACGCCGTAGGGCTGGTCCACCGGTTCCTGCACCACCTCGGCGTCGCTCGCCTGCAGCCGCTCGAAGGTGCCGTCGACATCGGGGGTGGCGAGGACGATGCTGGCGTAGGTGCCCTTGGCCATCATCTCGGCGATGGTGCGGCGCTCGTCCTCGGTGATGCCGGGGTCGGCGGCCGGCGGGTGCAGGACGATGTTCGTCCCGGGCTGGCCGGCGGGGCCGACCGTGATCCAGCGCATGCCCTCGTAGCCGACGTCGTTGCGGACCTCGAAGCCGAGGGTGTCGCGGTAGAACGCCAGGGCGGCGTCCGGGTCGTCGTGCGGCAGGAAACTCGCGTGAATGGTGATGTCCATGGCCCCCACGCTAGTTTCGGCTCCCGGCGGGCGCTTCTCGATTCCTGACCGGTCTGGTGACCTGCTTCGCCACGCACGACGGGATCCCGGCGGTCGCGCGCGCCGCCTCCCGCCGGTAGGCGCTCGGCGGCATGCCGACCAGCTCGGTGAAGCGCGTGCTGAAGGTGCCCAGCGACTGGCAGCCGACCTCGAAGCACACCTCGGTGACGCTGAGGTCGCCGCGGCGCAGCAGCGCCATCGCGCGCTCGATGCGGCGCGTCATGAGATAGCTGTACGGCGACTCGCCGTACGCCTGCCGGAACGCGCGGCTGAGGTGCCCGGCCGACATGTGCACTCCCCGGGCCAGCGCCTCGACGTCCAGCGGCTGCGCGTACTCCCGGTCGATCCGGTCCTTGACGCGGCGCAGCCGGGCGAGGTCGCTCAGGCGCTGCGCCGAGGCGGGTCTGCTGCTCACATGCGCGATCGTGTCACATCGCACTGACATGCGGTCGGTTTCCGTGACAGAGCCCGGCATCCCGGACCGGTCCGCGTCAGATGCGGTAACCGGTCTCCGTCAGGTGTAGTAGGTGTCGAACGAGCCGATCCACCAGGCGGCGGGCGGCAGCACGCACAGCTGCACGCCGGCGGTCGTCCAGCACCGGGCGAGGACGGCGATCCCCGCGGTCCACCACGCGGTCGTGCGCAGCATGCTCACCACGCCGGCCTGGTATCCCTGCCCGGTGGGGTCGATCATGCCGGGGTAGCCCATCCAGTCCTCGGTGAAGACGCCGTCGGCCCCGAACACGATGACCGCCGACACCAGCCAGAGGTCGGCCGGCAGGGCCGCCACGGCGAGCGTCACGTCGAAGCGCCGGTACGCGGGCGCCGGGACCAGCAGCCTGGCCGCGAGGTGGCCGTGGCGCCGCGTCCGGTTCGTCCGGTCCCGTGACCGGACGCGCACCAGCGTGACGACGGCGTACCCCAGCGCGGCGAGGGCCGCCGCCCACCCGCCCATGAAGCCCAGCCCGAAGAACAGCATCCCGACGCTCACGCGGGGCCAGATGCCGCCTGGGCCGGAGGGGTTCCTTCCGGATCAAGGGCGGGCGAGCCCCGGGAGACGCCCGGTCCGCACCGCCTGAACGTTCCTGCCCGGTCTCACACCCCTGCCGCGGCGGCGTCCGCACGCTTCGCCAGCGCTGCCGCAGCCGCACCCACCAGGCCCGCGTCGGTGCCCATCTGGGCCGGTGCCACGGTCAGGTGCTGGACGAAGGACAGGGTCGCGTAGCCGCGCAGGGCCTTGCGCAGGGGGGCGAAGAGCAGGTCGCCCGCCTTGCCCACTCCCCCGCCTATGACGACGATGTCGATCTCCACCAGGGTCGCGGTGGCGGCGATCCCGGCGGCCAGGGCCTGGGCGGCCCGGTCGAAGGAGGCGACCGCGACCGGGTCGCCGGACCGGGCGGCGGCGGCCACCGCCGCGGCGGACGTGTCGCCGTCGGGGCCGGGCCGCCAGCCGTTCTCCAGGGCCCGGCGGGCGATGTTGGGGCCGCTCGCGATGCGCTCGACGCAGCCGCGCGAGCCGCACGGGCAGAGATCGCCGTCGAGGTCCACGCTGATGTGGCCGATGTGGCCCGCGTTGCCCGTGGGCCCGGGGTGCAGCCGCCCGCCGAGCACCAGGCCGCCACCGACGCCCGTGGAGACGACCATGCAGAGCGCGTTGTCGTGGCCGCGCGCGGCGCCCTGCCAGTGCTCGGCCGCCGTGATCGCCACACCGTCGCCGATCAGCTCCACGGGCAGGTTCCCGGCCGCGGCCCGGACCCGGGCGACGAGCGGGTAGTCGCGCCAGCCGGGCACGTTCACCGGGCTCACCGTGCCCGCCGATGCGTCGACGGGCCCGGCGCTGCCGATCCCGACGGCCGCGGCGCGCTCCCACAGCGGAGAGACGGCGAGCTCGCCGAGCACCTCCTCCACGGCCCGCATCACGGTGTCGCCGTCCTCCCGGGCGGGCGTCGGCCGCTGGGCGCGGACCAGGATCCGGCCGTGGCCGTCCACCAAGGCGCCGGCGATCTTGGTGCCGCCGATGTCGAGCGCGGCCACGAGGTCGGTGTGCATCAGTGTCGGATCTCCCCGTCAACCATGAGAAAAACGCCGAGAAAAAAGCCATCGGGCAGGACAAGCCGCGGCCCCGGCCCCGCGGCGGTGCCCGGGCCGGAGGGTGCGGTGGACAGTCTCCCCCGAGCCTGACAACGTTGTCCAGGCTCTATGCTCGACGCCACATCCTCATACAAGCCCAGGACCGACGCACCCACGTGGACGACAGGACAGGACACCGCACCGTGCCCCAGACCCATCTCCGCTCCGCAACACGCTACGGCAACCGTCCGACCATGAAGGACGTGGCCGCCCGTGCCGGGGTGGGCCTCAAGACGGTCTCGCGGGTCGTGAACGGAGAGCCCGGGGTCACCCCCGAGACGGAGCGCCGGGTCCAGGAGGCGATCGACGCGCTCGGCTTCCGCCGCAACGACAGCGCCCGGGTGCTGCGCAAGGGCCGCACGGCGAGCATCGGCCTGGTCCTGGAGGATCTCGCGGACCCGTTCTACGGGCCGCTGAGCCGGTCGGTGGAGGAGGTGGCCCGCGCGCACGGCGCCCTGCTGATCAACGGCTCCAGCGCGGAGGACCCCGAGCGCGAGCAGGAGCTGGTGCTGGCCCTGTGCGCGCGGCGGGTGGACGGTCTCGTGGTGATCCCGGCCGGGGACGACCACCGGTATCTGGAGCCGGAGCTCAAGGCGGGGGTCGCCACGGTGTTCGTGGACCGGCCGGCCGGGCACATCGACGCCGACGTGGTGCTGTCGGACAACTTCGGCGGCGCCCGCGACGGCGTCGCCCACCTCATCGCCCACGGGCACCGCCGCATCGGCTTCATCGGCGACATGCCCCGCATCCACACCGCCGCCGAGCGGCTGCGCGGCTACCGGGCCGCGATGGAGGACGCGGGCATACCGGTGGCGGACTCCTGGATGTCCCTCGGCGTCACCGACCCCGAGCGGGTGCGCCGGGCCGCCGAGGCGATGCTGTCCGGCCCGGACCCGGTCACGGCGGTCTTCGCGGGCAACAACCGCGTGACGGTCACGGTGATCCGGGTGCTCGCCGAGCAGTCCCGCCGCGTCGCCCTGGTCGGCTTCGACGACATCGAGCTCGCCGACCTGCTCCAGCCGGGCGTCACGGTGGTCGCCCAGGACGCGGCGGCGATCGGCCGCACCGCCGCCGAGCGTCTCTTCCGGCAGCTGGACGGCACCTTGGTCATCCCCGAACGCATCGAGCTGCCGACCCGGCTGATCACCCGCGGCTCGGGCGAACTCCCCCCGGCGGACTGAGCGGCCCATGGACCGGCACACCGATCGCACGCTGCGGGCACTCGGCCTCGCCGAGGCGCCGCGCGAGCATCCCCTGCTGTATCCGGGGGCGTGGCCGGCGGACTCCGGGCTTCTCGACGGGGACCGCTTCCTGCCGCTGGAACGGCTGGTGCACGAGGACCGCACGCCGGTCCTGGCCATCGGCTCCAACGCCTGCCCGGGGCAGCTGCGGCACAAGATGCTGGAGTTCGGGATCATGTCGCCGCTGCCGATGGTGAAGGCCCGGGTGACGGGCGTCGACGCGGGTGTCTCGGCGCACGTGAGCCGCATGGGGTACGTGTCGGCCTCGCCGGTCGGCGCCCCGGACACCGTGCGGGAACTGTTCGTCCTCTGGCTCGACGCCGAGCAGCTCGCGGTGATCGACGCGAGCGAGGGCGTGCCGGTGCCGGGCGGCAACTTCGACCGGGCCTGGCTGCCCGCGCCGGACGTGCGGATCGACCTGGCGGACGGCACCCGGCTGCCCGGCGCGTACGCCTACGTCAACCGGCACGGCGTCCTGCACGACGGCACGGGCGCGCCGCGCACCCACCCGGGCCAGCGGGAGCTGCTCACCGAGCTGCTGGTGGGTCTGCCGCGCTTCAGGGAGCTGTTCGGCGTCGTGCCCGAGGAGTTCTGCGCGCGGGCTCGGGCCGACCGGCGGCTGTGCGCGCGGGGCACCCGGCTGTTCGTCGAGGAGAAGCTGGTGACGGCCTCCGGGCTGGAGCGGTACGCGGCGGTCTCGGCGCGGCTTCAGCAGACCGGGAGCCCGGGGACCGGCGCGTCGTTGTCGCCGCCCTTGATGTAGACGTCGCTGACCCAGACGTCCGCGTTGCCGCTGTCGTCGTCGGTCTTCGCCCACCAGACGTTGGTCCACTCCCCGGACGTCTCGCGGCGGCCCAGGTTCTGCTGGCAGTAGAAGTAGTTGGTGCCCGCCTTGAGGATGCCCACCTTGGTGCCGGAGGCGGTGTAGGAGTCGGCGGTCTTCCAGACCGTGCAGTTGTACTTGCCGCCGCCGATGGCGTGGCAGGCCGGGTCGGGGGCCGGGGTGGTCGGGGCGCCGCCGGTCGCGCCGCCGTCGCCCGAGCCGCCGCCGGAGGTGCCACCGGCCGATGTGCCGCCGCCGGTCGTGTCACCTGTGGTGCCTCCGGAGGACTTCGCGGGAGCCGAGGTGGAGGGCCGGCCGGACGGCTCGGGCTCCTTGTCGTCGTCGGGCTTCTTGGAGGGGGCCTTGCCCTTCTCGTCGCCTTGCTCGGTGGCCCGCGGGGCGTTGGAGCCGTCGTCGGTGCGGCCGGGTTCGGAGGAGGCCGCGGCGCCGACGGCATCGGTGCGGCCGCCCGAGTCCGTGCTGCCCGAGTCCCTGAGCAGGGCGACCGTGGTGCCGGCGACGCCGAGAACGACGGCGACGGCCGCGGCGGCGAGCAGGGCCCGGGTCTTCTTGCGACGGGCGGCGGGGTGGGGGTCCATCGGGCCGGTGGGGGTGCTGCCGCCCGGCCCTGCCTGCTCGGGCCGGTCATTGCCCGCCGCTCCGGCCGCCGCGGAGATCCCGGAAGCTGCGGAGATCCCGGAGGCCGCGGAGATCCCGGAAGCACCTGGCGCCCCGGGAGCCCCCGGAACCCCGGAAGCCCCGAACGCTCCGAGGCCGTTGGCCGGGCCGAAGCCCGGCGTGCCCTGGCTCTCGTGGGTTCCGCTCGCGCCCGGCTGCGCCTGCTGCGGTGGGCCGAAGCCAGGCGGTACCGACGGCATGCTGCGCTCCGTCTCCGGGCGCGGGGGCGAGGCCGCGGGTCCCCGCAGCGACGACGTCGGTGTGTCCGCGCTGCCCGAGTCCGCCACCGACTGGAGCAGCCGGCGGGCCTGGTCGGCCTCGGGGCGGGACTCGGGGCGCTTCTCCATCAGTTGCCGCAGAACGGGGCCGAGCGGGCCGGCGTTGCGGGGTTCCGGGAGCGGCTCGGTGACGATGGCGGTGAGCGTGGAGAACGTGGACGTCCGGCGGAAGGGCGAGGTGCCCTCGACGGCCGCGTACAGCGTGGCGCCCAGGGCCCAGATGTCGGAGGCGGGGCCCGGGTCGGCGCCCTGGGCGCGCTCGGGGGCCAGGTAGTCGAGGGAGCCGACGAGTTCGCCGCTGCGGGTGAGGTGGGTGGCCGAGCCGTCGCCCGGGTCGTCCATGGTGGCGATGCCGAAGTCGGTGAGGACGACCCGGCCCGAACGGTCGAGCAGGATGTTGCCGGGCTTCACGTCGCGGTGCAGGACGCCCACGCGGTGCGCGGCGGCCAGCGCGTCCATGACCTTCGCGCCGATCCCGGCGACCTCGCGCGGGTCCAGCGTGCCGCGGTCGCGCAGGACGTCGTCCAGGGACGGCCCGTCGACCAGCTCCATGACGATGAGCGGGCGGCCGTCGACCTCGGCGATGTCGTGCACGGCGATGACGCCGGTGTGGCGCACCCGGGCCGCCGCCCGTGCCTCGCGCTGCATCCGCAGTTGCAGACCGGTCAGTTCGGGACCGGCCGCGTCGGTGTAGGTGCGCAGTTCCTTGACGGCGACCTCGCGGCCCAGGACCTCGTCGACGGCCTTCCAGACGACGCCCATGCCGCCGCGCCCCAGCTGGGCCGTGACGCGGTAACGGCCCGCCAGCAGCCGACCGGCCCCGTCCACCTGCCCGTACTCCCCCGTTGACACCGCTGCCCCGTTCCTGTGACCCCACCGGACGTCCCGACACGCCCGTACGTGGCGTACAGACTACGGGGCGGCGGTGACGGCGACAGCCGTCGTCGACGGCTGTGACCATGCCGGTACGTGCGCGCCCGGCAGCCCTCAGGCGGACGCCGTCAGGTTCCCCCGCCGGGGCGTCGCGAAGCTCTCCAGATCGGCCCGGGTCAGGCCGGTCAGGCGGGCGACCTCCCCGATGTCGAGGGCGCCGCAGTCGAGGCCGCGCAGCAGGTAGCCGCTGAGGGCCTTGGCGGTGGCCGGCTCGTCCATGACGTCGCCGCCGGTGCGGTTGGCGTAGCGGGCGAGGCGGCCGGCGGCCTGCTCGAAGCCCTCGCGGTAGAAGGCGAAGACGGCCGCGTAGCGGGTGGGGATGTGGCCGGGGTGCATGTCCCAGCCCTGGTAGTAGGCGCGGGCCAGGGCGCGGCGGGTGAGGCCGTAGTGCAGGCGCCAGGCGGCGTGGACCTTCTCGGTGGGGCCGACCGGCAGGACGTTCGTCGAGCCGTCCGAGACGCGGACGCCCGTACCGGCCGCGGCGACCTGCATGACGGCCTTGGCGTGGTCGGCGGCGGGGTGGTCGCTGGCCTGGTGGGCGGCGGAGACGCCGAGGCAGGCGCTGTAGTCGAAGGTGCCGTAGTGGAGTCCGGTGGCGCGGCCCTCGGCGGCCTGGATCATACGGGCGACGGTGGCGGTGCCGTCGGCGGCGAGAATGGACTGGCTGGTCTCGATCTGGATCTCGAAGCCGATCCGGCCGGGTTCCAGGCCGTGGGTCTTCTCGAAGGCGTCCAGCAGCCGGGCCATGGCGGTGACCTGCTCGGCGTAGGTCACCTTGGGCAGGGTGAGGACCAGTCCGGAGGGCAGGCCGCCGGCCTCCATCAGGCCGGTGAGGAAGATGTCGAGGGTGCGGATGCCCCGGGCGCGCACGGGCGCCTCCATGCACTTCATGCGGATGCCCATGTAGGGGGCCGCGGTGCCGTCCTCGTACGCCTCGGCGATGATCCGGGCGGCGCGGGCGGCGGCCTCGTCCTCCTCGGCGTCGGGGCGGTTGCCGTAGCCGTCCTCGAAGTCGACGCGGAGGTCCTCGATGGGCTCGCGCTCCAGCTTGGTGCGCACGCGCGCGTGGACGGGCTCGGCGAGTTCGTCGGCCAGGCCGAGGACGGCGGCGAAGGAGGCGGCGTCGGGGGCGTGCTCGTCGAGGGCGGCGAGGGCGCGGTCGCCCCAGGAGCGGACGGTGTCGGCGGTGAAGGCGTCGCCGGGCACGTAGACGGTGTGGACGGGCTGGCGGGTGGCGGGGTCTCCGGGATAGCGGCGCTCCAGTTCGGCGTCGACCGGGGCGAGGGAGGCGCTGATCTCCTCGCTGACGGCGCCCGCGAGGCTCGTCGCCACCTTCTCCTGCTGGCCCTGACCCATTCCCAGACCCTCCTGTTTTCCGCTGTACGGAATCAACAATCCGTAGAGCGAAGCTATCGGCCGACCTTCGCCCTGGTCAACACCGTCTTGAAGTGGGCTTCCCCGTCCTTCACCCTTGGTCACTGCCGACCCGCCCTCATCTTCCGTATTCAGCAGGCAAGCTTCATCCTGACGTGCAAGGGGAGGGAGACCACGTGCCGAACGAGGCCGGAGTGACGCGCCGCCACGGGCTCAAGGCGGCTGCGGCCGCCGCCATCTCAGGACCGCTGCTCACCACCGCGGGCCCGACACAGCCCGCTTCCGCCGACGAGCACCCGGGCGCCCTGAACGTCATGACGTTCAACGTCCGCTTCGCGACCGTCGTCGACAAGACACCGCGCTGGGACGTGCGCCGACCGGTGATGCGGGAACTGCTCCGCCGCGAGCTGCCGCACGTCATCGGCACCCAGGAAGGGCTCTACCGGCAGGTGCGCGCGATCGAGAAGGATCTCGGCGGGCACCACGACTGGATCGGCACCGGACGCGGGGGCGGCAGCAAGGACGAGTTCATGGCGGTCTTCTACGACACACGCAGACTCAGCCCGATCGAGTTCGATCACTTCTGGCTGTCCGACACCCCGTACGCGATCGCCTCGAACACCTGGGGCGCGGACTGGCTGCGCATGGTCACCTGGGTCCGTTTCGCCGATCTCGCCGACGGGGGACGGGAGTTCTACGTCCTCAACACCCACCTGGACAGCGTCAGCCAGTACGCCCGGGAGCGCTCCGCGGAGCTCATCGGCGAGACGATCGCCGGGTGGGACCGGTCCTTACCGGTCATCGTCACCGGCGACTTCAACGCGGCCGCCCACGACAACCGGGTGTACGACCTCATGCTGGACATCGGGCTGGTGGACACCTGGGACGCGGCGGCCTCGCGGGGCCCGGCGTACGGGACGCACCACGGCTACCGGAGGCTCAGACCCGGCGGGCGGCGTATCGACTGGATCCTCACCACGCCCGGCGTGACCACGCACTGGGCCGGGATGAACACCTTCAGCGTGGACGGGACGTATCCGAGCGACCATCTGCCGGTGCAGGCCTCGATGACCCTGGGATGAGAAGAGGCCCCCGTGACCGATCGCGCGGTCACGGGGGCCTTCCGCGTGCGGGGCCGATCAGCCCTTGCGGGCCTTGATCTCCTCGGTCAGGGCCGGGACGACGTCGAAGAGGTCGCCGACGACGCCGTAGTCGACGAGGTCGAAGATCGGGGCCTCGGCGTCCTTGTTGATCGCCACGATCGTCTTCGAGGTCTGCATACCGGCGCGGTGCTGGATCGCGCCGGAGATGCCGGAGGCGATGTACAGCTGCGGCGAGACCGACTTGCCGGTCTGGCCGACCTGGTTGGTGTGCGGGTACCAGCCCGCGTCCACCGCGGCACGCGAGGCACCGACGGCCGCGCCGAGGGAGTCGGCGAGGGCCTCGATGATCGCGAAGTTCTCCGCGCCGTTGACGCCACGGCCGCCGGAGACCACGATCGCGGCCTCGGTCAGCTCCGGACGGCCCGTCGACTCACGCGGCGTACGGCCGGTGACCTTGGTGCCGGTGGCCTGCGCGGAGAAGGTCACCGACAGGGCCTCGACCGCGCCGGCGGCCGGGGCGGCCTCCACGGCGGCGCTGTTGGGCTTGACCGTGATGACCGGGGTGCCCTTGGAGACACGGGACTTGGTGGTGAAGGACGCGGCGAACACCGACTGGGTGGCCACCGGGCCCTCGTCGCCGGCCTCCAGGTCGACGGCGTCGGTGATGATGCCGGAGCCCAGGCGCAGCGCCAGGCGGGCGGCGATCTCCTTGCCCTCGGCGGAGGACGGCACCAGCACGGCGGCCGGGGAGACGGCCTCGTGCGCGGCCTGGAGGGCGTCGACCTTCGGTACGACCAGGTAGTCGGCGTACTCGGAGGCGTCGTGGGTGAGGACCTTGACCGCGCCGTGCTCGGCGAGCGTGGCGGCGGTGTCGGCGGCGCCGTTGCCCAGCGCGACGGCGACGGGCTCGCCGATGCGGCGGGCCAGGGTCAGCAGCTCCAGGGTGGGCTTGCGGACGGCACCGTCCACGTGGTCGACGTAGACGAGAACTTCAGCCATGGGACTTCTTCTCTCCTGCTTGCGAAAGATGAGGGGCGGTCAGCGAATCCGGGCTCAGATGAACTTCTGGCCCGCGAGGAACTCAGCGAGCTGCTTGCCGCCCTCGCCCTCGTCCTTGACGATCGTGCCCGCGGTGCGGGCCGGGCGCTCGGCCGCGCCGTCGACGACCGTGTAGGCGCCCTCCAGGCCGACCTCCTCGGCCTCGATGTCGAGGTCGGACAGGTCCCAGGACTCCACCGGCTTCTTCTTGGCCGCCATGATGCCCTTGAAGGACGGGTAACGCGCCTCGCCCGACTGGTCGGTGACCGACACGACGGCCGGCAGGGACGCCTCCAGGTTCTCCGAGGCGGCGTCTCCGTCGCGGCGGCCCTTGACCGTGCCCTCCTCGACGGAGACCTCGGAGAGCAGGGTGACCTGCGGGACGCCCAGGCGCTCGGCGAGCAGCGCGGGCACGACGCCCATGGTGCCGTCGGTGGAGGCCATGCCGGAGATGACCAGGTCGTAGCCGGCCTTCTCGATCGCCTTGGCCAGGACCAGGGAGGTGCCGATGGCGTCGGTGCCGTGGATGTCGTCGTCCTCGACGTGGATCGCCTTGTCCGCGCCCATGGACAGCGCCTTGCGCAGGGCGTCCTTGGCGTCCTCGGGGCCCACCGTCAGGACGGTGATCTCCACGTCGTCGTCGGAGTTCTCGGAGATCTGCAGCGCCTGCTCGACCGCGTACTCGTCGAGCTCGGAGAGCAGACCGTCCACGTCGTCCCGGTCGACGGTCAGGTCATCGGCGAAGTGCCGGTCGCCAGTGGCGTCGGGCACGTACTTCACAGTGACAACGATCCTCAAGCTCACGCCGGCTCTCCTACTGCATCGTCATTTCTCGGCTGCCTCTTGCAGGCAGCATAGGCGCCTCAAGCGGCCGATCCCGGTCGGGGCGACCCACGCTCCGAGCGAAATATTACTCGTCAGTACATCCAGTTCGTTCCCGCTAAGCAAGCGCTTTGAACTGTGACCTTCGCAACGCAGCGTAACCGGAACTCGACGGTCACGCAGCCCGGGGGGACACCCGGTCAGTCGCCCAGGCGCTGGAAGCGTCCCTGGTGGTAGAGGAGCGGGCGGCCGGTGCCCGTGGGGTCGCCGTGCACGACCTCGGCGATCACGATCCGGTGGTCCCCGGCGGGGACGCGTGTGACGACCCGGCCCACCAACCAGGCGAGCACGCCGTCGAGCACGGGGACCCCCTCGGGTCCCTCGCGCCAGGCGGTGGGCGCCGCGAAGCGGTCGGCCCCGCTGCGGGCGAACGTGGCGGCGAGTTCCTGCTGGTGCTCGCCGAGGATGTGGACGCCGACGTGGCCGGTCGCCGCGATCGCGGGCCAGCTGGAGGCGCCGGTGCCTATGCCGAAGGACAGCAGGGGCGGCTCGGCGGAGACGGAGGTGAGGGACGTCGCGGTGAAGCCCACCGGACCGGCGTCGCCACGGGCGGTGATGACGGCCACTCCCGCCGCGTGCCGCCGGAAGACCGAGCGCATGAGGTCGGTCGTGGCGAGAAGGTCCGCAGGCATGGGGTCAGGCTGACGATAAATGGTACGCACAGTCAAGTTCGTTCCGTGATGTGGGAGATGGCTCACTGGCGGTTCCGCACTCTCGCACCGCCTCCCGCCGGACCCCTCACACCGCCTCCCCCAGAGCGGCGATCACATCGGCCTTGCGCGGCTGGCCGGTGGCCCGTCGCACCACCCGGCCGTCGGCGTCCAGGACCAGCACGGTCGGGGTCTTGAGGATGTCCAGCCGGCGCACGAGGTCCAGATGGGCCTCCGCGTCGATCTCGACGTGGGTCACGCCCGGGACCAGGCCTGCCACCTCGCCGAGAACCCGCCGGGTGGCCCGGCAGGGCGCGCAGAACGCGCTGGAGAACTGCACGAGCGTGGCCCGCTCGCCGAGTTCCGTGCCCAGCTCCGCCGCATCGAGCCGTTTGCCGTCGTCCCGCCCGCGCACCCGCACTCTCCCGCTCCGCCGCCGTCGCAGCACTCCGTAGGCGCTCGCCGCCGCGAGCACCAGCACACACACCACCAGTCCGGTCATCACCCGCTACAAGCGTTCACGAGACCGCAAAGATTCCCGCCCTCCCAACGGGCCCGCCCTGCGGAATGCTTGGTTCCCATGGACATCGACGCACGAGGGCCGCGCTTCGGCGCGGCCGTGACGACCGCCGTCCTGGCGGTCGTCCTGGTCACGGGGAACGCGTGGCTGCTGGCCTGGCAGACGCTGGCGTTCCTGCTGGGCGCGGCGGGCGGGGTGGGCCGCTCGCCGTACGGCCTGCTGTTCGCCAAGGCCGTACGGTCCCGGCTCGGGCCGCCGACCGAGTTCGAGGCGCCCGAACCGCCGCGCTTCGCCCAGGCGGTGGGGCTGCTCTTCGCCGGACTCGGGCTCGTCGGCTACACCCTGGTCCCTGACTGGCTGGGGCTCGCGGCGACCGGTGCCGCGCTCGCCGCCGCCTTCCTGAACGCCGCTTTCGGGTACTGCCTGGGCTGCGAGTTGTACCTGCTCATCCGCCGGGTCACGGTACGCGCGGAGTAATGCGCGCGTAAAAGCACGAGGTGGGATCCGGCGGCGACGTGACGAGAATCTCCTCCCCCACGGGCACGGGGACTGGCTACCCGGCCGTTCTTCGGGCACGATCTGCGACAAGCCGTAAACCTACGGCTGCGTAACTTGTCCGCTGGGAATCCCTTCCCAGGCAGAGCAGGAAGGGTCCGAACCGCCCATGGCAGAGCTCGTCTACCGCCCCGTCGTCGGTTTCGCCCGCACGCTGTTCAAGGTGTGGGACCTCAAGATCGACTGTCAGGGTTCGGAGAACATCCCGCGCTCGGGCGGCGCCGTGTTGGTGAGCAACCACATCAGCTACCTGGACTTCGTCTTCAACGGCCTGGCGGCGCTGCCGCAGAAACGTCTCGTGCGCTTCATGGCGAAGGAGTCCGTCTTCCGCCACCGCATCTCGGGCCCCCTGATGCGCGGCATGAAGCACATCCCGGTGGACCGCAAGCAGGGCGAGGCGGCGTACGCGCACGCCTTGGACTCGCTGCGGTCGGGCGAGATCGTCGGGGTCTTCCCGGAGGCGACGATCTCGCAGTCGTTCACGCTGAAGAGCTTCAAGTCGGGTGCCGCGCGTCTGGCCCAGGAGGCCGGCGTCCCGCTGGTCCCGATGGCCGTGTGGGGCACCCAGCGGCTGTGGACCAAGGGCCACCCGCGCAACTTCAAGCGCAGCCACATCCCCATCACGATCCGGGTCGGCGAGGCGATCGAGGCCTCCCGCGACAAGTACGCGGGTGCCATCACGCGCCAGGTGCGCGAGCGCGTCCAGGAGCTCCTGGAGGCCGCCCAGCGCGCCTACCCGGTGCGCCCGAAGGGCCCGGAGGACACCTGGTGGATGCCGGCCCACCTCGGCGGCACGGCGCCGACGCCGGAGCAGGTGCGGGAGGCCGAGGCGCACTGACGCGCCCGGTCCGCGCGACGCGGTCGACGCCCTCGCCCCCGGAAGGGAGCGGGTGGGCGGGGCCTCAGAGCGCGGTGGGGAGCGTCCGCCACAGGTGGGGCCGGTCGCGAGCCGCTTTCAGGGTGTCGAGTACGACCGGGTGCGGCGCCGCGTACAGGACCGGGTAGTCCCGTTCACCGGATGCCGGGTCGGGTGTGAAGGCGAGCCGCTCGCCGTCGAGGGAGAACCGCGCGTCCACGCCCGGCTTGTTGCCCCGGGGGTCCTGCCGGTGCCAGGCGCCGTGGAAGCGGACGGCGACCAGCCCGTGCACCTCGTCGAACTTCTGGTAGCAGAGCGCGGTCGGGATGTCCTCGGCCCGCAGCAGCGCGGCCAGCGCGTGGGCCTTGGCGTAGCAGATGCCGGTGCGCTGTTCCAGGACATCGGAAGCGCGCCAGGTGACGCAGAGGTCGCCGGAGTCCTGCGAGTGGGGAATGGTGTCGCGCACGAATTCGAACGCGGCCCGCGCATACTCATACGAGTCCGCCACGCCCTGAGCGAGCTTCGCGGCCGTCTCGCGCACGCGCGGATGGTCGTGGTCGATTGCCTCATCAGCGGCCAAGTACGCGGACAGGTCAGGGGTTTCCTGGATCAGCTGCATGCGGCCAGAGCATAGGGAGAGACCACTCCCCGGTCAATGAATTTTCCCTCAAGCGCATATGTATGCAGCGCTCGGGAGAACGGCTGAACACCGCCGCAACCCTTCGCCCCGGCACAACCCTTCCCGTCCCCCGCCGGTCTCGGCTCAGCGGATCAGCGACAAGGAGACGGCATGAAGCATCTACAGCGCCTGCTGGGCGTGGCGCTCGGCGGCTGCGCCCTCGTGGCGGCCGGGACGGCGGCCGGGCCCGCGTACGCCCTGGAGAACGAGTTGTGGATCAGCGCACCGTACGAGACGGTGCTGCCCGGCGCGGACGCGGACGGCAACGCGCGGGAGCGCACCCTGGACGTGCGGGTGAGCCGGGATGTCGCCGACGGCAGGGTGCCGGCGGGGCGGCTGACGGTCGACGTGAGCGAGGTCGCCGCCTTCGCTCGGGTGGCGTGGCCCGCGAACTGCGTGCCCGAGACGGAGGCCAGGGCGGTCTGCGCGTTCCCGGAGATGCCCGACGGGACGGAGAGCGTGCCGGCCGCCACGTTCCGGCTGAGCGCGCTGCCGGGGGCCGACACCGGCGCCTCGGGATACGTGCGCTACTCGGCCGCCGCCGGTGACCTGACGTCCCACGCCGGTGAGACGCGGGTCGGCGTGGGCAACGGGCCGGACCTCGGGCTCGGCCCGGTCGACGACCAGCGGGGCCTGCGGCCGGGCACCGAGACGAGCGTGCGGGCGACGCTGTCCAACAGCGGCAACCGCACCGCCGAGCGCACACTGCTGTGGCTCGACGCCTCGTACGGCCTGCGCTTCAAGGAGCGGCACGCGAACTGCGAGTACCGGCAGGACGACCGGGGCACCTCCGCCCTGTGCGTGCTGGACGAGTCGGTGGCCCCGGGGCAGCGGTACGCGCTCGGCACGCGGCTCGGCGTCGGGCGGAACGCGCTGTACGAGCGGTTCGACCACTCCGTCCAGCCCTACTCGGACGAGGCGTACCAGGAGGCCCGCGGCGAGTGGACGTGGACCAGGGGGACGGGTTCGGAACTGGACCTGCGCCCCCTGGCCGCCCGGTCCGTGGCCTCGGAGCCCGACATCGACCCTCAGGACAACTACGGGAGCGTCATCCTCGAGGCCCGGAACACCGCCGACCTGAAGCTCACCGGCAGCAAGGTGCGCGGCGCAGCGGGCGAGACCGTGACGGCCCAGGTCACCGTCCTCAACCGCGGCCCGGCGTGGGTGGCGTCGCTGGGCGCGGGAGCGGCGGTGGCGACGGTGCGGTTCCAGGCGCCGGAGGGCACCACGGTCGTGATCCCGCCGGAGGAGGAGAACTGCTGGCCCTCGGGCGACGGCGCGTCCCCCGCGACCTACTACTGCAAGACGCCGATCTACCTGCACGACAAGGCGTCGTACACCTTCGACATCCGGTTGCGGATCGACCGTGTGGTGCGCGGGGCGCAGGCCACCGTGGCGACCGTCAACGACGATCCCGAGCTGAGCATCCGGGAGTTCGACCCGAACCTGCGCAACAACAGCGCGCGGATCGTCGTCAACGGCTGAACCGGGGCGGGGAGGTGGCCCTAGGGGGTGTCCGCAAAGTCGCGCCGTTCGCCCGGAGGGCGGGCCCTGCGGCGTCTGGTGCGTGCTCTCGGCGTGCCGGGCCCTGGCCCACGTACTGGATGTACTTGGGTCGGGGCCCGGTGCGGCGAGTGGGGGTACCCCCTGCTCGAAGAGCTTGGGGGAGCGTGCCAGGCGTCGCGGGGCAGGCGGGACTTTGCGGACACCCCCTAGCGGGCCATCTCCTCCTTCAGCGCCGCCACGAAGGCGTCCACGTCGTCCTCGGTCGTGTCGAAGGCGCACATCCAGCGGACGTCGCCCGCGGCCTCGTCCCAGAAGTAGAAGCGGAAGCGCTTCTGCAGGCGCTCGCTCACGTCGTGGGGCAGGCGGGCGAAGACCGCGTTGGCCTGCACCGGGTAGAGGATCTCCACGCCGTGCACGGCCCGCACGCCCTCGGCGAGGCGCTGCGCCATCTCGTTGGCGTGGCGGGCGTTGCGCAGCCACAGGTCCCGGGCGAGCAGGGCCTCCAGCTGCACCGACACGAAGCGCATCTTGGAGGCGAGCTGCATGGACAGCTTGCGCAGGTGCTTCATGTGGCTGACGGCGTCCTGGTCGATCACCACGACGGCCTCGCCGAAGAGGGCGCCGTTCTTCGTGCCGCCCAGGGAGAGGATGTCGACGCCGGCCGCGTTGGTGAGCGTCCGCATCGGGACGTCCAGGGTGGCGGCGGCGTTGGCCAGCCGGGAGCCGTCCAGGTGCACCTTCATGCCGTGCGCGTGGGCGTGGTCGCAGATCGCGCGTATCTCGTCGGGCGTGTAGACCGTGCCCAGTTCGGTGGCCTGGGCGATCGAGACGACCTGCGGCATCGCGCGGTGCTCGTCGTCCCAGCCGTATGCCTGCCGGTCGATCAGCTCGGGGGTGAGCTTGCCGTCCGGCGTCGGGACGGTGAGCAGCTTCAGGCCGCCGACCCGCTCGGGCGCCCCGCACTCGTCGACGTTGATGTGCGCGCTCTCGGCGCAGATCACCGCGCCCCAGCGGTCGGTGACCGCCTGGAGGGCGACGACGTTCGCGCCGGTGCCGTTGAAGACCGGGAACGCCTCGGCCGTGGGCCCGAAGTGGCTGCGGACGACGCTCTGCAGGTTCTCGGTGTAGGCGTCCTCGCCGTAGGCGACCTGGTGCCCGCCGTTGGCCAGGGCCAGGGCGGCGAGCACCTCCGGGTGGGCGCCGGCGTAGTTGTCGCTGGCGAATCCGCGGACGTCGGGGTCGTGATGGCGGCGGGCGTCGGTCTTCGGCGGGTTCACGGCTTCTCGGTGAGCCACAGACGGTTTCCGTTCACTTCGGCGGCGGGCTTCTCCCAGACCCCGGCGATGGCCTCGGCCAGGTCCTTGACGTCGGTGAAGCCCGCGAACTTCGCGTTGGGGCGCTCGGCGCGCATCGCGTCGTGCACCAGTGCCTTCACCACCAGGATCGCAGCCGCCGACGTCGGGCCCTCGGGGCCCCCGGCCTTGCGGAAGTAGTCGGCCATGGCCAGCGTCCACGCCTCGGCGGCCGCCTTGCCGGCGGCGTACGCGGCGTTGCCCGCGGTGGGCTTGCTGGCGCCGGCGGCGCTGATCAGCACGTACCGGCCGCGGTCGCTGCGCTGGAGGGCCTCGTGGAAGGCGAGGGAGGTGTGCTGGACGGTGCGCACCAGCAGCATCTCCAGGAAGTCCCAGTCGTCCAGGCTGGTCCGGGTGAAGGTCTCGCTGCCGCGCCAGCCGCCGACGAGGTGGACCAGGCCGTCGACGCGGCCGAAGTCCTTCTCGATGCGGTTCGCCCAGTCGCGGGTGGCCTGCAGGTCGAGCAGGTCGACCGTGTCGCCGGTGACGGTGGCGCCGCCGGTCGCGTAGCTCGCCGCGTCCACCGCCTCCGCCAGCCGCTCCGGGTCGTTGTCGGAGCCGATGACGGTGGCCCCCGCCTCGGCCAGCCTGAGCAGCGCGGCCCGCCCGGCGGGTCCTCCCGCTCCGGCCACCGCGATCACCGCGCCGCTGAGCGCCCCGTTCCCCGCCATGGTCTTCGCCTCCTGAGCCGTGTTCTCGCTTCGCCGATCGCTCACGCGGCGATCCGCTCGGCGCCGTCCGCCGTGATGCCCTTGGTGGAGGCGATCACGTTCTTCAGCTTCTTGGACAGTGCCTCATAGAACATGCTCAGCGGAAACTCGTCCGGAAGCACGTCATCGACGAGTTTCCGCGGCGGCTGCGTCAGGTCCAGGGCGTCGGGGCCCTTGGCCCACTTGGAGCCCGGGTGCGGGGAGAGGTAGGTGGCGACCAGCTCGTAGCCGGCGAACCAGTGGACGAGCTTGGGGCGGTCGATGCCGTCGCGGTACAGCTGCTCGATCTCGGCGCACAGCTCGTTGGTGACCTGCGGGGCGCGCTCCCAGTCGATGGAGAGCTTGTTGTCGGTCCAGCGGACGACATCGTGCTTGTGCAGGTAGGCGAAGAGGAGCTGGCCGCCGAGGCCGTCGTAGTTGCGGACGCGCTCGCCGGTGACCGGGAAGCGGAACATGCGGTCGAAGAGGACCGCTACCTGGACGTCACGGGCCTGCGGGACGCCCTCGGCCGCCAGCTTCACGGCCTCCTTGAAGGCAGTGAGGTCGCAGCGCAGCTCCTCCAGGCCGTACATCCAGAACGGCTGGCGCTGCTTGATCATGAACGGGTCGAACGGCAGGTCGCCGTGGCTGTGGGTGCGGTCGTGGACCATGTCCCACAGCACGAACGCCTCCTCGCAGCGCTTCTGGTCGTGGACCATCGCGGCGACGTCCTCGGGCAGCTCCAGGCCGAGGATGTCGACGGCGGCGTCGGTCACGCGGCGGAAGCGGGCGGCCTCGCGGTCGCAGAAGATGCCGCCCCAGGTGAACCGCTCCGGCGCCTCGCGCACCGCGATGGTCTCCGGGAACAGCACGGCGGAGTTGGTGTCGTAGCCGGACGTGAAGTCCTCGAACTTGATGCCGCAGAACAGCGGGTTGTCGTAGCGGGTGCGCTCCAGTTCGGCCAGCCAGTCCGGCCAGACCATGCGCAGCACGACCGCTTCGAGGTTGCGGTCCGGGTTGCCGTTCTGCGTGTACATCGGGAAGACGACCAGGTGCTGGAGGCCGTCCGCGCGGTTCGCGGCGGGCTGGAAGGCCAGCAGCGAGTCGAGGAAGTCGGGCACGCGGAAGCCGTCGTCGGCCCACCGGCCGAGGTCCTTGACCAGGGCCTCGTGGTAGGCGCTGTCGTGCGGGAGCAGCGGGGAGAGCTCCAGCACCGCGTCGGCGACCCGGCGGACGGCGAGTTCGGCGTCGGCGGGGTCGGGCGCGCCCTCGGCGTCGAAGTCGATCGATCCGTCCTTGGACTGCCATGGCCGGATCCGCTCCACGGCATCCTTGAGCACGGGCCATGCCGGGTGCTCCACCACCCTGGCCACGGGAGGAACCCGCTCCTCCGAACCCACCGGCACAAGAATTTCCGTCATGTCCCATCCTCCACGGGAGAATCTCGCGTACCCCGACCGTATACACACGAGGTTCCTCCCAGCAAGGGCCACCTCGGGAAATTATCCTGCCCGACCCCGGCCTTCACCGCACTTTTTCCTGCCGGTCATGCTTGTGCCCGTATGCGCGCCGACCATGCGCTCACTCTCTGCACGGGGTGGGTACAGGCGATACGGTCAGGTGGGCCGTCAGGCCCCCAGTGCCGCCTGTCGACGGAAGAGAGTCGCGTCTTGAACTTCCTCACCATCGGTCACCGCGGAGTCATGGGTGTGGAACCCGAGAACACCCTCCGGTCCTTCGTCGCCGCCCAGGAGGCGGGCCTCGACGCCATCGAACTCGATCTGCACCTGAGCAAGGACGGCGCGCTCGTCGTCATGCACGACACGGATGTGGACCGCACGACCGACGGCACCGGG
The DNA here is from genome assembly GCF_040628815.1 of Streptomyces sp. NPDC006140. Taxonomy (NCBI): domain Bacteria; kingdom Bacillati; phylum Actinomycetota; class Actinomycetes; order Kitasatosporales; family Streptomycetaceae; genus Streptomyces; species Streptomyces sp. NPDC006140. Next base: position 442,927 of record NZ_JBEXTS010000002.1, on the reverse strand, counting down.
CCGATCGCCGAGAAGACCCTCGCCGAGCTGCGGGCCCTGGACGCGGGGCGGGGCGAGCGGGTGCCGGTCTTCGAGGAGGTCCTGGAGGCCGTCCAGGCGCCGCTCCAGGCCGAGATCAAGGACGCGCAGGCGGCGCGGGCCCTGGCGCGGGTGATGAACGAGCGGGGGCTGGCCGGGCGGGTGGAGGTGTCCTCGTTCCACGACGAGGCGATCGCCGAGATCAAGCCACTGGTGCCGGGGGTGCGCACCGCGCTCATCGCCAGCCGCTATGGCACCGACATCGTGGATCGCGCCGTCGCGGCCGGTGCCGAGACCGTCTGCCTGAACATCCGCCGGCTCACCCTGGAGATCGTGGAGCGCGCCCGCGAGGCCGACCTGAGGATCATCGGCTGGGTGGTGAACACGCAGGACCATCTGCGCCTGGTCCGCGCCTTCGGCCTGGACGGCGCCACCACCGACCACCCGGACATCAAGCGCACGGGGCGCTTCACGGCGTAGGGGCTAGCCGAGCTCCTTCACGAGCAGCTCGAACTGCAGGTCGTCGCGCCGGGGGATGCCGAAGCGCTCGTCGCCGTACGGGAAGGGGGTCATCCGGCCCGTGCGGCGGTAGCCGCGGCGCTCGTACCAGGCGATGAGGTCGTCGCGGACGGAGATCACGGTCATGTGCATCTCCTTGACGCCCCAGCTCTCCCGGGCCTGCCGCTCCGCCTCCGCGATGATCACCTTGCCGAGGCCGGCGCCCTGGAGCGCGGGGCTGACCGCGAACATGCCGAAGTAGGCGTGGTCACCGCGGTGCTCCAACTGGCAGCAGGCGACGATCCGGCCCTCCCGCTCCACGGTCACCAGCCGGCTGTCGGGCGACTTGATGACGGCCAGCACACCCTCGGGGTCCGTCCGCTGCCCTTCCAGGATGTCCGCCTCGGTGGTCCACCCGACGCGGCTGGAGTCGCCCCGGTACGCCGACTCGATCAGCGCGACCAGCTCGTCCACGTCGGCGTCGGTGGCGTCGCGGTAGGTCAGTGCGGTGGCGAGGGTGTCCATGGGCGTACGTCTCCGTGTCCTGGGCGCGGCTCGGGCAGGGATGAGCGTAACCCTGCCACTAGGCTCCCGTGCATGGTGCATGTACTCAGCAGCCGGATCCTGCTCCGTCCCGCCGACCCCGAGAAGTCCCGTGCCTTCTACGGCGAGCAGTTGGGCCTCGCCGTGTACCGGGAGTTCGGCACGGGGCCCGAGCGCGGCACGGTCTACTTCATGGGCGGCGGCTTCCTGGAAGTCTCGGGCCGGTCCGGGACTCCCCCGGAGCCCGCCGTCCGCCTGTGGCTCCAGGTCGACGACGTCGCGGCGGCACAGGACGAGCTGCGGGCGAAGGGCGTGGAGATCGTACGGCCGCCGGTGAAGGAGCCGTGGGGGCTGGTCGAGATGTGGATCGCGGATCCGGACGGGACGCCGATCGTGCTGGTGGAGGTCCCCGCCGACCACCCGATGCGCTACCGGCCGGGCATCTGAGGTCGCCCGGGGCGGTGCTCCCAGCCCCGGTCGGTCCGGGTCAGTTCACAGAAGCCCGCCCCGGTCAGAAGGTCGGGCATGCGGGTGTCGGCGGCCCCTTCGTAGGCGACGAGCCGGTCGATGCCGCACAGGCGAAGCCAGTCGGCGGCCTGGGCTAGGGCCTGTCGTTTGGATCAGGTCGCAGGGAAGCGACGGTGCTTTTCAGCGCCGGTGAGCGGGGTCTGGCGCGTGCGGCTGCAAGGCGGAGGAGGGCGTCGACGCGGAGCGTCGGCAACCGACGACAACGCGGCAGATGTGCGTGCCAGACCCCGCGTCTGCGGCGTGATCCAAACGACAGGCCCTAGGAGCCGGTGTTCCAGGCCGGTGCCGTGCTGCCCGCGGTCGATGTGCAGATTGCCGATGTCGGCGAGGCCCGCCGCGCGGGCGTGGCGCTCCGGGCGGGCCAGGGCCGTGCCGACCTCGATGAAGCCGAGGGCGTGGCCCTCGGCGCGGGCCGTGAAGCGGGTGCCGCACTCCCCCAGCGTGCGCTCGACCGTGACGCCCGGCCGGGGTTCGTGGGCCGGCAGGTCGGCCACGCGGGCGATCAGGATGACCTCGGTGTCCCCGACGTGCTGGAACCCGGCGCGTTCGTAGACGGCCCGGACGTGCGGCCAGGGGCGGGGCACGCCGTAGACGAGGGGGGCGGGGAGCGCGCCGTCGGCGTACCGGACGCGGGCCTTCCAGCGGGCGAACTGCGCCAGGCAGGCCCGCATCAACCCGTCCGCGGCCCGGTCGGTGTCCGGCCGGAGGGCCGCCGGCGGGCGGTGGACGAACCAGTTGATCTCGGCGGCGCCCCGGTAGGCCGCGCCCACCCCGGCGTCGGCGCGGTAGCGCAGCAGGTGGGCCGCGGCGACGAGGTGCTCGCGCTGCTCGGCGACGAGCGTCGTCCGCTCGGCCACCCACGGGTCGGTGACGAACTCGCCGGGCTGCCGTTCCAGATCGCCGAGGACGGTGTTCACGGAGACGGAGACGCCGGGGGCGACCGCCGCCACGGGCAGGTTGACCAGGTCGGTGAGCTGGTCGCGGTCGGTTCGGCGGAAGGGGCGCACCTCGGGTGCGGGCATGGCGTACCTCCGGGCGGGGTGAAGAAAACTGGAGGCCGCCACGCGGTGCGGTACGGGGGGAGGGTACGCCGGGGCGGGCGACGCACACCAGTGGGTTTTCCCCGATGGCAGGCAGCCCCGGCGGCGGCTTAGCGTGCTGGAGGGGGTTTCCTGCGGAAGGAACGCCATGAAGCTCGACGCACCGGTGACCGGCGGGCCCTGCTGGACCGAGTTGGGGACCAGCGATCTGGAGGCGGCCCAGCGGTTCTACACCCGGCTGTTCGGCTGGCGGCCCGAGAGGGACCCCCGGCAGGAGGCGGGCTGCTACACCGTCGCGCACGTCGGGGACGCGGCCGTCGCCGCGCTCGCCCCGCTCTACCAGCCGTCGCAGCCGGTCGCCTGGAACGTGTCGTTCGCGGTGGCCGACGCGGACGCTGCCGCCCGTGCGGTGACGGAGGCGGGCGGTGCGGTACCGCTCGGCCCGATGGACGTGTTCGACGCGGGCCGTTTCGCGGTGGCCGCCGACCCGGGCGGTGCCGCGTTCCAGTTGTGGCAGGCGGGGACCTTCCCGGGCGCCGCGCTGTTCAACGCGCCCGGGGCGCTGGGCTGGGTGGAGCTGTTCACGCGGGATCCGGAACAGGCCGTGGCCTTCTACACGCAGGTGTTCGACTGGAGCGTCGACGCCGGGGAGCGCTACACCCGGTGGGGTGTCGGCGGCGCCGGCTTCGGCGGCATGGTGACGATGGACGACAAGTTCCCGCCCGAGGTGCCGCCGCACTGGCTGCCGTACTTCGCGGTGGCGGACGTGGACGACACGACCGCCGTCGTCCAGCGGCACGGCACCGTCCTGATGGTGCCGACGTCCGTGCCCGACGGGCCGCGCATCGCGGTGCTGCGGGACCCGCAGGGGGCGATGTTCGGCGTGTACCGGGCCGGTGACGGTTTCTGAGGCGACGGTGGTGACCCGGACTGTCCGCAGACGTCGCCCCGCCGTGCGGACGGTTCGGGCTCAGGCCCGCAACGCGCCGAGGCGGCCCTCCAGCTGGCCCAGCAACTCGCCGAGCAGCGCGGCGAGTTCGCCCTGCTCGGGGCCGTCGAGGCCGGACAGGACGGCGGTCTCGTAGGCGAGCTGGGCGGGCAGGATGCCGTCGACGAGGTCACGTCCGGTGTCGGTGAGGCGGAGGTGGACGACACGGCGGTCGCGGCTGTCGCCGCGGCGTTCGACCAGGCCGCGCTCGGTCAGCTGCTTCAGGCGCTTGGTGACGGCGGCGCCCGAGGAGAAGGTCTCCCGCGCCAGCTCCCCGGGGGTCAGCTCGTGCCCGGTGCGGCGCAGCGCGCCGAGCAGGTCGAACTCGGGTCGGCTCAGTCCCGCCCGGCGCAGCGGGGCGTCCTCGGCCTGCTGGAGGAGGGCGGCGCAGCGGTTGATACGGCCGATGACCTCCATGGGCCCGGTGTCGAGACCGGGGTGCACGGCCCGCCACTGCCGGACGACGGCGGCGACGGTGTCCTCCCGCCGCCCACCGCCCAGTTCCTCTCCGGCCGTGGGCATCCCACCGCCCGGATCACCGCCGATCGCGAACACATCGGTGGTCGGGGCCTGCTCGGCCGGACGCCCGCC
>NZ_JBEXTS010000002.1:288021-438624 GCF_040628815.1 Streptomyces sp. NPDC006140 | reverse complement strand
ACCGGTGGTCTGGGCCTGCTCGGCCGGACGCCCGCCGGTGGTCTGGGCCTGCTCGGCCGGACGCCCGCCGGTGGTCTGGGCCTGCTCGGCCGGACGCCCGCCGGTGGTCTGGGCCTGCTCGGCCGGACGTCCACCAGGGGTCGCGTCCGGCTCGCCCGCACGCCCACCCGCGGTCGGGGCCGGTTCGGGTTCCGCTCCGGTGCCCTGGTGCGGGCCGGGTCCAGGGCCGGTGCCTGTGGGCGATGGTCCTTGCGTCGGCGTCATGGCCGTGCGTCCTCCGTCTCTGTGGCGGTGTCCTGGTCCGGGAGCAGCCCCTGGCGTCGTGCCGTCGCGGCGAGCGTACGGTGTCCGGACTGCTCGGTGAGCACGACCCGCTCCTGGGGCAGGGCGCGCTGCCACCACTCGCCGGCCGCCGCGTCGGCGGCGGTCCGCAGATCGGCCAGGGCGGCGGCGAGGCCGCGGCGGGCCGATTCCAGTGCGGCGGGGTCGGGGTCCGGCTCGGCCAGGAGGCGGGCGGCGTGTTCGCGGGCGCGGTCGGCGGCCGTCAGCGCGTGTTCCACGCGGTCGCCCGCGCGCCTGTTGGTGACCGCCACGGCGGCGGCGAAGCCGACCAGGGCGCCCACGACGGTGTCGGCGACCCGCTCGGTCATCAGCTCGCCGGTCGCGCGGTACCCGGCGAACTCGGTGATGAGCAGGGCCATGGGGGTCACGCAGACGCTGCCCAGCCAGTAGTTGCGGCTGATCAGCAGCTCGGCACCGAAGCTGAACGCGAGGCAGCACAGCACGAGCGCGGCCTGCCCCAGGTGGGCGAGCGGTGCGACGGCCGCGAAGACGAGCACCCCGACGACGTTGCCGACGACGCGCTGCACGACCCGGCTCCAGGTGAGGGTGATGTTGGCCTGGTAGAGCGAGGCGGCAGTGACCAGGGCCCAGTAGGGGCGGCCGATGCCGAGGGCGAGGGAGGCGTAGCCGGCGAGCGCGCAGCCGAGCGCGGTGCGCGCCGCGAGCGGGGTCAGCGGGCCCAGCCGCGCCCAGAGGGGTTGGGCCGCCTGCACTCCGAGCAGTTCGTCGGCCGCCGCCGGCGGGAGACCGGCCTGCGGTACGGGCCCGGTGCCGCGCAGCGCGCGTGCCCACCCGCGCAGCCGCCCGGCGTCCGCCTGCGCCGGTGCGGCGAGGGCGACCTCGGCCCGGACGACGAGCCGTTCGAGGGCGTGCCGGGTCCTGGAGGGGGCGCCGGTGGCCAGGAGCGACTGCCGGGCGGCGTGCACCGCGGCGTATCCGGCGGCGCGCGCCGGGGCATGGCCCTCTCCCGTGCCGCCCGTGTCGGCGTACGCGGCGGCGGCCTTCAGGGCGGTGGCGGTGGCACGGCGTTCCGGGCCGTGCGGGCGGAGCAGTGCGGGCGCCATGCAGACCAGCCAGGCCCAGGCCCCGGTGGCGGCCGCCAGTGCCAGATGGCCGGGGACCTGGTCGAGGGTCTGCGGCGCGAACAGCGAGGCGGAGCTGACGAAGGTGAGGACGACGTTGCCCGGCGGGCCGGTGCGCGTGGCGTCGCACAGCACCTTCTGGGCGGCGGCCAGCAGGGCACCGACCGTGACCAGCACGACGGCGCTGCCGGTCAGGGAGGCCGTGAGCAGGGCGACGGCGAGCCCGCCGAGCATGCCGAGCACGACCCACATCAGGGCCCCGGCCCGGGCGGCGTACGGGCGGTTGTGGGCGTACAGGGCGCACAGGGATCCGGCCATCGCGTACATCGCCAGGTCGAGCCGGCCGAGCGCCAGGAGCGTGAGGTTGGGCGGGGCGATCGCCGCGACGACGCTCAGCGCGGGCTTGAACCAGATGTCCGAGGGGCGGCCGACGCGCAGCACGCCCGCCAGCGGGAGACGCGAGGCGGACGGGGCGGCGGGGGTGGGGTGCGCACTGCTCATTCCCATAACCTTAACAGGTGTTTTACCAGTAAAATACATCCTGAGCTGCTGTGCTCCGCCGAACGCTCCCCGTGTACCTCCGCGCGCTCGCGTGCGCGCCGCATGGCCTGGGCATCGAAAGACCGACTGTCGAGCGGGGAGGTGCGCGTGCACGGACCGGCTTCGTCCGGCTGGCTGCTGGTGGCGCTCTGCGCGATGACCGGCACCTACTGCCTGATGCGGATGCGCGGCGGCGCCGCGGAACAGCGGCGCGCCGCGGGCGGCGAGGCGCTGATGGGGTTCGGGATGGCCGCCATGGCGGTGCCGGCGGCGGTGTTCACTCCGCCGTCGTGGGCCTGGCCCGCCTACGCGGCCGTGTTCGCAGCGGCGGCGCTGCCCGCGCTGTGGGCGGCGCGGGCCGGTGCGCACCACCTCCACCACCTGGTGGGGGCCGCCGCGATGGTCTACATGTCCGTCGTCATGGCCGGCTCCCCCGCACACGCGCACGGCGGGGGCGGGTCGGGCGTCCCGCTCCTGACCGGGGCGCTGTTGCTCTACTTCGCCGGGTACGTGCTGCTGGCCGGTGTCCGCCTGGTGCCCGTGGCAGCCGTGGCCGGGCAGAGCGGTGGCGGCGGTTCCGCCGGGTGGGGGGACCGGCCGGAGCTGACGCTGGCGTGCCGGCTCTCCATGGGGATCGCGATGGTGGCGATGCTGCTGACGTTGTGAGCGGGAGCGGTTCACGGCGCACGGATCCGTTGCCTGCGTCACTTCGGCGGCACAAGTCGTACCCGTGAGCGGCCCCGCGCTCATAAGCTGCCCTGCATGATGCTCCCCGCGGCGCTGTTGCTGCTCGGCGCCCTGACCGCCGTGGTCGGCCCCCGGCTGCTCGCCCGGGCGGACTGGCCGGACCGTGAGCCGGTGGTGGCGCTGTGGATGTGGCAGTGCGTGGTGGCGGCCGTACTGGTGTGCTGCGCGCTGTCGATGACGCTCAGCGCGGCGGCGGCCTGGCACGCGGTCGGCGGGCACGTCTTCGCGACGGCACCCGGCTCGGTCGTGGAGGCCTACGCCCTCGGCACCGCGGGTCCGTGGGCGGCGACCACCGCGGTCGTGCTGGCCTGCGGCGGGCTGTGGAGCGCGGCGATGCTGGTCCGCGAGGTCGGCAGGGCGCGCGCCCGGCGTCGCCGCCGGCGTGCCGACCTGCTGGTCCGGGCCCCGCTGCTGCCGGGTGAGGTGGCCGTGTCCGGCCGACTCGTCGTGCTGGAGAGCGAGCAGCCGGACGCCTGGTGGCAGCCCGGCACCCCGCCGCAACTGGTCGTCACGACGGCCGCGCTGCGCCGGCTGAAGGGCCGGCAGTTGGACGCCGTGCTCGCGCACGAGCAGGGGCACGCGCGGGCCCGCCACGACTGGCTGCTGAACTGCTCCTCCGCGCTGGCGGGCGGCTTCCCGCAGGTTCCGGTGTTCGCCGCGTTCCGTGACGAGATGCACCGGCTGGTCGAACTCGCCGCGGACGACACGGCCTCCCGCCGCTTCGGCCGCCTGACCACGGCCCTGGCCCTGGTCGAACTGAACGAGCACCGGGGCGTGTTCGGCCCCTGCCCGACGCCGCAGGCCCATGTCCCGGCGCGGGTGCACCGGTTGCTCACTCCCCCGGACCGGCTGACCGCGGCCCGGCGCCTGCGGCTGACGGCGGCGGCCGCGCTGGTGCCGGTGGTGCCCGTGCTGGTGGCGTTCGTACCGGGGCTGCGGGCGCTGGGGTAGCGGGGCGTCGGGGCCGGTTTCGGTGGACGCGGCATGGCCGAAGCGTGTCGTCCCGGTAGCGGAAGCTCGTCCCTTACTGGATCCGGACCCCCCGGTTCGGCGAGGATCGCTGTATGCACACCTCGTCCGTCGACTCCCCGCCCCGCCAGGAACACCGCACCACCGCCGGTCTCGCCGGTGTCCTGGCCCTGTGCTCGGCTCTGCTGCTGGTCCTCGTCGCGGCGAGATGGAGCCCGTTGATCAACACGGACGGGGAGATCGCCGCCACCACCCACCGCTGGGCCGTGGACGAGAGCGGCATCACCCAGGCCTGCCGCATCCTGACGGACTGGGTGTGGGATCCGTGGACGATGCGCCTGCTGTGCGCGGGCGTCGTCGTGTGGCTGGTGGTGCGGCTCGCGGCGCGCTGGACGGCGGTGTGGCTGGCAGCGTCCGTGGCTCTGGGCACGCTGCTGCAGCAGGGCCTCAAGGCCGCGGTGGACCGCCCCCGCCCGGTGTGGCCCGACCCCGTCGACTCGGCCCACTACGCGGCGTTCCCGTCGGGCCACGCCATGACCGCCACGGTCGTCTGCGGCCTCCTGCTGTGGCTCCTGCACCGGCACGGCGTCGGCCCCGCCGTGTGGCGCGCGGCCGTGGCCTTGGCGGGGGTCTCCGTGGTCGGTGTCGGGCTGACCCGCGTCTGGCTGGGCGTCCACTGGCCGTCGGACGTGGTGGGCGGCTGGCTGCTGGGCGCGACGGTGGTGGCCGTGGCGGTGTGGGTGCACCGGCTCCGACAGCCGTGAACCCGCCCCCGGCGCCGGCCGCGGCCTCTTAGGATCACCCCATGACCGCCGTGCTGTTCGACTTCTCCGGAACCCTCTTCCGTGTCGAGTCCACCGACTCCTGGCTGCGCGGCGTTCTCGCCGGGGCCGGAATCCGGCTCGACGAGCCGGAGTTGACCGCCGCGGCCCGGGCGCTGGAGGCGGCCGGGGCGCTGCCGGGCGGCAGCGCCCCCGAGCGGATTCCGGACGAACTGGCCGACGCCTGGCCGATCCGGGACCGGAGCGCCGCCCTGCACCGGGCCGCCTACACCGGCCTGTCCCGCCAGGTCCCGCTGCCCGACCCGGCGTTGCACGACGCGCTGTACGACCGCCATATGTCGCCGGAGGCCTGGGCCCCGTACCCGGACGCCGTCGAGGTGCTCCGCACGCTGCGGGAACGGGGCATCCCCGTCGGCGTGGTCAGCAACATCGGCTGGGATCTGCGGCCGGTCTTCCGGGCGCACGGCCTGGACCCGTACATCGACGTGTACGTCCTGTCGTACGAGCACGGCATCCAGAAGCCGGACCCGCGGCTGTTCGCCACCGCCTGCGAGGCGCTCGGCGCCGATCCGCGCCGGACGCTGATGGTCGGCGACGACCGCAGGGCCGACGGCGGCGCCGGCGCCCTCGGGTGCGGGGTGCACTTCGTGGACCATCTGCCGGTGGCCGACCGGCCGGACGGGCTGCGGCCGGTACTGGACCTGGTGGGCTGAGAAGCGCCCGCCGCCGCGGCACAGCCGCTGTCGGGCCGGCCGTGGCTGGAATGCCGGCTGCGCGCCCGCCTCGGACGATCCCCCGCGTCGCCCGAGGCAGACGGCATCACCGATCCGGACCACAGGGGCCCGGGCCGGACGCTCTGAGTATAGTTGGCTGGCAGCCAGTCAACGCAGGAGTTACAGCATGTCCCCGCGCAGCGCCTCGGTCAATGAAGAGTTGCGGAGACGTTCGAAGGAGCGGCTTCTGCAGGCGGCGGTCGAGCTGGTCGGCGAGCGCGGGTTCGAGGCGACGACGCTCGGCGACATCGCCGACCGGGCGGGCTCGGCGCGGGGCCTGGTCTCGTACTACTTCCCGGGCAAGCGCCAGCTCGTGCAGTCCGCCGTGCACCGGCTGATGCACCGCACGCTGGAGGAGGCGCTGGAGCGGGAGCCGCGCACCGAGGACGGCCGGGAGCGGATGGCGCGGGCCATCGACGCGATCCTGGGCCTGGCCCGGGACCGGCCCGTGCTGATGCGCCAGCACATGGCCGGGCTGCTGCAAGCCGAGGGCTTCGTGCCCTGCCCGGAGCAGCGGCGCCTGGCCGAACTGCTGCGGGACACCGTCGCCCGGCACGGCTCGCGCGACGTCGACGCCGACTACCCGATGCTGCGCGCCCTGCTGATGGGCGCCGTGTACGCGGCCCTGGTGCCGGGGGTGCCGATGCCGGTTCCGGTGCTGCGGGCCGAGTTGTTCAAGCGCTACCGGCTCGACTGGGAGCTGGGCGTCCCGCCGGACGCCGAGACGCCCGGCGGGAAGAAGGATGACGCGGATCTGTCGCGGTTCTTCGCGACGGGCGGGCCGGCCGGCCTCGAGGCCGGCACCGCGCCGGGGCGTGAGCCCGAGGTCCGGCCGTGACACCGCCCGGCGCGCTCACCGCCGGGCGCGGCGCGGTGTCAGCAGGCCCGCGTCCCGGGCCTGGCCGATCAGCCTGAGCGACGTGCGGCGGCTGTGCCCGGTCGCGCACATCACAGCGAGGACCGGGTCGGCGCCCTCCCGCTGCGCCGCGCGGTACTCCTGCGCCACCAGCCACCGCCCCTCCACGCCCGTCGGCCAGACCGGCCGGGCGCGGCGCCCCTGGACCCCGCGGCCCTCCGGCACCTGCCCCTCGCGGCCCTCAGGGAGCGGCCCGGCAGCGGTTGCGCACGCCTCGGCCAGGGACTCCTCGAGCCAGTCGGCGAGCACGGCCAGGTCGTCGAGGGACAGCGCGGGCTGGGCCCGCACCTCCTCGACGCAGACGCATCCCCCGGTCACGACGGCCAGGGCGTCGACGCGGGCGCCGTCCGTGAAGGCCAGCCGGACGTCGAACCACCGCGTGGCGTCGTCGTTCTCCCGCACCTCCCACGCGGGCCGCACGGTCACCGCGCCGTCCGCCGGAGAGCGATCAGAAAGATTCAGAAAGGATGCTGCCAGCACACACGGAACGAAACCGCATGATCACATTCCCTATAGATCGGACACGCTCCCCGGGCGGAGCACAGCACCCTGTCAGCGGAGCCCGGCCGGTGCGATGCTGGAGGCGTCAGCACTCTCCTGAGATCCCTCGGGATCCCCCGGGTAAGGAGTTCCGCCGTGCTGCGAGTCGCCGTCGTAGGCTCCGGGCCGAGCGGGTGCTACACCGCCCAGAGCCTCGTCCAGCAGGACTCCGAGGTGTGCGTCGACGTACTGGACCGGCTGCCGTGCCCGTACGGCCTGGTCCGCTACGGCGTGGCACCGGACCACGAGAAGATCAAGTCGCTGCAGAACAACCTGCGGGCGGTCCTGGAGCACGACCGGATCCGGTTCCTCGGGGGCGTCCAGGTGGGCCCCGGCGGGGTGCCGGTCGCGCGGCTGCGGGAGCTGTACCACGCCGTGGTGTACTGCGTGGGCGCCGCCACGGACCGGCATCTCGGCGTTCCCGGGGAGGACCTGCCGGGCAGCTGGTCGGCGACGCAGTTCGTGGCCTGGTACAGCGCCCACCCGGACGCCGTGGACGACGGGTTCCTGCGCGACGCCCGGTCGGCCGTGGTCATCGGCGTGGGGAACGTGGCCGTGGACGTCACCCGGATGCTGGCGCGGGGACTGGCCGAGCTCACCCCGACCGACATGCCGCAGGCGGCCCTGACCGCGCTGGCGGCGAGCCGGGTCACCGAGATCCACATGGTGGGCCGGCGCGGCCCCTCCCAGGCCCGCTTCACCACCAAGGAGCTGCGCGAGCTGGGCACCCTGCCGGAGACCGACGTGGCCGTGGACCCGGCGGAGCTGGCGCTGGATCCCGGGTACACGGACCCGTCCGCGCTACCCGCCCCGCAGCGGCGCAACGTGGAGGTGCTGCGCGGCTGGGCCGAGGCACCCCCGAAAGGCGCCCCGCGCCGCATCCGGCTCCGGTTCTTCCTGCGCCCCGTCGAACTGCTCGCCGACCAGGGCCACGTGGGCGCGGTGCGCTTCGAGCGGACGGCACCGGACGGGCACGGCGGCGTGACGGGCACGGGCGTTTACGAGGACCTCGAAGCCCAGCTGGTGCTGCGCTCGGTGGGCTACCGCGGAGTCCCCCTGGAGGGCCTCCCCTTCGACACCGCCACCGGCACGGTCCCGAACCTGTCCGGCCGCGTCCTGCGCGAGGGCGTCGTCACCCCCGGCGAGTACGCGGCGGGCTGGATCAAGCGCGGCCCGACCGGCGTCATCGGCACCAACCGCCCCTGCGCGAAGGAGACGGCGACATCCCTCCTGGAGGACGCCCCGGCGCTCGCCCCGCGGACGGTCCCCGACGATCCCCTCCCCGCCCTGCGCGCGGAGGGCATCGACCCGGTCGAGTGGGCGGGCTGGCAGTCGATCGAGCGCGCGGAGGCGGAACTGGGAACGTCCCTGGGACGCGGTGTGGTCAAACTCCCCGACTGGCCGTCCCTGTTGGACGCGGCGCGCTCCTGACCCGGCCGTCCTGCCGGGCCGCCGCGTCGAGAAGCGCGCTCAGAAGACCGGGGAAGAGATCGTCCAGGTCGTCCCGGCGCAGCCCGTTCATCTTCGCCGTCCCCCGGTACACCTGCCGGATCACCCCGCTCTCCCGCAGCACCCGGAAATGGTGCGTGGTGGTCGACTTGGTGACCGGCAGCTCGAAGTCCGAGCAGGACAACTCACCGCTCGCCGCGGCGAGTTCCCGCACGATCCGCAGCCGCATCGGGTCGGACAGCGCGTGCAGCACCTCCTCCAGCCGGATCTCCTCGCGCTCGGGATGCGGCAGGGCGCGACTGCTGACGGCGGGCGAGGTCACGGCGGCTCCACTTCCTTCGGGGATCCCCATAGTACGAGAACCATCGTAGTTTGACATCCACCGTACTACGATGCCTATCGTACGAGTCGACATCGGCCCCGAGACGAATGGAGTCCGCCGTGACCGCGCTGTTCGAGCCCTGCACCCTGCGCGATGTGACGATCCCGAACCGCGTGTGGATGCCCCCGATGTGCCAGTACTCGGCGGCTCCTGAGGGCCCGGAGACGGGCGCTCCGAACGACTGGCACTTCGCGCACTACGCGGCCCGCGCGACCGGCGGCACGGGCCTGATCATCGTCGAGGCCACCGCGGTCTCCCCGGAGGGCCGCATCTCTCCGTACGACCTCGGCATCTGGAACGACACGCAGGTCGAGGCCTTCCGCCGCATCACGCGCTTCCTCGCCGCGCAGGGCACGGTTCCGGCGATCCAGCTCGCCCACGCCGGCCGCAAGGCGTCGACGGACCGCCCCTGGAAGGGCGGCGCCCCGGTCGGACCGGAGGCGTACGGGTGGGACTCCGTGGCGCCGAGCCCGATCGCGTTCGACGACCGGCACCCGGCCCCGGCCGAGCTGACCGTCGATCAGATCGGTGAGATTGTCGAACAGTTCGCGGCCGCGGCCCGCCGCGCGCTCGCCGCCGGCTTCGAGATCGCCGAGATCCACGGCGCCCACGGCTACCTGATCAACGAGTTCCTCTCCCCGCACTCCAACCACCGCACCGACGCCTACGGGGGCTCGTACGAGAACCGCACCCGGTTCGCGCTCGAGGTCGTCGACGCCGTGCGGGCCGTGTGGCCCGACGACAAGCCGCTGTTCTTCCGCGTCTCGGCGACCGACTGGCTCGACGAGGGCGGCTGGACCCCGGACGACACCGTCCGGCTCGCCGCCGACCTGCGGGCCCACGGCGTCGACCTGCTCGACGTCTCCACCGGCGGCAACGCCTCCGGTGTCCGCATCCCCACCGGCCCCGGCTACCAGGTGCCCTTCGCCGCCCGGGTGAAGAGCGAGACGGGCCTGCCGGTCGCCGCGGTCGGCCTGATCACCGAGGCCGAGCAGGCCGCGAAGATCCTGGCCAACGGCGAGGCGGACGCGGTCCTGCTCGGCCGTGAGCTGCTGCGCAACCCCTCGTGGGCCCGGCACGCGGCGCGGGAACTCGGCGGTGAGGTGCGGGTGCCGGACCAGTACCACCGTTCGGTCTGATCCGGCACCCGGAGCCGGTCCGTCAACCGGCCGCGCACGCCGTGCCGTTGAGCGTGAACGCGGCCGGAGCGGCACTGTTGCCGCCGTGGTTCGCCTGGTAGCCGATGCTGACGCTCGCACCCGGCGCGATGCTGCCGTTGTAGGACACGTTGGTCGCGGTGACCGCCCCGGTCGACGGCGCGTACGTGGCGCCCCAGCCGCCCGTGACGGTCTGGCCGGCGGGGAGGGTGAAGCCGAGTTTCCAGCCGTTGACCGCCGTCGTGCCGGTGTTGGTGATGGTCACGGAGGCGGTCAGGCCGGTGTTCCAGGCGTTCACCGTGGCCTTCACCCGGCAGGCGCCGGGCTGCGGCTGGGGTGCCGGGCCCGAGCGGTCCAGGCCGAAGAAGGTCAGCACGCGGGACGCCATGCCCTGGGCGTACAGGTTGTGGCCCACGCCCTGGAGGCTGATCGCCTCGACGGGGGCCCGGTCGCCCGTGCCGCCGTAGCGGGTGCGGTTCCAGCCGGGCTGGGGGGTGTCGGAGGCGGCCGGGGTCTGGCTCACGCCCTGCACGTTCGTCCACTGCTTGATCTGCTCCCCGAAGTTCGGGTAGCGCAGTGCATCGTCCTCGGTGCCGTGCCAGATCTGCATCCGCGGGCGGGGGCCGGTGTAGCCGGGGTACGCGCCCCGGACCAGGTCGCCCCACTGCGCGGGGGTGCGCGTCACCGTGCCGCCCGAGCAGGCGCTGTTCCACTCGGAGCCGTCGGTGGTGGCGAAGCAGCCGAAGGGGACGCCGGAGAAGGCGGCGCCCGCGGCGAACACGTCCGGGTAGTCGCCGAGGAGGACGTTCGTCATCATCGCGCCGGAGGAGATGCCCGTCGCGAACACCCGGCTCTTGTCGGCGTCGTAGGTACGGGTGACCCAGTCGATCATCGACTTGATGCCGACGGGGTCGCTGCCGCCGTCGCGGCGCAGGGCCTGGGGCGAGGAGACGTCGAAGCACTTGCTGCTGCGCGTGACGGACGGGTAGAGCACGATGAACCCGTACCGGTCGGCCAGCGTGTCGTACTCGGTGCCGTTGTACATGTCGGGGCCCGAGCCGGTGCACCAGTGCACGGCGACCACGACCGCCGGGTTCGGGGTGACGCTCTCCGGGACGTACAGGTACATCCGCAGGTTGCTGGGGTTGGTGCCGAAGCCCGTGACCTCGGTGAGGGTCGCGGTGGGCACGGCCTTCTCCCGGGCGGAGGCGGCGGGCGCGGTGAGCGCCGTGGCCGCGAGCAGGGGCAGCAGCGCGGCGAGGAGCGCGAGGAGCATCGACCGCAGGGGTCTCCTCGCCGTGGAGCGGGGGGTGGCAGGCACGTCCGGGTCCCTTCCGTTGTGAGGCGCGGCTCGCAGGACGTCGCGCGGCGGTTCAGCAGGTGGGGTTCGTCCTGGTCAGCAGGGCCGGCCGCCAGGGCAGCCGGTCGTACGCGCCGCCCGCGGCGGGGTCCATGCCCTGGTAGAGGAACCGGAGGCGGCAGGGGTCGATCGTGAGAATCTGGTCGACGCCGGCCCGGATCATCTCGCCGTGGCTGAAGTCCTTGGGCCAGGCCGGTTGTCCGGCCTCGAAGGCGACGTCGGTGGAGCGGGCGAAGGGGTTGGCCTCGGTGTCGGCCAGCGGGGTCCAGGCGCCGCCGAGGGTGTCGGCCTGCCACGCCCGGAAGGAGCGCCGCCAGTCGTCGGCGGTGGTGAAGGAGACGTGCCGGCGGTTCCGGTACCGCGACGGCCACCAGCGTGAACACCAGCCCGCCGGCGAACGTACGCATACGCGGAGTTCTCATGACCCGCCCTCTCATGAAGGGAAGCGCCCGCTCGGCATGGTGACATGGACATGGCCCACATGGAAGCGCTCCCACAGCACTCACCCCCGGACCCGGACCGGCCGAATGTGTTCTGCGCGAGGCGTTGACTAGAAAGCGCTTGCCGCCTACGTTCCGTTCAGCAGTGTGACCCAGAAGCGTCATCGCGCCGCCACGCGAAGACGCCCGACGAAGGCTGCCGACCCAGGGGAAGTGCACCCCCAGGGCACGGCACGACCTCCGGCTCGGTCACAGGCAGCGCGCGCGGTGAACACCATGGCGAACCAAGTTCATGTACATGACCTGCCGGGCATCATCACGCACCACGAAGGGACGCACCCCACATGCGTACTCGCCCCCCACGCACACGCACACGCACCCAGAGATCCACCCTGGCGCTCGCCGCCGCCTCCGCCCTGGCGACCGTGGCGGTCCTGGCCGTTCCCCAGCCGGCCGGGGCCGCCGAGAACTCGCCGGTCGGGTTCGGCGCCGGGACGACCGGCGGCGGCAGCGCCTCGGCGGTCACCGTCTCCTCGCTGAGCGCCTTCAAGTCCGCGGTGACCGGCAACGCGGCCAAGGTCGTGCGGGTCAACGGCCTGATCTCGCTGAGCGGTCAGGTCGACATCGGCTCCAACACCACGGTGCTGGGCGTCGGTTCGGCCTCCGGTTTCACGGGCGGCGGGCTGCGGCTGAAGAAGGTCACCAACGTCGTCATCCGCAACCTGAACATCAGCAAGCCGGTCGCGCCCGCCGACGGCATCACCGTCGAGGCGTCCAGCAAGGTCTGGATCGACCACAACTCCTTCTCGGCCGACCGCGATCACGACAAGGACCACTACGACGGCCTGCTGGACATCAACCACGGCGCGGACAACGTCACGGTGTCCTGGAACACCTTCAAGAACCACTTCAAGGGCTCGCTCGTCGGCCACAGCGACAACAACGCGAGCGAGGACACGGGCCGTCTGAAGGTGACGTACCACCACAACCACTTCGCCAACGTGTACTCGCGCATCCCCAGCCTGCGCTTCGGCACCGGGCACTTCTACAACAACTACGTCGAGGGCGCCGACACCGCCTGCCACTCGCGCATGGGCGCCCAGATGCTGGTCGAGAACAACGTCTTCCGCTCGACGAAGGTCGCGGTCACCACGAACCGCAGCAGCGACGTCGATGGATACGCCAACCTGCGCGGCAACGATCTCGGCGGAGCCGCGACCGAGATCTCGCGGGTCGGCAGCTTCACCAACCCGCCCTACGGCTACTCGGCCGAACCCGCCTCCTCCGTCGCCGCCTCGGTGACGTCGGGTGCGGGTGCCGGGAAGCTCTGACACCCCCCATCGCTCGATCCGACCCCCATCGCTCGATCCGACCCCCATCACTCGATCCGACCCCCCCATCGCTCGAACGGACAGAAGGAATCGGGACATGACTTCTGCGACACGTCCGCGCGCCCGCAGGCGCGCGCTGACCGGCGCGCTGGCCACCCTCGGCCTGTCGGTTGGCATGATCATGACTACCAACGCGCCCACGGCGAGCGCCGCCACCTGGCCGACCCCCAACGGCAGCCAGGGGACCTCGGCCACCATCCCCGTGTCCGGCACCAAGGACTACGGGATGAAGCGGTTCTTCGGCACCGGAGCCCTGGAGGGTGACGGCCAGGAGGAGGGCCAGGACCCGATCTTCAGGCTCGCCGACGGCGCGGTGCTGAAGAACGTGATCCTCGGCGCCCCCGCGGCCGACGGCATCCACTGCGAGGGCAGCTGCACGCTGCAGAACGTCTGGTGGGAGGACGTCGGCGAGGACGCCGCCACCTTCCGCGGCGGCACCGGCGCCACGTACCACGTGATCGGCGGCGGCGCCAAGAAGGCGGCGGACAAGGTCTTCCAGCACAACGGCGGCGGCACGCTCAACATCTCCAACTTCGCGGTGCAGGAGTTCAAGACGCTCTACCGCTCCTGCGGCGACTGCTCCACGCAGTACACCCGCAAGGTCAACCTCAACACCATCGACGTGACCGGCACGGGCACCACCGCGCGGCTCGTCGGCATCAACGTCAACCGCAACGACGTGGCGACGCTGCGCGGCATCACGATCCGCAACGACGCCTCGCGCAAGGTCATCCCCTGCCAGAAGTACAACAACAACACGGCGGTGGGCACGGGCCCCGACAGCACGAACTGCAAGTACAGCACCTCGGACATCACCTACCGGTAATCCGCCCCGAACCCCCCACGGTGAACGCGGCCGTACGGAGTGCCCGCCCGGCGCTCCGTACGGCCGCCGCGTCACGTTTGGTGCGCCCGCGGCCCGTCGGCCATCTCCCGCTGGTAGCGGGTGTACGCGGCGCGCAGCTCGGCGCCCGGCCAGTCGGCGGGCAGCAGTTCCGGCGGCAGCACGGGGTCGGCGAGCAGGTGGCGCACGACGGCCGCGAACGCGGTGAGGCGGTCGGCGGGGCGGTCCGCGCGGGCGACGTGGGCGAGCAGCGCCCGCGCGCCGGCGGACCAGGCGTCCAGCGGCCACAGGCTCTCCGCCAGCTCGCGCGCCGGCCGGGCGGGGCGGGCCGTGCAGCACTCGGCCACCCGGCCGAGGTCGTCGGGCAGGGCCCGGCGCAGATTGGCGGGGCGGAGCCAGACGCCCTCGCGGAGTTCGGCGAGCCGGAGTGCGCCGAGCCGGGCGCGCAGGTCGGCGCGTTCGGCGGGGCCGCGGCCGGTCGCGGTGATCACGACCATCTCCCAGTCGCCGTCCCACGCGCGCGTGTCCGGGTGCACGGCCTCGTCCTGGCGGCGCTGGCGCTCCAGCAGCCGGTCGCTGAGCCGGTAGCCGGTGCCGGTGCGCCGCAGATCGCCCGCGGCCACCATCCGGCTGAGCGCCGCCCGCACCGTGGACCCGCCGACGCCGAAGGCCTCCACCCTGCCCACCAGGTCCTTCACCGGCAGCTCAGGGGGGTGCGCGCCCAGCAGCAGGCTCAGGACGACCGACCGCGCGGACAGCGGACGCAGTTCGATCTCGCCGGGCGGCGCCGGGTCGTTCATCGGCATGGTCCCGTACTGTACGGGGCGGATTTCCGTGTTGCACGATTGCTGCGGCCGTATGAGGAGTGCAACACTCGGAGCATGGTCTCGACACTCGACGGACAGCGGGCGCAGGCCGGACCCGCCACGCACGACGTCACCAACCAGGCCCCGCCGCTCACCCCGTACGACGCCTCCGAGGACACGGCCCTGCTCCAGGGGCTGCGGCGGGAGGGTGCCGGCTGGGCCGAGGAGGACCTGCGGCGTCTCGGCAGGCAGGCCGGCAGCGCCCAGGCGCAGGAGTGGGCCGACCTGGCCAACCGGCACGAGCCGGAGCTGCGCACCCACGACCGGTACGGCCACCGCGTCGACGAGGTCGAGTTCCATCCGAGCTGGCACCACCTGATGCGCACGGCGATCGCCGAGGGGCTGGCCGGCTCGCCCTGGGCGGACGACCGGCCCGGCGCCCACGTCGCCCGGACCGCCGGCGGACTGGTGTGGGGCCACACGGAGGCGGGGCACGGCTGCCCGACGTCGATGACGTACGCGGCCGTCCCCGCGCTGCGCCGGCAGCCGGAGCTGGCGAAGGTCTACGAGCCGCTGCTGACGAGCCGGGAGTACGACCCGGAACTCCGCGTACCGACGGAGAAGCCGGGTCTGCTGGCGGGCATGGGGATGACCGAGAAGCAGGGCGGCTCCGACGTCCGGTCGAACACCACGGCGGCCACGCCCACGGCCGAGCCCGGGATGTACGCCCTGCGCGGGCACAAGTGGTTCACCTCGGCACCGATGTGCGACGTGTTCCTGGTGCTGGCGCAGGCCCCGGGCGGGCTGTCGTGCTTCCTGGTGCCGCGCGTACTGCCCGACGGCACCCGCAACACCTTCCGCATCCAGCGCCTGAAGGACAAGCTCGGCAACCGGTCCAACGCCTCCTCCGAGCCCGAGTTCGACGGGACCGTCGCCTGGCTGGTCGGCCCCGAAGGGCAGGGTGTCAAGACCATCATCGAGATGGTCAACTGCACGCGGCTGGACTGCGTGATGATGTCGGCCGCGCTGATGCGCAAGTCCCTCGTCGAGGCCGGGCACCACGCGCGCCACCGCAGCGCGTTCGGCGCCCGGCTGGTGGACCAGCCGCTGATGCGCAACGTCCTGGCCGACCTGGCGCTGGAGTCCGAGGCCGCCACGACGCTCACCCTGCGGCTGGCCGGGGCGGCCGACCGGGCGGTCCGCGGCGACGAGGGCGAGGCCGCCTTCCGCCGGATCGCCACGGCCGTCGGCAAGTACTGGGTGACCAAGCGGGGCCCGGCCTTCACCGCGGAGGCCCTGGAGTGCCTCGGCGGCAACGGCTACGTCGAGGACTCGGGCATGCCCCGGCACTACCGCGAGGCTCCCCTGCTGTCGATCTGGGAGGGCTCGGGGAACGTCAACGCCCTCGATGTGCTGCGGGCACTGAGCCGGGAACCCGGCACGGTCGAGGCCCTGTTCAGCGAGTTCGCCCTCGCCCGAGGGGCGGACGCCCGGCTGGACGCGGCCGTGACGCGGCTGAGGAACCGGCTGTCCGAGGCGTCGCAGACGACGGCCCGCCGGCTCGTGGAGGAGATGGCCCTGACGCTCCAGGCCTCGCTCCTGGTCCGGCACGCCCCGCCGGCGGTCGCCGACGCGTTCTGCGCGACGCGGCTCGGCGGCGACTGGGGGCACGCGTTCGGGACGCTGCCCGAGGGGATGGGGCTCGACATGATCCTGGAACGCGCGCTGCCCGGCGCGGACTGAACCACAGTCAGCCAACGAGCACTCAGTTCGCGCACAGTCATCTCCCGGTTCCGCTTCGTTGTCAGTGCCGTGGTGCAGACTCCCCGTCAGTCGGCACTTCGCTGGGGAGGACAACGTGTTCAGGGGGATCGACGAGGTGGACTGGGCCTCACTGCGCCACGCCCACGGCAGTGCGGAGGACGTGCCCCGGTTACTGCGGGGACTGGCCTCCCCCGACCCGGCCGAGCGGGCGAGTGCGCTCGACGGGATGTACGGCGCAGTGCACCACCAGGGGGACGTGTACGACGCGACGCTCGCCTGTGTTCCGTTTCTCCTCGCGCTCGCCGTCCGCGAGGAGGTCCGGGACCGGGCGGAGGTGGTGGAACTCCTCGTCAGCATCGGCGGCATCGACGCCGGCTCCGGTGAACTCGCCGAGCGGGCCCGGGCCGCTGTGCGCGCGGGCGCCGAGGTCTTCGTCGGGCTGTGCGGCGACGCGGACGCCGGGGTGCGCCGGGCCGCCGCGGGGGCGCTCGTCCGGTTCCTCGGCCGGCCGGCGCGTGTGCTCGCCGTGCTGCGGGAGCGGATCGGCGTGGAGCGGGACGACGGGGTGCTGATCGCCCTGACCGAAGCCCTCGGCGTGTTCGCACAGCGCTACCGCACGGCCGGCGACGCCCACGCCGCCGAGGCGGTGCGGCTGCTCGCCGAGCTGAGCGGGCCCCCGTACGGCCCGGCACTGCGGCTCGCCGCACTCGGCCGGCTCGCGGCGTGTGCCCCGGAGCGGCTTCCCGCCGACCTCGTCCCGGTCGTCGTCCGGCTGCTCCGGGACAGATCCGGGCAGCGCACCCGGTCCGCACCCGCGTCGGACTGTCCTGGTCCGGACACGCTCGCGGGGCGGCTGCGGCGCCTGCGCCCCTCGGACGAGGAGGGCTCCCAGCTGCTGCGGACCCTGCACTCCGCGCTCGGCGGGCGGGTGGCCGACCGGGTCGCCCTGCTGTGCGGGCAGTTGACCAGCCCGGACCCCCTCGACCGGTGCAACGCCGTGTGGATGTCGGCCGGACTGTTCCGCGAGTGGCGTACCGGACACGAGGAGCCGGTCACGCTCATAGGGAACCAACTGGGCGCCGAGGAGGGCCGGTTGCACGACGCGGCGGTCGCCGTCCTGCTGGAGCTCTTCGAGCTGGCGAGACCCGCCGCGGACCGCCTTCACACGCTGGTGACGTACCGTCCCGAACTGCGCATACGGCACCGGGAGCGGGGCGGACCGGCCCTGGGCGGTCCGCTCAAGGCACTGGCCCGGGCCGGGGACGCGCGGGCCGCGCCGGTGCTGGCCGAGGTACTGGCGGGCCCGGTCGTCCCGCACGACCTGGGGCTGGTGGTCCCCCACCTGGGCCGGGCCGCAGCGCCGCTCACTCCGGCGTTACGGCGACGCCTCGCGCAGGTCCCGCCGGACGACCCCGGCGCGCGGGGCCGGGCCGTACCCCTGCTGTCGGCCCTCACGGCCCTGGGCGACGCCGAGTCCCTGCCGGTGGTGCTGCGCCTGCTGCGGGGCATGCCGGAGGAGCTGCCGGGGCGCGACGGCGTCACGGGGGCGGCGGTGCGGGCGCTCGGCGCGTTCGGCAGCGCGGCGCGCGAGGCGATACCGGACCTGCGCGGGCTGCTGGCGACGGACTGCGCCGTCGCGGCGGCGGACGCGCTGTGGTCGGTCACGGGGGAGGCCGATGCCGTACTGCCCGTGCTGCTCCGGGAGTCGGCCGACTCCCGGAGCGGCCCGCACCGCCGCGCGGCGGCCGCGGACGTCCTCGGGCGACTGGGCCCGGCGGCGCGTCCCGCCTGGCCCGAGCTGCGCCGGATGACCGGCTCCGGCGACGCGTGGGAGCGGGTCACGGCCGCGTGTGCGCTGTGGCGGACGGCCGGCGAGCCGGAAGAGGTCCTGCCCGTCCTGCGCTCCGCGTGGGCGGAGCACCCGCGCACGCGGACGGCCATCGCCGGGTGCGTCGCGGCTCTGGGGCCCGCGGGAGCACCGCTCCACGACCTGCTGCGCGCGGAGCTCGCGTCCCCCCGCAGGCACCTGACCGGCCCCGGCGGCCGGCCCCTGACCGCCGCCCCAGGCGGCCACGGCATCCACGCGGACCTGGGGTTGGTACGGGTCTGCCGGGAGGCACTGGCCGGGCCGGGGACGCCGGTGAGCGCCACGGGGTGATGTGACACCCCATGAGCTGACGCCGGTGGAGGTCATCCCGTCGTGCGCCCCCACATCGGGCCGAAGCGGGACCACTCGGCGTCCCACTGGTCGATGCGCCGGCGCTCCAGGCGGCCGCGAACCGCGCGCCCGGCCAGGAGGGGCACGGTGGCGGCGCAGGCGGCCGCCACCGTGCCGATCAGCCAGGCCCGTACGCGGGCCTGGCTCTCGGTGACGGGCCGGGTCACCTGACGGCCCTCGGGGTCCGTCCAGACCGTGACCGGGCTGCCGGCGGCGCTGCCCGCCGGGACCCGCACCTGGCCGGAGTGCGGGGAGCCGTCCGCGGCCGTCCACACCACCTCCGCCCACACCTGATCGGCGCGGGACGCGCCCCGGTTCCCGGACGCGGTCCCGGGAGCCCGCTCGGCGAGCCGTGCCACGAGGGGACGCCACTCGTCGCGTTCCCGGGCCAGCCCGTCCTCGACGGACCGGCTCACCGCCGTACCGGCCAGCAGCCCGGCGCACACGGTGAGCAGCCCCACGCCCAGCACGACCCAGGCCTCCACCCTGTCGGCGCGGCGCTTGAGCGGATTGCGCCGCCAGCGCCACAGCCACACCTTCGGACCACGTAACGCCATCGAAGGCACCCTCCTCACGCGCGCATGACCATCCCGCCGTCCTCCCCATACGGAAGAGGGCCCCTGGATGCTCACTGCACCGACCCCCGAGGCGGGTCCCGCGCGCGGCCCCGGCCCGTCGCGAAGGCCGCCGACACCCTCCTGACCTGCGCCGCAGCCGCTCCGGGGGTGACTGTCAGTGGTGGGGTGCAGACTGGCCGGTGTCCGAGACAAGGGCGTCGACGAGGACGCCGCGGAGGTGATCGGCATGACCGAGGTACTGCTCGCCGTGGGCACGCGCAAAGGCCTGTTCATCGGGCGCCGGCGGGGTGGTGGCGCCTGGGAGTTCGACGAGAGTCCCTACTTCAACGCCCAGGCCGTGTACTCGGTCGCCCTCGACACCCGCACCGCGACGCCGAGGCTGCTGGCCGGCGGCGACAGCGCGCACTGGGGCCCGTCCGTGTTCCACTCCGACGACCTCGGCCGGACGTGGACCGAACCGGCCCGGCCGGCCGTCAAGTTCCCCCAGGACACGGGGGCTTCCCTGGAGCGGGTGTGGCAGCTGCACCCGGCCGCCGCCGAGCCGGACGTGGTGTACGCGGGCACCGAACCGGCCGCGCTGTACCGCTCGGAGGACCGCGGGGAGACCTTCGAGCTCGTCCGGCCCCTGTGGGAGCACCCGACGCGGTCCAAGTGGGTGCCGGGCGGCGGCGGTGAGGGCCTGCACACCGTGCTCACCGACGCGCGCGACCCCCGCGCGGTGACGGTCGCCGTCTCGACGGCCGGTGTGTTCCGCACCCAGGACGGCGGCGCGAGCTGGACGCCGTCGAACTCGGGTGTCTCCGCGGTGTTCCTGCCCGATCCGAACCCGGAGTTCGGCCAGTGCGTGCACAAGATCGCGCGGGACGCGGCGACCCCGGACCGGCTCTACCTGCAGAACCACTGGGGCGTGTACCGCAGCGACGACGCGGGCGCGCACTGGACGGACATCGGCGAGGGCCTGCCGTCCACGTTCGGCTTCGCGGTGGCGGCGCACCCGCGCAGAGGGGACACGGCGTACGTGTTCCCGATCAACGCCGACGCCGACCGTGTCCCGGCCGGCCACCGGTGCCGGGTCTACCGGACGGCGGACGCGGGCAAGACGTGGGAGCCGCTCTCGGCGGGGCTGCCCCGGGAGGACCACTACGGCACGGTGCTGCGCGACGCGATGTGCACGGACGACGCGGACCCGGCGGGCGTCTACTTCGGCAACCGCAACGGCGAGGTGTTCGCGTCGGCGGACGACGGCGACAGCTGGCAGCAGCTCGCCGCGCATCTGCCGGACGTGCTGTGCGTGCGCGCCGCGGTCGTCGGCTGAGGTCGGCCCCGGCCAGCGTTACCCACGTTGAAGGAGGCCCCGATCGGGGCCTCCTTTCGCGTTCGGCCCCTGCTCGCGTCCCCCATCGCCCCTCTGCTCCCCCGACGGCTCTCTGCCCACGCCACCGCATCTCACAGGGTGTATCACCGGCTGATGGGACGGAGCACCCCCAAAGTCTCGCGCCGGCCCCCTGGGCGGACTTTGCCAATTGAGGATTTACAACGTTTACCGACGGGCCATATCAATGCCTCCGACGCACAGCCGATCCGGCGGCGTCTTACTCATCCACCTCGACGGCATGTGGCGGCACGGGACGGCCGCACTCGACAGAGGAGAAGCCGTGGATTCGACCAACTCGGCCCTGCGCAGGCGCAGGACCACACAGGTGGCCTGCGCCGCCGCTGTCCTGGGCCTCGCCCTGAGCGGCTGCGCCGGGCAGGGCGCCGCCCACAGCAACGGCGGTTCGGACAAGGCCGGCGGCAAGGTGACCCTGAAGTTCTGGAACGGCCTGACCGGCGGCGACCGTCCGACGGTCGAGAAGCTGATCTCCGAGTTCAACGCCACCCACAAGAACATCAAGGTCCAGTCGGACCCGATGCCGTGGGACGTCTTCTACCAGAAGCTGCTGACCAGCGTGAGCTCCGGCAGCGGCCCGGACATCGTCGCCATGGACGCCGGCCAGATACCGAAGTACGCCCACAGCGGCGTGCTGCAGCCGATCGACGACTTCTACGGCGCGGACAAGGCCGTGGCCGCCAAGCTCGTGCCGGCCGCCACCCAGGCGTCGAAGTTCGGCGGCAAGAACTACGGCGTCCCGACCGAGACGGCGCCGCTGCTGCTGTACTGGAACAAGACCCTGTTCAAGAAGGCGGGCCTGGACCCGGAGAAGCCGCCGGCCACCTGGTCGCAGTTCGAGCAGGACGCGGCGAAGCTGACCAAGGACGCCAACCACGACGGCAAGCCCGACACGTACCCGATCGCGCTCGCCGACCACGAGACCATTCCGATGTACCCGGTGCTGCTGTGGCAGGGCGGCGGCGGTGTGGTCAGCCAGGACGGCAAGCGGGCGATGCTGGACGACCCGGCGACGGTCGCGGCCGTCAAGCACTGGGTGGGCCTGGTCCGCGACAAGAAGATCTCCCCCATCGGCCTCGGCGGCGCCGACGCGGACAAGCTGTTCCAGACCCAGAAGGCCGCGATGGAGATCGTCGGGCCCTGGGACACCACCACGTTCACCCAGTCCCACGTCGACTACGGCGTGACCATGCCCTTCGCCGGGCCGAAGGCCCAAGTCACCTCCGCGGGCGTCACCTCGTTCGCGCTGACCTCCACCGACCCGGCGGTCAAGAAGGCGGCCTACACGTTCTTCTCCTGGTGGAACAGCAAGCCGGCGCAGATCACGCTCGCCAAGGGCACCGGATTCCCGGTGAACCGGACCGACGTGACCGCGGCCGACCTCAAGGGCTACCCCTACCCGATCGCCTTCGGCTCCCCGCAGGTGCTGAAGAACTCCCGGCCGTTCCTGGCGGGTCTGATCAACGGGCCCGTGATCCAGGACCAGATCTTCTACCCCGCCCTGCAGCGCGTCCTCAACGGCAAGGGCAGCGTCGAATCGGTGCTGAAGCAGGCCAACGCCGCTGTGCAGAAGGAACTCGCGACCAAGTAGTCCGGTGGCGGAGCCGGGCCACCGCACGCCGGCTCCGCCTGCCTCGGCGTCCATGAGGTGAACGATGTCCTTGCAGATCACGTCGCGACCCGTCGGACGGCCACGGGCACGGCTGTCCCACCGCGGCCGCCAGGCGCGCGCGGCCTGGCTGTTCCTCACCCCGAGCCTGGTGGTCCTCACCGTCTTCGTGGTGTACCCGATGATCCAGGCGGGGTACCTGTCCTTCACGAGCTACAACCTGGTGCAGGCCGCGCAGTGGGTGGGGCTCGGCAACTACCGGCACATGCTGCACGACCCGCAGGTGTGGAACGCGCTGCGGAACACCCTGGTGTACGCGGCGGTCAGCACGCCGGTCAGTGTCCTGCTGGCCCTGGCGCTGGCCCTGTTCCTCAACCGGGCCATGGCGCTGCGCGGGTTCCTGCGTTCGGCCGTGTTCCTGCCGTTCGTGGTGTCCCTCGGTGTCGTCTCCATCGCCTGGTCGTTCCTGCTCGACCCCGACATCGGGCTGCTGAGCGACTGGCTGTCGCACCTCGGCATCACGACCCAGCAGGGGTACCTCCAGGATCCCTCGACCGCCATGGCCGCGGTCATCGCGGTCGGCGTCTGGAAGAACGTCGGCTTCTACATGATCATGTACCTGGCCGGTCTGCAGTCGATACCCGGCGAGTTGTACGACGCGGCGCGCTCCGACGGCGCCAACGCCTGGCAGCGGCTGCGCAACGTCACGTGGCCGCTGCTGGCCAACCAGACGATGCTCATCACGATCATGGCGGCGATCGGCACCCTCCAGGCCTTCGACCAGATCTACGTCATGACCCACGGCGGTCCGTTCTTCCAGACGGAGACGCTGGTGATGTTCACCTACCGCATCGGGTTCGAGAACGACCAGTTCGGTTACGCGGCGGCCGTCTCCTGGGTGCTGCTCCTGCTGGTCTTCGCGCTGTCGATGGTCCAGTTCACGTACTTCCGCAAGCGAGTGGTGACGTTCTGATGGCAACGACCCTGCACACCGCCGCGGTCCGTCCGCAGGCGCGGCACGACCAGCGCACCCGGGCCCTGGCCAGGGCCTGGCGCGCGGCCACCGTCGTCGCCGCCGTCGCGATCGCCTTCGCCGTCCTGCTGCCCATCATCTGGATGTTCTTCGCCTCCTTCCGCCCCGAGCAGGACATCGTCACCAACCCGCCGACCCTCTTCCCGCGCGCGTTCACCCTGGCCAACTACCGGGAGATCTGGCACGCGATCCCCTTCGCGGAGCTGTACCGCAACACGCTCCTCTTCGCCGGATCGGTCACGGTGATCTCCCTGTGCTTCGACTCCATGGCCGCGTACGCGCTGGCCCGCCTGGAGTTCAAGGGACGCAACACCGTCTTCGTCGGCATCCTCGTGATGCTGATGCTGCCGTTCCAGATCACCCTGGTGCCGCTGTACGACCTGCTGAACAATCTGCACCTGGTGAACACCTTCACCGGCATGATCGTGCCGCGGGCGACCAACGCGTTCGGCATCTTCTTCATGCGGCAGTTCTTCCTCTCGCTGCCCAAGGACATGGAGGAGGCCGCCCGCATCGACGGCGCCTCGGAGTGGCGCATCTACTGGCAGGTGATCCTGCCGCTGGCCCGCCCCGCGCTGCTGACCCTCGGTCTGTTCCACTTCCAGTACAACTGGAACGACCTGCTGTGGCCGCTGATCATGACGTCGGACGACAGCCACGCCACCATCCCCGCCGGTCTGTCCCTGTTCATGGGCCAGCACGTCACCCAGTACGGCATGCTGATGGCCGGGGCCGTGCTCTCCCTCCTCCCGGTGATCCTCATGTTCCTGCTGATCCAGCGCAGTTTCGTGCAGGGCATCGCGACCACCGGCATCAAATGACCCCCGAGGACACCCCCGTGACCCCCTGGTTCCGCACCGGCCGGCTGCACTTCGCCGTCGGCATCGAGGACACCTTCGTCCCGCAGGAGGACGTGGGCCGACGCAGGCTCGACGAGTACGAACTGACCCAGCACTACCACCAGTGGCGGGACGACCTGAGCCGGGCGAAGGACGCCGGCGCCGACATGATCCGCTGGGGCATCCCCTGGTACCTGCTCGAACCGGAGCCCGGCCGCTTCGACTTCGAGTGGACCGACCGCGTCGTGGAGCACCTGGACCGGCTCGGGCTGCGCTGCATGGTGGACCTCATGCACTACGGCACCCCGCTGTGGCTGGACAACCAGTTCCTCAACCACCGCTACCCGGAGGCCGTCGCGGCCTACGCCGCCGCGGTCGCCGAGCGCTACGCGGACTCGCTGGACATCTGGACACCGCTCAACGAGCCGGTCGTCAACGCCGTGTACTGCGGTGAACAGGGCACCTGGCCGCCGTATCTGCGCGGTGACGACGGCTTCGTGAAGATCCTGACGCGGCTGGCCCGCGGCATGGTCCTCACCCAGCGGCGCATCACCGAGGTGCAGCCGTCGGCCACCTTCGTCCACGTCGACGCCGGGTTCCGCTGGACCGGCGCCTGGCCGCCGGGCGAACGCGAGCACCTTCAGGAGCGCCGCTTCCTCGGCCTCGACCTGGTGCTCGGCCGCGTGCACGAGGCACACCCGATGCGCGCGTACCTCACCGCGCACGGTGTCACCGACGCCGAACTCGACTGGTTCACCGCCCACGCGGTCACACCGGACGTCATCGGCGTCAACTACTACCCGGCCTTCACCACCGCCGAGCGCGATCCCACGACCGGAACCGTCCACCCCGCCGAGGCGGGAACCACGGGTCTGGCCGACCTGTTGCACCGCTACGCCGAACGCTACGAGCAGCCGCTCTTCCTGACCGAGACCAGCCGGGGCGGGCCGGTGGAGGAGCGGCTCGCCTGGCTGGAGGAGAGCGTGGACACCGTGCTGCGGTTGCGCGCCGAGGGCATGCCGCTGGTCGGCTACACCTGGTTCCCGTTCTTCGCCCTGGTCGACTGGCGCTACCGCGAGTCCACGCGGCCGGTGGACCGCTGGCTGGTGCAAATGGGGCTGTACGACCTGGAGCGGGACGCGGGTTCGGTGCTCCGGCGCCGGGCCACCGGCCTGGTCGACCGCTTCCGGGCCCTGGCGGCAGACACGACACAGACATCTCAGGAGCGAGGACAGTGAGCACACAACCCGTGGCGGACGACGGCCTCCACCCCCGGCCCCAGTTGCGCAGGGCCGCGTGGACCGACCTCGGCGGCGCGTGGGGCTTCGCCCATGACGACGCCGACGCGGGACGGGACGCCGGCTGGCACCGCGACCCCGCTCCCTTCGACCGCACCATCACCGTCCCGTTCCCCCCGGAGTCCGCCGCGTCGGGCATCCACGACACCGCGTACCACCCCGTCGTCTGGTACCGGCGCACCCTGCGGCTGCCGGCGGACCACCGCCGCGGCGACCGGGTGCTGTTGCACTTCGGGGCCGTCGACTACCGGGCGTCGGTGTGGGTGGACGGCACCCATGTGGGCGACCACGAAGGCGGCATGACGCCTTTCTCCTTCGACGTGACGGCCGCGCTGACGGCCGGCGCGGACGAGCACACCGTCGTCGTGCGCGCCGAGGACCTGCCGTGGGACGCCGAGCAACCGCGCGGCAAGCAGGACTGGCAGGACAGCCCGCACGTCATCTGGTACCACCGCACGACGGGCATCTGGCAGCCCGTGTGGCTGGAGGTCGTCCCCGGCACGCATGTCGCGGAGCTGTGCTGGACCTCCGACATCGATAGCGCCTCGGTCCGGCTGGAAGCCCTGCTGCGCCGTCCCGTCCGGCGCGGGGACGGCCGGCTGGTGATGCGCGTCGGTCTGCGTCTCGGGACGGAGCTGCTCGCCGAGCAGTCCGCCGTCGTCACGGACGACCGGGTGGTGATGGACATCGCGCTCCCGGCCCTGCGCAACGGCCAGGACCGCGACCGGCTGCTGTGGTCACCGCACTCCCCCACCCTGGTCGACGCCGACATCGTCCTGGTGGACCGGGACGCCGACGGGGTGGAGCGGCCCGTGGACGAGGTCGCGAGCTATCTGGGCATCCGCACGGCGGAGGTCGCCGACGGGCGGTTCCTGCTCAACGGCCGTCCGTACTACCTCCGCATGGTCCTGGAGCAGGGCTACTGGCCCGAGTCCCACCTCGCGGCCCCGGACGCCGGGGCGCTGCGCCGCGAGGTCGAACTGATCAAGGAACTCGGTTTCAACGGCGCCCGGGTCCACCAGAAGGTGGAGGACCCCCGCTTCCTCCACTGGTGCGACCGGCTGGGTCTGCTGGTCTGGGGCGAGATGGCCGGCGCGTTCGCGTTCGGCCCGGAGGCGGTGCGCCGGCTGACCACCGAGTGGATGGACGTCGTACGCCGGGACCGCGGGCATCCCTCGGTGGTGGCCTGGGTGCCGTTCAACGAGAGCTGGGGTGTGCAGGACATCGCCGGCTCGCCCGCGCAGCGCGCCTTCGTCGAGGGTGTGGTGCAGCTGACCCGTGCCCTCGACCCCTCGCGGCCCGTCATATCCAACGACGGCTGGGAGATGACCGACAGCGACATGTGGACCGTTCACGACTACGCGGGCACCGGGCGGGAACTGCGGGCCCGTTACGGCACCGCCGGGGCCGTCGAGGCGATGCTCACCGACGGCCGGCCGGGCGGCCGCCGGGTCGTGCTCGACCCCGATGCCGCGGATCCCCGCGGTGGACGCCCGGTGCTGCTCACCGAGTTCGGCGGCCTCAGCTACCGCCCCGAGGGCGAGGAGTGGTTCGGCTACTCGACGGTGACGTCACCGGCCGAACTGCGCAGCCGGCTCGACGAACTGTTCCGCGCGGTGACCGACTCGCCGGAACTCGCGGGGTTCTGCTACACCCAACTCACCGACACGGAGCAGGAGACCAACGGCCTGCTCACCGCCGAGCGGCGGGCGAAGCTGCCGGCCGAGGAGATCCGCCGCATGGTCGGGCGTCCCTCCGCCGCCATGCCCACCGAGGCCCTCGACCGGCACCGCCGGGAGGTGGAGGAGGCCAACCATCAGCCCGGGGACACGGCCACAACGTTGTAGGATGCGGTTCCTCCCGTGACGAGCGGAGGAGCACGCGACGGCCGGGGCGAACCGCTGAATGCCCCTGATCGGTGAGGACAGTCGGCATGGTGGTTCGCCTCAAGGACGTCGCCGAGCACGCGGGCGTCTCCATCAAGACGGTTTCCAACGTCGTACGGGGCGAGGCGCACGTGTCGGAGGCCACGCGCGAGCGGGTGCTCCGGTCCATCTCCGAACTCGGCTACCGGCCCCATGCCTCGGCCCGCCACCTCAGGACAGGCCGGAGCGGCATCCTGGCCCTGGCGGTGCCGGACCTGGCGGCTCCCTACTTCGCCGAGCTGGCCGCGGCCGTGATCGCCGCGGCCAAGGGCATGTCGTACACGGTGCTGATCGAGGAGACGGGCGGGGATCCCGAGGAGGAGCTGCGGATCGCGTGCGGTCTGGGGTCCTCGCTCATCGACGGTGTGCTGCTCAGCCCGCTCCGCCTCGACCAGGAGGCCCTGGCCTCCCGTCCGCGCCGGGTGCCGCTGGTGCTGCTCGGTGAGCGGGACTACGAGCTTCCGGTCGACCACGTGCTGATCGACAATGTCGCCGCGGCCCGGGAGGTCACCGCCCACCTGCTCTCCCTCGGCCACACCCGGGTGGCGGCGATCGGCGCCCAGCGCGGCGCCGCCTCCGCCACCGCCCAGCAGCGCGTGCGGGGTTACCAGGAGGCGCTGTACCGCGCCGGCGTCCCGTACGACCCCGCCCTGACATGCGAGGTCTCGGCCTACCGCCTGGCCGACGGCGTCCGGGCCATGCGGTCGCTGCTGGACCTGCCCGAACCACCGGAAGCGGTGTTCTGCTTCAACGACCTGCTGGCGGCCGGGGCCGTACGGGCGGCGGCCGACCGTGGCCTCGGTGTGCCGCGGGACGTGGCGATCGCCGGGTTCGACGATGTCGAGCTCTCGCAGTTCTCGGTGCCCTCCCTGACGACCGTGGCACCCGACAAGGCGGAACTCGCCCGGCTGGCCGTCACCGCACTGCTGCGACGGATAGCGGAGGACAACGCCGAGGAGCCTCCCGCCGTGCTGTACGCGGGGCACCGGCTCGTCGTCCGCGAGAGCAGCGGCGCGGCGACGTCCTAGGGCAGTCGCCAGTCCACCGGTTGGCCGCCCTGCTGGATCAGCAGCTCGTTGGCCCGGCTGAACGGACGTGAGCCGAAGAAGCCCCGGTCCGCCGACATCGGCGAGGGGTGGGCGGACTCGATCGCCGGGAGATCCCCCAGCAGCGGTCGCAGATTGCGCGCGTCCCGCCCCCACAGGATGGACACCAGCGGCTTGCCCCGCGCGGCCAGCGCCCGGATCGCCTGCTCGGTGACCTCTTCCCAGCCCTTGCCGCGGTGCGCGCCGGGACTGCGCGGGGCTGTGGTGAGCGCCCGGTTGAGCAGGAGGACGCCCTGCCGGGTCCACGGCGTCAGGTCTCCGTTGGACGGCCTGGGCAGCCCCAGGTCGGCGTGCAGCTCGCGGAAGATGTTCTGCAGGCTGCCCGGCAGCGAACGCACTTCGGGCGCCACCGCGAAGCTCAGGCCGATGGCCATGCCGGGTGTCGGATAGGGATCCTGTCCGACGATCAGGACCCGGACGTCGTCGAAGGGTTGCTGGAAGGCGCGCAGGACGTTCGCCCCGGCCGGGAGGTAGGTGCGGCCCGCGGCTATCTCGGCCCGTAGGAAGTCCCCCATGGCGGCGATGCGTTCGGCCGCGGGTTCCAGGGCCTTCGCCCAGCCTGCTTCGACAAGTTCGTGCAACGGTCGTGGTGCCACGACGCGTCACTCTACTGGCAGATCCGCAGGCCCCGGCATCGGACGCCGTCCCCGCCCGCACGGGCGGTCCCCGGCGCTACTCTTCCTCCCCGTCGAGGACTTCGAGACGGCCGGGCGGACCGCACGGCCGGGTCACCGGAGAGGAGGGGAGCGTGCCGCGTCCCGTGATGACCCCCGCGTCGGACGGCTCCGGCTTCCTCGCCGTGGACTCCGGCGGGTCCGGACTCCGGGCTGTCGTGGGCACCGCCGAGCGCGGTCCGCTGGCCCGGGCGGTGTCCGGGGAGCCGGTCCGCACGGGTGAGCGGGGCATCGACCCCGGCCATTTCCTGGCGCGCCTGCTGCCGTTGGTGCGCGCGTCGGCCGCCGAGGCCGGGCCGGTGCCATTGACCGCCGCCGTCGTCGGCGCGGCCGGGCTCGCCTCCCTGGGGGACGCGCTGCGCGCCGAACTGCCGGGTGCCCTGGCCCGGGAGCTGGGGGTGCGCAGGGTCGCGCTCGCCGCCGACGCGGTGACCGCGTACGTGGGTGCCCTCGGGCCCCGGCCGGGGGCGGTGATCGCCGGCGGTACGGGCCTGATCGCGATCGGCACGGACCTGACCGGCTGGCGCCGCGCGGACGGCTGGGGGCATCTGCTCGGCGACTGCGGGGGCGGGGCCTGGATCGGCCGGGCAGGTCTGGAAGCCGCTCTGCGGGCGTATGACGGGCGCGAGGGCGGCTCGGCCCGGCTGCTGGCGTGCGCCGAGGAGGTGTTCGGTCCCGTGGCGGGGCTGCCGGGCGCGTTGTATCCACGGCCGGACCGGCCCGCCGTGCTCGCCTCGTTCGCGCCCCGGGTGGCCGCCTGCGCGGACGGTGACCCCGTCGCCGCGGGGATCCTGCGCGCCGCCGCCCGGCACCTGGCCGACTCCGCGGCGGCCGTGTGCCCCACAGCCGGTGAAGCCCGCGTCGCCGTCACCGGCGGCCTGTTCAAGCTGGGCGAGCCGCTCCTCGGGCCGCTGGACGAGGAGCTGGCGCAGCGGCTGCCGGAGGTGCGGCGGGTGCCGGCCGACGGCGATCCGCTGGACGGCGCGGTGCGGATGGCGGCGGAGCTGAGCGCCGGTGCGCTCACCCTGCCGGGTGATGCGGCAATGCTCTCCGTTACCACCCTGTCGGGTGATTGATCCGATCGCGTCCGATCCGTGCGTAACTCATCAGACAAAACCGGACGGATACCGCTCACCTGCCCCCTCCCCGAACAGGGGAGCCCAATAAGCCAGTAACATGCGGCGCCATGAGTTCCCCCACTGGGCCCGCGGATGGCCTGCCAGTACGAATGCCGCGCCCCCGCCAGCCCGGACGGCACCGCCGTCCCGAGCCGCTGGTTGCTCCCGAGGGCGCGCCCGCGCTCGTCCTCGCCGTGCCGGGGACGCCCAGTAGCGCCACGCGCAGCCTCGCCGAGGAGGTCGTGAGCATCGCCCGCTCCGAGCTGCCCGGCCTCGACGCCCGCATCGGGTACCTGGACGGGGACAACGCGGAGTTCCCCTCGCTGCAGGCCGTGCTCGTGCACGCCGCGGAGGAGCGCACGGCCCGTTTCGAGCAGGCCCGGGCCGCCGGCCTGGACGTCAAGGCACCGGAGGGCCCCGTCGCCGTCGTCGTGCCGCTGCTCGCCGGACCGGACAGCGCTCTGCTGCGCCAGGTCCGCCAGGCCCTCATGGAGAGCCGGGTCGCCGCCGAGCTGACCGACGTCCTCGGCCCGCACCCGCTGCTCGCCGAGGCGCTGCACGTGCGGCTCTCCGAGGCCGGTCTGGCCCGCGCGGACCGCGCCCGGCTGTTCACCGTGGCGACCGCCGCGGACGGCATCATCCTGGCCTCCGTGGGCGGTGACGAGGCCGTGCAGGCGGCCGGGATCACCGGCATGCTGCTCGCCGCGCGCCTCGCGGTGCCGGTGATGGCGGCGGCCCTGGACCAGGAGGGCTCCATCGCGTCCGTCGCCGAGCAGCTGCGGTCCTCGGGCTCGCAGCAGCTGGCCCTGGCGCCGTACCTGATCGGGCCCGAGATCGAGCCGGTGCTGGTCGAGGAGGCCGCGAAGGAGGCGGAGTGCTCCGCCGCGGAGTCACTCGGGGCGTACCCGGCGATCGGGAAGCTGGCCCTGGCCAAGTACACGACGGCGCTGGGGATCACGCCGCAGCAGCCGCAGGGGGCGCCGGTTCGCTGACGCCTGCCAGGAGGCCCGCTTCGTTTCGGAGCGGGCCTTCGCCGTTCGAGGCGGGGTCGGTGGCCGGGTGCGCGTCCGTTGCGGCTGGTCGCGCAGTTCCCCGCGCCCCTTCAGGCCCCTCCCCCCGGCCCGTCAGTCGAGGACCACACAGGATGCCGCCGGCACCCTGATCGAGCCGCCTCGCTCGGGGATTCCCGTGTGCGGGTCCGCGGCGAACCAGGTCACGTCGCCCGAGCGTTCGTTCGCGACGTAGAGGAAGCCTGCTGACGCCGTGAGCGCACGCGGCCAGTGGCCGCCGCAGGGCACCGTGGCGACCAGCCGCAGCCCCTCCCCCTCGACGGCGAGCACGGACAGGACGTCCTCACCGCGGGTGGCGGTCCACACGTGGCGCCCGTCGGGTGAGACGGCGATGCCGGACGGCCAGGCGTCGCCCGCCGGCGCGCCGGGCAGGACCGGGGTCTCGGTCAGCGGGGTCAGGACGCCGGCGGCCGCGTCCCAGCGGCAGACGGTGACGGACGGGCTGAGTTCGTTGACGACGTACGCGTGCCCGCCGTCCGGGTGGAAGGCCAGGTGACGCGGCCCCGAGCCGGGTCGCAGGGCGCTCTCGCGGTGCAGGGCGGGGGCACCGTCCGTCAGCGTGCACACCCGCACGGAGTCGGTGCCGAGGTCGACGCTGACGGCCCAGCGGCCGCTCGGGTCGGGCTGCACCTGATGGGCGTGCGGCCCTTGCTGGCGCGGGGTGTGCGGGCCCGCCCCGGTGTGCCGGAGCATCCCGGAGGCGGACCGTGCGAGGGTGCCGTCGGGGCGGACGGGGACGGCGGTGACGCTGCCGGAGCCGTAGTTGGCGGTGAGGAGATGCCCGTCGAAGAGGGCGAGGTGCGTCGGCCCGTTGCCGTCGACCGGCACGGGCGGCCCGGCCGGCTCGGGCCTGTCCCCGTCCACCCGGTACGCGGCGACGGCGCCCTCGGCCGTCTCGCTGACCGCGTACAGCGTGTCGCCGTCGGGCGAGAGGGCCAGGTAGGAGGGGTCGGGCAGGGAGTCGACGCTGCCGAGGACGGTCAGCGCGCCGCTGTGGGGGTCGGCTCGCGCCGTCACGATGCCGGGGCCGCCGGCCGCCGTGAACGACCCGATGAACGCCCGCCGCCTGCCGCTGTCCGCCACCGCTGTCCCCTCTCGTCCCCGGGCCGCCCGGAACGACCGCGCAGCCGATCATGCGCGGTCTAGACCAAGGGGTCAAGGAGTCGGGAGGGCGTGGCCCACACCGACGCCGGCGGACGCGCCCGACGACAGCCGCGCGGGATCGCCTCAGGCACCGGCCGGCGGAGAGCCCGAAGGAGCACGGAACGGCCGTCCGGTTCGCGGACGGGCCGGCCGCCTGGACCGCACCAAGCCCCCCGACGGAGAACCGGAAGCAGTACGCACCGGCCGACCGACTCGCGGCCAGGCCGGCCGCCTCGACCGCCTCACGCCCCCGCCAATGGAGAACCCGAAGGAGCGCGCAGTGGCCGGGCCAGTTCGGCCAGGGCCCGTTCCAGGCCGTGCAGGTGGGCCAGGACCGGCTCTGTCGTGGACGGTCCGTCCGGCTGGACCAGGACGTCCCCGCCCTGGGTGAGCGCCTCGACCGCGGCCTCCACCCGCCGGCAGGCCGTGGCGAGGCGGGCGTCGTGGGAGGCCTCGGGGTCGGCGGCGACGGCGACCAGGCCGCGGACCTCCCGGGCGCAGGCGTCGAGGAGGGCGAGCACGTGCCGGGCCCGCCGCTTGCGGCCCCGCATCGGGTTCAGCGGGTGCACCAGCGGGGCGACGGAGAGCCGCACCCGGGCGAGCAGCTGCTCCAGCTCGGCCACGCGCGGGGCCGGGTCGGCGTCCGCCGCGCCCGCCAGCCGCCGGGCGGTCTCGGCGGCGCAGGCGTGGACGCAGCGCAGGGCCCGCTGGATCCAGGCGTCGGTGACGCTGTGGGTCGTGACGGGCAGGACGAGGATCACGGCCAGCGCGGCGCCGAGCGCCCCGACGCCGGTCTCGGCGAGCCGCAGGGCGAGCAGTCCGGGGCCGAGCACGCCGAGGAGGCCGTAGAGCAGCCCGGCGAGCAGGGTGACCCAGAGCATCATCCAGGTGTAGGAGACGGCGGCCGTGTAGAAGATGCCGAAGACGCAGGCGGCGGCGAGTACGGCCGTGACGGTCGGGTCGCCGTGCACCGGCAGGGCGACGAGGAGGCCGAGGGCGATGCCGATGACCGTGCCGAGCAGCCGTCGGAAGCCGCGGACCAGGGTCTCGCCGCGCGAGGTGGTGTTGACGAAGATCCACCAGGTGGCGCCGACGGCCCAGTACCAGCGCTGTCCGGAGATCAGCTGTCCCACGACGAGGGCGAAACCGGCCCCGGCGGTCGCCTGGATCGCCTGGCGGGTGGTCACCCGGGCCAGGCCGGTGCCGCCCGGCGGGGCGGGCGCGGCGGGCGGGGGCAGGCGGCGCTCGTAGCACCACAGCCCGAAGCGCACCGCGGCGGCGGTGAGGACGGAGAGCAGGACCGCGGCGTACAGCTCGGGCAGCTGACCGGTGGTGGCGTGCAGGAACTGCGCCACGAAGAAGGTCATGAACGCGAACACGCCGAGGCTGTGGCCGCGCGGACCCCAGCGGCGCGCGTACACGCCCGCGCCGACCACGGCGAGGAAGGTGAGGTCCCGGGCCACCGGGTGGTCGTGCAGTCCGGCCGCGGCGGTGAGCACGGGCAGCCCGACGGCGGGCAGCAGCGCGGTGGTGACGGCCTGGCCGCGGACCGTGGCATCGGTGACGGTGAACAGGGCGAGCAGGGCGGCGAGACCGCCGGTGACGGCACCCGTGAGGGAGTGCCCGGCGAGGCCGCACACGGCGACCGCGAGCGAGATGCCGAGCACCGCGCGCGTGGCGAACCGCAACCGCGCCCGTCCCGGATCCGGAGCCCAGAACACCCTCTTCAGCACCGCTTACCGCCCCCTTCGCGCATGGACAGGAATGAGCATGGAAAAGGCGCCGCGGGGTCCGCAGCGCCATCGACGCGTCCATATCAGCATCCCGGACGCCACTGGCTCAACAGCCTCCTTTTAGACTGGGCCATTGGTACAGCGCGAGCGGCCGGGGCACGGCCGCGGCAGAGCCAACGGACGAGGAGGCCGGCGTCATGGCCGTGGACGAGCTCGACACCCGCATCCTGCGGCTGCTGCTGGAGCGGCCCCGCACGAGCGTGCGCGAGTACGCCCGGATCCTCGGGGTCGCCCGGGGCACGCTCCAGGCCCGGCTGGACCGTCTGGAGCGCGACGGCGTGATCACCGGCACGGGGCCGGCCCTCTCCCCCGCCGCGCTCGGGCATCCGGTGCTGGCGTTCGTGCACATCGAGGTCACCCAGGGCCATCTCGACGAGGTGGGCGACGCGCTGGCGGCGGTCCCGGAGATCGTCGAGGCGTTCTCCATCACGGGCGGCGGGGATCTGCTGGCCCGGGTCGTGGCGCGGGACAACGCGCACCTGGAGGACGTCGTCCAGAAACTGATCAGCATGCCCGGGGTGGTGCGCACCCGCACCGAGGTCGCCCTGCGCGAGCGCGTCCCGCACCGGCTGCTGCCGCTGGTGGAGTCGATCGGGCGGTCGGCCCGCAGATGATCTTTGAGAGCATGGGCGCCATGAGCAATCTCCATGGAGTATCGGTCATCTTCGATCTCGACGGAACGCTCGTGGACAGCGAGCCGAACTACTACGAGGCGGGCCGGCAGACCCTCGCCGAGCACGGCGTCCCCGGCTTCAGCTGGGCGGACCACGAGCGGTACGTCGGCATCAGCACGCAGGAGACCGTGGCCGACTGGAAGGAGCGGTACGGCCTGCGGGCCTCCGTGGAGGAGCTGTTCAGCGACAAGAACCGCCGCTATCTGGAGCTGGCCCGCACCTCCACGCGCGCGTACCCCGAGATGCGGGCGTTCGTCGAACTGCTGGCGGCCGAGGACGTCCCCATGGCCGTGGCCTCCGGGTCCTCCCCCGAGGCCATCGAGGCGGTCCTGTCCGGCACGGGCCTGGCCGCCCTCCTGCCGACCGTCGTCTCGGCCGACGAGGTCGCGCGCGGCAAGCCCGCCCCCGACGTCTTCCTGGAGGCGGCCCGCCGGCTCGGGTCGGACCCGGCCGACTGCGTGGTGCTGGAGGACGCCGCCCCGGGCGCCGCCGCCGCGCACGCGGCGGGGATGCGCTGCATCGCGATCCCGTACGTCCCGGCGCAGGCGGACGCACCGGAGTTCGCCACCGCCGGCCTGCTCCTGCGGGGCGGCCAGGAGGAGTTCACGGCACGGACGGCGTACGACTGGCTGGCACGCTCGGCCGGCCTTTCCTGAACTCGCCGCTCCCGACCCGTTGACGCTCTCCCGTCCCCTCCCTAGGGTCTGGTCGACCTCTCGCACAAGGTTCGATATTCCGAACTCTGGTGAGCACTGTGGACCCGTGGAGGACCATCCATGGCACGGCCCCTGTCCAGACGATCCCTTCTCCAGGCCGCGACCCTCGCCGCGGCCGTCCCCGCGCTCTCCCATACGGCGACGGGCCGGGCCGCGGCGGCCCCCGCGGCGGCGGCGCTCGCGGCGGCCGCCGCCCCGTCCGCCTGGACCGTACGGCCCTTCGGACTGGAGGAAGTGGCGCTCGGCCGGGGCGTCTTCGCGGACAAACGGCAGCTGATGCTGGATCACGCGCGGGGCTACGACGTGAACCGGCTGCTGCAGGTGTTCCGCGCCAACGCCGGTCTGGCCACGGGCGGCGCGGTCGCGCCCGGCGGCTGGGAGGGGCTGGACGGCGAGGCCAACGGCAATCTGCGCGGCCACTACACCGGCCACTTCCTGACCATGCTGGCGCAGGCGTACCGCAGCACCGGGGAGGGAATGTTCGCCGACCGGATCGGCACCATGGTGGGCGCGCTGACCGAGGTGCGCGCGGCGCTGCGGCGTGATCCGGCGGTGCTGAGCATCCCCGGGAAGTTCGGGACCGCCGCGGACCAGGTGCGTGGTTCCTACCAATACGTGGACCTTCCGGCGGCCGTGCTCGGCGGGGCCCCGGCGATCACCCTCTCCGTCTGGGTGCGGCCCACGCACGACGCGAACTGGGCCCGGGTCCTCGACTTCGGCGACGACACGAACCGGTACCTGTACCTGGCCGCCCGCAACCAGGCCGGAGTGCCGCGCTTCGCCATCACCACGTCGGGCGCCGGCGGCGAGCAGGCCATCGACGGCACGGCCCCGCTGCCGCTGAACCGGTGGAGCCACCTGGCGGTCACCCTCGCGGACGGCACCGGCACCCTCTACGTCAACGGCACCGCCGTCGGACGCAACACCGCGATGACACTCACCCCCTCGGCGCTCGGCACGCCGAAGAACAACTGGCTCGGCCGCTCCAACTACTCCGCCGACCCGGTCTTCGCGGGCGCCTACGAGGAGTTCAACGTCTTCTCGCGGGCACTGACCGCCGCCGAGATCACCGAGCTGCAGAGCCGCCCGGCCGTCGACGCCTCGACGGGCCGGGGCGACCTGGCGTCGTACGCCTTCGGCGAGACGTCGGGCGGGACCTTCGCGGACGCCTCCGGACGGGGCCTGACCGCCACCCTGCGCCGCACCTGGGGCGGGCCGAGCCACCCCGGGTTCCTCGCGGCGTACCCGGAGACGCAGTTCATCGACCTGGAGTCACGGACCACCTCCGACTACACCAAGGTGTGGGCTCCGTACTACACCGCGCACAAGATCCTGCGCGGTCTGCTCGACGCCTACACCGCCACGGACGACGACCGGGCCCTGGACCTCGCGTCCGGCATGTGCGACTGGATGTACTCCCGGCTGTCCAGGCTGCCGGAGTCCACGCTCCAGCGGATGTGGGGGATCTTCTCCAGCGGCGAGTTCGGCGGCATCGTCGAGGCGATCTGCGACCTGCACACGATCACCGGCAAGGCCGAACATCTCGCGCTGGCCAAGCTGTTCGACCTGGACCGGCTGATCGACGCGTGCGCCGCGGACACCGACATCCTCGACGGGCTGCACGCCAACCAGCACATCCCGATCTTCACCGGCTATGTGCGGCTGTACGACGAGACGGGCGAGGAGCGCTACCTCACGTCGGCGAAGAACTTCTGGGACATGGTCGTCCCGCACCGCATGTACGGCATCGGCGGCACCAGCACGCAGGAGTT
The DNA here is from genome assembly GCF_040628815.1 of Streptomyces sp. NPDC006140. Lineage (NCBI taxonomy): Bacteria > Bacillati > Actinomycetota > Actinomycetes > Kitasatosporales > Streptomycetaceae > Streptomyces > Streptomyces sp. NPDC006140. The sequence continues at coordinate 401,384 of NZ_JBEXTS010000002.1, read as the reverse complement.
CTGGAAGGCCCGGGACGTCATCGCGGGCACGATCAGCGCGACCACGGCCGAGACCTGCTGCGCGTACAACATGCTCAAGCTGAGCCGGACCCTGTTCTTCCACGAGCAGGACCCGAAGTACATGGACTACTACGAGCGGGCCCTGTACAACCAGGTCCTCGGCTCGAAGCAGGACAGGCCAGACGCGGAGAAGCCGCTCGTCACGTACTTCATCGGGCTGACGCCCGGTCATGTCCGTGACTACACGCCCAAGCAGGGCACGACCTGCTGCGAGGGCACCGGCATGGAGAGCGCCACGAAGTACCAGGACTCGGTGTACTTCGCGAAGTCCGACGGCAGCGCCCTGTACGTCAATCTGTACAGCCCGTCCACGCTGACCTGGGCGGAGAAGGGCGTCACGGTCACGCAGACCACCCGCTTCCCCGAGGAGCAGGGCAGCACCCTGACCTTCGGGGGCGGGCGGGCCTCGTTCACGCTGCGGCTGCGCGTGCCGTCGTGGGCGACGGGCGGGTTCCGGGTGACCGTCAACGGGCGTGCGGTGTCCGGGACTCCGAAGCCGGGGAGCTACTTCGACGTGTCCCGGACCTGGCGGGCCGGCGACACGCTCCGCATCGCCATGCCGTTCCGGACGCGGGTGGAGAAGGCCCTCGACGACCCGTCGCTGCAGACCCTGTTCCACGGCCCGGTCAACCTGGTGGCCCGCGATGCCGCCACGGAGTGGCTGAAGGTCGGGCTGTACGGCGACGCCGGTCTCTCCGGCGACCTGGCGCACTCCCTCACGCCGGTGCCGGGCAAGCCGCTGCACTTCACGCTGGACGGCCGGGAGTGGGCCCCCTTCTCCGAGGGGACGGAGGACCCGACGCACGCCTACTTCCGGCGCTCGGAGCCGAAGCTCGTGTTCGGCGGCCGGGACTCCGGCGTCGCCAACCCGGCGAAGGCCGACGGCACCACACTCCTGGACGAGGTGTGGGCCGGGGCACCGTTCCGGAACAAGGGGGCGCTGGTGGCCCGGGTCCGGTCGACGGTGGACGCGTGGGTGGCGGCCGGTCTGCTGAGCAGGACGGACGGCGACCGGGTGGTGAGCACGGCGGGCGCGGCCTCGTACCGGCCCTGAACCGCCCGTGCGCGGCGGGCCGTTCAGATGCTTGAACGGCCCGCGCGTCGTACGAAGTTTTTTGCGGCAGCGGTGATTGTTTCGCTCCCGGCATCCGTACTTCCTGGCGTTGGGCCGTTCATATCCCAGGAGGCACGATGCGCATCTCGCGCAGCACGGCAGGAACCGCGTTCGTGGGCGGTGCGATGATCCTCACGCTCACCGCACTCGCCTACCCCAGCATGCTGGGCGTGGAGAACGCGGCCTCCGGTCAGGACCGCATCATCGCCAACACCCAGTGGGGTCCGCTGACCGAGGCGGACCGCGACTTCGTGGTCCGCGTGCGCGCGGCCGGGCTGTGGGAGTACCCGCTGGGGCAGCTGATCCAGCAGCGGAGTTCGTCGCCGGAGATGCAGGAAGTCGCCAAGCATCTGCTCGTGGGTCACGGCCGGCTGGACGCGGGGTGCCGCAAGGTGTCCACGGACCTGGGAATCACGCTGCCGAACGAGCCGTCGCCGCAGCAGCAGCAGTTCGTGGCGACGGCGGAGGGCAGCTCCGGCAAGGAGTTCGAGTCCACGGCCGTGACCATCATGCGTGTCGCGCACGGGGGCATCTTCCCGACGATCGCCAAGATCCGGGCGACCACCCGCAACAGCCTCGTGCGGGAACTGGCCGACATGACGAACGACACCGTTCTCGACCACATCACGGTCCTGGAGAAGACCGGCCTGATCAACCAGGAGCAGGTGAGCTTCCAGATCACCGCCCCGCCCAAGCTGCCCCAGGAGCAGACGACACCGCCGCCTCCGCAGCAGGGTGCGCCGGTCCGCGTGCTGCCGGTCCCCGAGGATCTGAAGGACTTCCAGACGGTCGCCCCCAACCCGTCCTTCGGGGCGCCGCAGCCGTCGCCGTCGGCGGGGTGAGCGGGGCCGGACACCGCGCCCGGGCCGCAGGGGCCCGGGCACCGGAATGAAGGCTTGAGCGCCCCTGCCGGCAGGCGTGGACAGCGGCGAACACCGGCTCACGCGGAAGCTAGGACCGTCGGCGAGGCCTGCCCCGCTTGCTGCCGCCCTTCGCGGTACCGCCGTTGCCGCTTCCGCGGCGGTTGGCGCCCGGCCGCCCGGCCGCTGTCGGCTTCCGCCGGGCTCCCTGCTTCTCCGTACGCCCGGGCTGGTCCTGTGCCGCGGGCCGCGCGCGGCCCCGGGTGCTGTTGGCCGTGCGGCCGCGGACGATGCCGATGAAGTCCTCGACCTGGTCCGTCGTCGCCTCCTCGGGCCAGGCCAGGGCCACGCGCGACTCGGGAGCGTCCTTGAGCGGGCGGTGGGTGAGGTCCTTGCGGTGGTGGAGGCGGGCCAGCGACAGGGGGACGATCAGGACGCCGATGCCGGCCGCGACCAGTTCGACGGCGTCGGCGGTGGTGGCGGGGCGTTCGAAGGCGGGCCGTCCGGGAAGCGTCTCCCAGTCGAGGACGTCGTCGAGGGGGTGCAGCACGATGTCGTCGGCGAGGTCCTCGGGCGACACCTCGTCGACCGCCGTGACGAGGTGGTCCTTGGGCACCACGACGACGGTCTGCTCGGTGTAGAGGGGGATCGCGCTGAAGACCGTACGGTCCACGGGCACCCGCACGAGGCCCGCGTCGGCGTCCCCGCCCAGCAACCGCTCGGCCGCCGCCGCGGCGGGCACCTGCGTGAGGGTCAACGGGACGTCGGGATACCGCTCGCTCCAGACGCGCACCCACTTGTCGGGCATCACCCCGGGGACGTATACGAGCCGGAACGGGCGAGTTTCATCCGAGCCTGTCACCTGGCCAGGTTACCGGCCGTGGTCGGGGCTCGTGCACACGCTCGATAGGCTGGACGGCATGACGTCGCACCAGAGCGCCCAGACGATGAAGCCCGCTACCGCGGCCAAGAAGCTGGGTGTGTACCTCGAGGCCACCCCCGCCGAGTTCCGGGAGGGTGTCGTCTCGCGCGCCGAGCTGAACGAGCTCCAGGCGAACCCGCCGCAGTGGCTTCAGGACCTGCGGCGCAACGGCCCGCACCCCCGCCCGGTGGTCGCGGCGAAGCTCGGCGTCTCCATCGCGGGGCTCGCCCGCGGGGGCGTCACCGAGCCCCTCACCTCCGATCAGATCGAGACGCTGAAGCAGGAGAGCCCCGAGTGGCTGGTGCGGGAGCGTGCCACCCAGGCGGAGGTCCGCAAGGAAGCGGCCCGCATCAAGGAGAAGAACGCCCAGCGCAACGGCTGACCTCCCGGTCTCCTCGCAGACGGCCCCCACCGGTCCATCCGGTGGGGGCCGCTGTCGTTTCCGGGCCCTATCCGGGCCGCGTGTGGCATAGGTGAAATCTTTCGGCCATGTCTTGACATGGCGAGGAAACAATCCGTAGCTTGGCCGATCATTTAGATTCGTGAAGGCAGTTCACGAATATGAACGGAGAACCATCCATGCGGGATCGCCGACGCTGCATAGACATGCGGCTCCGCCGCGCGCGCCGCCTGGCTGCCGCGCTCGCCGTCTCGGGGCTCCTGTTCGGAACGGCCGCCTGCGGCTCCGGTTCCGGCAGCGCCCGGGCCGGCGATCCGAACACGCTGGAGGTGTGGACCCGGAGCGACCCGGAGTCCGCCCAGACCTACGACCGGGTGTTCGCCGCCTTCACCAAGAAGACCGGCATCAAGATCGACTACCAGCCGGTCATGAACTTCGACCAACAGCTGCAGAGCCGCGCGTCCACCAAGGACCTGCCGGACGTCATGATCAACGACACGGCCCTGATGGGCAGTTACCAGGCGCAGGGCCTGCTCAAGCCCATCACCCCGGCCTCGATCGCGGGCCATGACGAGATCACCGCCAAGTCCTGGGCGTCCACCGTGGGCCGCGACGGCAGGCACTACGGCATCCCGTACTCCCGGCAGGCCATGACGCTGTTCGTCCGCAAGGACTGGCGCGAGAAGCTCGGCCTGCCGCAGCCGAAGACCTGGCAGGACACGCTCGCCCTCGCCAAGGCCTTCGCCACCCGCGACCCGGACGGGGACGGCAAGAAGGACACGTACGGGATGGTCGTGCCCGGCAGCGCGCAGAACGGCTATGTCGCCTGGTGGGGCGCCAGCTGGCTGTGGCAGGGCGGGGTGCGGATCCTCGAGAAGGAGGGCTCGGGCTACCGGCCCGCCATGGACTCCCCGGCCGCCCTGCGCACCGTCACCTGGATGAAGGACAACCTCTTCTGCGGTGACAACGGTGTCATCCAGCCCAGCGCCCTGACCTCCGTCACCGCGAACACCACCAACTTCCAGGACGGCAACGCCGGGATGTACCTCACCGGCCCGTACAACATCTCCACCTTCGACAAGGCGCTCGGCAAGGACAAGTACGAGGTGCTGCCCGCGCCGTCGGGCCCGGCCGGCAACAACGACGTGCTGGCCGACGGCGAGAACATCTACTTCGGCGCGAAGACCGGGAAGGCGAAGCTGGAGCAGACGCTCGCCGCGTTCCTGATCTCCCCCGAGGGCCAGACGCTCGCCATGACCGGCGACCACCAGCCGGTGGTCCGCATCCCCGTGAACTCCACCCTCGACGCGGCCGAGGTGCGCGACGACCCCCGCTGGAGTGTCGTGCAGAAAGCGTACGAGACGGCCTCCGTGCAGTTCCCCAACGCCCCCGACTTCGCCCCGATCAAGCAGGACACCGCCGACGCGCTGAACGCGATCTTCACGTACTGCGGCAGCGACGTCCGCTCCGGCCTGAAGGAGCTCAACGACACCCTCGCCGGTGACCTCAAGGACCAGGAGCTGCTGAAATGACCGCGACCGTGACGACGCCCGGGCCCCGCAGAGTCCGGTTCCCGGGCAAGAGGGCCGTACTGCCCTGGCTGTTCCTCGCCCCGGCCCTGCTGCTCGCCCTCGTCTTCAAGTTCCTGCCCATGGGCAAGGGCGTCTGGCTCAGCTTCTTCGACGTGCGGCCCTTCCTCGGTGACAAGTGGGTCGGCCTCGACAACTACACGCGGGTGCTGAGCGACCACCGCTTCCAGGACGCCATCGGGCACACCCTGCTCCTCGGCCTCGGGATGTCCCTCGGCGGCATCGTCGTCGGCTTCGCGCTGGCGCTGCTGCTGGAGGGCCAGGCCTGGTCGCTGAAGATCATCCGGACGGCCGTGTTCCTGCCCGTCGTCACCGCCACCGCGGTGGTCGGCGAGATGTGGCGGCTGATGTACTACCCGACCTCCGACGGCCTGATCAACAGCGGTCTCGGACTGCTCGGCCTGGGGCCCGTGCCCTACCTCGACAACCCCGACACGGCGCTGTGGGCGACGATGGCCATGGGCATCTGGATGCTCGCCCCGTACAACATGGTGATCATCCTCGCCGGCCTCGCGGGCGTGGACCGGTCGTTGTACGAGGCCGCGGCGATGGACGGCGTCTCGCTGTGGCAGCGGCTGCGGCACATCACGCTGCCGGCGATCCGCCCCGCCCTCGGCATCGTCCTCACTCTGGCCGCGATCCGCGGACTGCGCGTCTTCACCGAGGTGTACGTCCTCACCGGCGGCGGCCCGGCCGGCTCGACCGACGTGTGGATGACCCGCGCCTACACCCTCGGCTTCACCCGTAACGACATCGGCGGCGCCTCGGCCGCCTCCGTGGTCCTGCTCTGCGTGACGCTGCTGCTCACCGTCACGGTCAACTACCTCCGCAAGAGGGGAGACGCGCGATGAGCGCTCCCGCCATCGAGCCCGTCCGGACACCGGTGACCGCCTCCCCCGCGCGGCAGTCCGCCGGGAAGCAGCACACCACCCCCGCCCGTTTCGACACCGCCCTCGGCTGGAGCGACCGGCCCGGCCCCGCCTGGGCGCTGCGCGTCCTGCTCTGCCTGCTGGCCCTGGGCGTCTTCGCGGCGCCGTTCCTGACGATCTTCTCCGGCTCGTTCAGCGAGAAGGCCAGCGGTTCGACCCTGTCGTTCCTCCCCCACCACCCGACCCTGCTCAACTTCGAGGTGGCCGGTCAGCGCGGCATCTGGGACTACTTCGGCAACTCCCTGGTCATCGCGGGCGGCGCACTGCTGCTCCAGCTCGTCGTCTGCACGCTCGCCGCGTACGCCCTGGCCCGGCACAAGTTCCGCGGTCAGGCGCTGGTCCTGACCCTGTTCATGCTGACGATGATGCTCCCGGAGGAGGTCATCGCCATCCCGCTGTCCCTGGTCCTCGGCCATGTGCCCGTGGTCGGCCTCGACCTGAAGGGCACCGTCTGGGGCGTGATCCTGCCGCTCGGCGCGTGGGGGTTCTCGGTGATGGTGCTCACCGAGTTCATGAAGGACATCCCCGCCGAGATCGAGGAGGCCGCCCGCATCGACGGCGTGGGCGAGCTGCGGATGCTGTGGCAGGTCATCCTGCCGCTGTGCAGGCCCGCGCTCGGCGTGGCCGGGGTGCTCGGCTTCATCATGATCTGGGACCAGTACCTGCTGCCCCTGATCGCCGCCAAGGACCCCACCGACTACACGGTCACCGTCGCCCTGTCCATCCTGCGCACCGACCCCGAGGTCGGCTCCGGAGTGGTGCTGGCCGGTGCGGTGATCGCCCTGGTCCCCAGTCTGATCGTCTATCTGCTCCTCCAGCGCTCGCTGGTCACCGGCATCACCGCCGGTGCCACCAAGGGCTGACAACCCCCCACCCCTGAGGGAGACATGAAGTTCGAAGGAGTGCTGTTCTTCCCGGTCACGCCGTTCGCGGCGGACGGCTCACTGGACGAGGAACGGCTGGCCCAGCACATCGAGTCGGGTGTCGCCGCGGGCGCGGGAGGTGTGTTCGTCGCCTGCGGCACCGGCGAGTTCCACGCGCTGTCGCCGGAGGAGATCGAGCGGGCCACGCGGGTCGCCGTCGCGACCACGGCCGGCCGGGTGCCGGTCCTCGCGGCGGCCGGCGGCCCCACACCGGTCGCCCGGGACCATGCCGTCCGCGTCGAACGCGCCGGTGCCGACGGCATCCTGCTGCTGCCGCCCTACCTGGTCAGCGCCCCGCAGCAGGGCCTGGTGCGGTACGTCGAGGAGGTCACCGCCGCCACCGGGCTGCCCGTGGTCTTCTACCAGCGGGGCACCGCCCGGCTCACCGCTCGGACGGCCGCCGAGATCGCCGCCCTGCCGGGGGTCGTCGGCCTCAAGGACGGCATCGGGGACATCGAGCGGATGCACCGCATCGTCCGCGCGGTGCGTGCCGTGCCGGGCGGGAAGGACTTCCAGTTCTTCAACGGCCTGCCCACCGCCGAGATGACCGCGCCCGCGTACCAGGGGGTCGGCGTCGAGCTGTACTCCTCGGCGGTGTTCGCCTTCGCCCCGGAGATCGCCCTGGCCTTCCACCGGGCGCTCGCGGAGGGCGACGACGCCCTGGTGTCCCTGCTGCTCGACGAGTTCTACGGACCGCTGGTCGCCCTGCGCGACGAGGTGCCCGGCTACGCCGTGTCGCTGGTGAAGGCCGGGGTGACGCTGCGCGGCCTGGACGTGGGCGGCGTCCGGGCGCCGCTGCTCGATCCGGCGCCGGAGCACCTCGCCCGGCTCGCGAAACTCATCGACCGCGGTCTGGAGGTGGTCGGCGCATGAGCCCGACGCGTATCCGTGAGCTGATCGTCACGCCGATCGCCTTCGGGGACCCGCCGCTGCTCAACTCCAACGGCGTGCACGAGCCGCTCGCGCTGCGGATCGTCCTCCAGCTCGTCCTGGAGGACGGCACGGTGGGGCTCGGCGAGTCCCCGGGCGGCGCGGCCCGGCTGGAGCGGCTGCACGCCGCGGCGAAGGTGGTCGTCGGCATGGACGTCTTCGACGCCACCGCCGTCTCCGCCGCGATCGACGCGGCGCTGCGGCCGACCGTGCCCAGCTCCCACGAGCGCGGCTGGACCACGTCGGCCGTGGAGGTCGCGTGCCTGGACGCGCAGGGCAAGCTGCTCGGCCGTCCGGTGAGCGACCTGCTGGGCGGCAGGGTCCGCGACTCGGTGCCGTTCGCCGCGTACCTCTTCTACAAGTGGGCCGAGCACCCCGCGCTCGACGGCCGTCCCGCCATCGCCGACGACTGGGGCGAGGCGCTCGACCCGGCCGGCATCGTCGAGCAGGCCCGGCTGATGCAGGAGCGGTACGGCTTCCGGTCGTTCAAGCTCAAGGGCGGTGTCTTCCCGCCCGACGAGGAGATCGCCGCGATGCGGGCGCTGGCGGAGGCCTTCCCGGGGCAGCCGCTGCGGCTGGACCCGAACGTGGCGTGGACGGTGGAGACGTCGGCGTACGTGGCCCGTGAACTGGACGGTGTCCTGGAGTACCTGGAGGACCCGACCAAGGGCATTCCCGGCATGGCCGAGGTGGCGAAGGTCTCGCCCATGCCGCTGGCGACGAACATGTGCGTGATCGCCTGGGAGCACCTGAAGCCGGCCGTCGAGCAGGACGCGATCCAGGTCCTGCTCACCGACCACCACTACTGGGGCGGACTGCGTCGGACCCGTGAACTGGCCGCTGTGTGCGAGGCGTTCGGGCTCGCCCTGTCGATGCACTCCAACTCGCACCTGGGCATCAGCCTCGCCGCGATGACCCATGTCGCCGCGGCGATCCCCAACCTCGACCACTCCTGCGACACGCACTACCCGTGGAACTCGGCCGACGACGTGATCGTGCCGGGCGTGCTGGAGCTGCGCGACGGGGAGGTCAAGGTGCCCACCGGGCCGGGTCTGGGCGTCGAGCTCGACCACGACCGGCTGGAGCGGCTGCACCGGCGGTACGTGGACTCCGGGATGCGCAGCCGGGACGACACCGGCTACATGCGGCGGTTCCGCCCGGACTACGAGCTGCGGCTGCCCCGCTGGTGACACCCGTGCGGCCGGTCGCACGGGTCAAGCCAGCGCACGAGCACCATGCACGCGTGCGGAGTTGACCGATGCCTTACGGGTCGCACCTTCGCGTGCACCCTTTCGACCGGGACATGCGCGACGTAAACGCCAGACCGCGCCACCCCTTCCAGCGCGTAGAAATATCTACGAGCATGGCCAGGGCCGGGCGGCACGCGGAACCCCGCGGGCCACCGGCCCGTGTCCCGCGCGCGCCCTCGCGGCGCCGCCGACTGCGCCTGGGGTGGCCATGCAGAGCGTCATGTGGAAGCAAGCCGTCGAGTGGCTCGCCGCGGCGGCCACGGATCCGCAGGAGTGCAAGCGCGAGTGGGACCACGGCACGGGGACGGCGGTCGTGGAGGCCGGACGCTACTGGGACGTGCTCTCCGTCCCCGACCGGCTCGGCCTCCTCGCCCTGGACATCCTGTGGCGCGACCCGTTGAAGGTGCCCGGCCCCACCCTGGTGGACTCCGCCGCGCGCAGAGTGGGGTTCTTCCTGCCACCCGATCCGGTCAGCGAGTGGATCGGCTTCGGGGTCCGGCACGTCGGCCGGGGTTCCTGGGTCGCCGTGCCGCCGCCGTACCGGCCCGCCGGACGCCTGGAGTGGCTCGTCCCGCCGGACGGCACGGGCACGCTGCACCGCCCGGGTGCCCTCGAGTCGGCGCTGCGCGAGGCCACCGGCACCCTCGCCGTGCTCGCACCGGTCAGCGCGGACCCTGTGGTGCCGGACGGCTGGTGAGGCGGGGCCCGGACGGGACGACCGGGCCCATGTGCCGGCCGGCGGTCCACGAGGTGACGGCGGTCCAGGTCTCGCTCTCGGCCGGCGCGGCGAAGGAGACCCACTGGCCGTCGCGGTGCTCCGGGACCGCGTGGCCGCGGGCCTCCCACTCGGCCACCAGGGCCGCGTAGATCGGCGGATGGCCCGCGTAACCGTTGGTGAGTTCGGCGTACGGCCGGGGCGCGGCATCGGCCGCGAGAAGGCGCCGCGCCGTCTCAGTACTGTCCATGCCAGGGCAACGCGGCACCGCGCGCCGGTGGTACGCGGCCGGGACCCCCTCCGTCGGGTCGAGTGAACCCGTCACCCGGACGGCGGCATGCGGGCACCGGACAAACATCCAGTCAGCCGGTCGCCCGTTCAGCACACGCCCGGGCCCCCTCGCGCGGGCGTCCTCCGCTCGAACAGGGTTCTCGCCCCGGCGGCGGGAATCCGGTAACACTGTCGTCACGCCGACGACCGGCCCGGGCCCCGAGCCCGGCGCCGGCCGTCCCGGGACGACGGCGGGGAGAGGCCATGTCACAGCGCCCTGACCTCCGGCAGCGCAGGGCCGTGCTGGAGCACGAGTGGTCCCGCTGGGTGCCGCGGCTGAGCATTCCCGGCACCCGGCCGGGCGGCAGCGCCGCGCTGCGCCACGAGGTGACCGAGTCCTGGGCGCGTTCGCTGAACAGCGTCGACCCCTCCCGGGACAGCGCACCGGTCACCGACGGCGGCCGGGTCCACCAGCGCTGGACGTCCTCACCGCTGTACGGGCCGGTCTCCGCCCTCGCCGGGGAACTGCGCAGCATCGCCGAGGACGCCGGGTTCGTCACGGCGGTCACCGACGAGTCCGGCACCATCCTGTGGACCTGCGGCGGCCCGACCATGCGCCGCCGGGCCGAACGGGTCAACTTCGCGCCGGGCGGCCGGTGGGACGAGCCGGCGATGGGCACCAACGCCCTGTCCCTCGCCCTGCGCACCGGCCGCCCCAGCTCCGTCTTCTCGGCCGAGCACCTGGTGTCGGCGCTGCACGGCTGGGTCTGCTACTGCGCCCCCGTGCACGGCCCCGACGGTCGCGTCCTCGGCGTGCTGGACCTGTCCACGACCTGGGACCGCTCGCATCCCCTGGCCATGTCGACCGTACGCACCCTGGTGTCCACGATCGAGGCCCGCCTCGGCCCCGAGGCGGTGTCCGGCCCCGGCGAGGTGCGGCTCACCTGCCTGGGCGCCGAGCGGGCCGTACGGGAGGGGCGGCGGCTCGCCCTGCGCCCCCGCCAGCTGGAGATCCTCACCCTGCTCGCGCTCGAACCCGGGGGCTTCTCCCCGGAGCGGCTGCGCGCCGCCCTGTACGGCGACCGACCGGTCACGGCGTCCACCTTCAAGGCGGAGATCTCGCACCTGCGCCGCGCCCTCGGCGGCGGCGTCTCGCCCCGCCGCTACGCCCTCACCACCCCCGTGTCCTGCGACGCCGCGGACGTGCTGCGCGCGCTGGAACAGGGCGACACGGACACCGCCCTGCGCCTGTACGGCGGCCCGCTGCTCCCCCGCTCCGAGGCACCGGGCATCGAGGAGTGGCGCACCCGCCTGGAAGTGGCCGTACGCGAGGCCGTGCTGGCGAGCACGCGTCCCGAATACGCCCTGCGCTACGGCGAACGCGCCCCGTACGACGCGGAGATCCACGAGCACGCGCTGCGTCTGCTGGGGCCGGAGGACACGCGAAGGGCGATCGCGACGGGCCGGCTGACGACGGCGCTGCGCGACTGAGCCCCGTCACGGGCGCCAACCTTGTGCCAACCTCGCGGTCGCACAGTGAGGGGCGTCACGACGGCGTGGCCGTCACCCGCCCTGCCCCGAGGAGAGCCGCCATGGTGTACGCGCAGCCAGGAACCGACGGCAGCATCGTCAGCTTCGCCCGGCGCTACGACAACTTCATCGACGGCGACTGGGTGGCCCCGGTGGAGGGCCGCTACTTCGAGAACCCGACCCCCGTGACCGGCGAGGTCTTCTGCGAGGTGGCCCGCTCCTCCGCGGCCGACGTCGACCTCGCCCTGGACGCGGCGCACCGCGCGGCGGACAGGTGGGGCCGCACGTCCACCACGGAACGAGCGAACATCCTCAACCGGATCGCGGACCGCATCGAGCAGCACCTGGAGAAGATCGCGGTCGCCGAGACCTGGGAGAACGGCAAGCCGGTCCGCGAGACGCTCGCCGCCGACATCCCGCTGGCCGTGGACCACTTCCGGTACTTCGCCGGCGTGGTCCGCGCGCAGGAAGGCAGCATCGCGGAGATCGACGCCGACACGGTCGCGTACCACTTCCACGAGCCGCTGGGCGTGGTCGGCCAGATCATCCCGTGGAACTTCCCGATCCTGATGGCCACCTGGAAACTGGCGCCCGCGCTGGCGGCCGGCAACTGCGTCGTCATCAAACCGGCCGAGCAGACCCCGGCCAGCCTGCTCTACGTCATCGACCTGATCGCCGACCTGCTCCCGCCCGGCGTGCTCAACGTCGTCAACGGCTTCGGCGTCGAGGCGGGCAAGCCGCTGGCGTCGAGCCCTCGCGTGGCGAAGGTGGCGTTCACCGGCGAGACGACGACCGGCCGCCTGATCATGCAGTACGCGAGCGAGAACATCGTCCCCGTCACGCTGGAACTGGGCGGCAAGAGCCCGAACATCTTCCTGCCCGACGTCATGGCCGCCGACGACGACTTCCTGGACAAGGCGGTCGAGGGCTTCGTGATGTTCGCGCTGAACCAGGGCGAGGTCTGCACCTGCCCGTCCCGGGCCCTGATCCCGTCGTCCATCTACGACGACTTCATGGCCCGCTGCGTCGAACGCACCAGGGCCATCGTCGGCGGCGACCCGCTGGACCCGGCCACGATGATCGGCGCGCAGGCGAGCAACGACCAGTACGAGAAGATCCTCTCCTACCTCGACATCGGCAGGAAGGAGGGCGCAGAGGTCCTCACGGGCGGCAACTCCCGGACGGTTCCCGGCCTGGAGGGCGGCTACTACATCGAGCCGACGATCTTCCGCGGCACCAACGACATGCGGATCTTCCAGGAGGAGATCTTCGGCCCGGTCGTCTCGGTCACCACGTACGACTCGGTCGACGAGGCCCTGAAGATCGCCAACGACACGCTGTACGGCCTCGGCGCGGGCGTCTGGACCCGCGACGGCAACACGGCCTACCGCCTGGGCCGCGAGATCAAGGCGGGCCGCGTCTGGACCAACTGCTACCACGCCTACCCGGCCCACGCGGCCTTCGGCGGCTACAAGAAGTCGGGCATCGGCCGCGAGACGCACAAGATGATGCTCGACCACTATCAGCAGACGAAGAACATCCTTTGTTCTTACAGCCCTCGGAAACTCGGCTTCTTCTAGAGCGTGAAGTCGGGACCCGACCGGGGCAGACGTCGCGAGGGTGGAGCCAGGATCAGCCTGGCTCCACCCCTGCGGGCATGTCACTGGAACTGTGCGAAGAACCTCCAGATCTCCGCTTTGGTCCAGGTGGTGACGCCGCTTTCGCCGCCGGAGCCGTCGACCGGGCCGGGTATGTGGCCTCCGTCGAACGCGGCCCATTGGACCGGGTATCCGGCACGGCAGCCGGAGTAGGTGGTGGTGATGTGCGTGCGGCTGCCCGGCGCGGGCTCGCGCGGGCTCTGGGCGGCGCAGCCGTTGTTGCGGACGAACGTGTCGCGCAGGGACCGTCCTTGCCCGATGTTGAGGACGTTGTCGCTGATGCCGTGGATTCCGAAGTAGGCGATGGGCTGGGTACCGCCGCTGCACCCGCTGATCTGGGCGCCGGAGATGACCGCGACGGCCCTGAAGACGTTCGCGCGGCTGCAAGCGAGTGCGTAGCTCATCCCGCCGCCCCAGCTGAATCCCGTGGCGAAACGCTGTGCCGGGTTGACGCAGAGGCCGGCCTCGATGCGCCGGATCATGTCGTCGACGAAGGTGACGTCCTCACCGCCCGAATTGGCCCAGCCGTTGCCGAGGCCCTGGGGGGCAACGAGGATCGCGCTGTTGTTGGACTGTTCCTGTTGGCCGTAGTAGGACCAGGCGCTCCCGCTCGTACCGCCCGAGGCGACGTCGCCGGCGGTTCCGCCCCGCCAGTGGAACGCGAAGATCAGCCGGTAGCGGTGGCTGCTGTCGTAGTTGGCGGGAACCCTGAGGATGAAGCTGCGGGTCTTGCCGCCGCTCTGAATCGTGTGCGTGCCGCTCGTCAGAGTCGGGGCGCTGCCGCATCCGCCGCCGCCACCGGACGACAGCTTGACCATCTGCCACTGCTGGTTGGCGCCGCCCCAGTCGGTGTACTGGACGACGTTGCCGCCGTCGGCGGTGGAGGCGCCCTGCACCTCCACGGCCTTGCCGCTGGTGCGGTTGATCAGCCGGACGTGGCCCGCCTCGGAGTCGGCCAGGCGGAACTGCTGGTTGGCCCCGTTGTGGTCGGCCCACTGCTGGATCGCGGCACCGTCCGCGGTCGAGGAGCCGGCCACGTCGAGAACCTTGCCCGAATGCCGGGCCTTGAGGCGGTAGAAGCCACCGCCGGAGTCCACGAACTGCCACTGCTGGTTGGCTCCGTCGGTGCGCGTCCACTGGCCGACCCGCGCGCCGTCGGCGGTGGACGTGCCGGAGACGTCCAGCGCCTTGCCACTGTTGCGATTGACGAGGACGTACCAGGCATTGGTGTCCACCGTCGCCGCCTCGGCGGGCGCCGGATTCACCGCGGTGAGCATGCCGATCGCGAGGGTCGCCGCCACCACTCCGGCGAGCCTGGACCACCAGCGATGTCGTCGTGGTGGGGCGGGAGAAACCACACCGTGGCTCTTCATCGATTCACCCTTTCGTCTGTGGCAGGTGCCATCAGGTGCGGGTCCAGCGCTGGTTGCCGCCGTTCGAGCAGGAGTAGAGCTGGATCAGGGTGCCGTTGGCGGTGCCGCTTGCCACGGCGTCGAGGCAGAGGCCCGACTGGACGCCGACGATGGATCCGTCGGAGTTGAGGCGCCATTTCTGGTTGTCGCCGCCCCAGCAGCTGTAGATCTGGACCTTGGCGCCGTTGCCGGTGCCGGCGGCGTCCAGGCACTTGTTGCCGTAGACCCTGAACTCACCGGCGGCGGTGTACGTCCACTGCTGGTTGGTGCCGTTGTGGCAGTCCCACAGGTGGAGCTGGGTGCCGTCGGTGGTGCTGGTGCCGGGCACGTCCAGGCAGCGGCCCGACGCGACGCCCTTGATCTGTCCGGAACCGGGCGGGGGCGTGGAGGTGCCGCCGTTGAGGGCGTTGAGGACGGCGGTGTAGGCGGGCTTCTTGCTGCCGTCACCGTTGAACAGCAGCGGCGTGTGCTGCGGTCGCCAGGAGTCGGTGTCGCGCACACCCCAGACGGTGATGCCGAGGCAGCGCGGGACGGCCAGGCAGTCGTTGGTCACGGCGGCGTAGGTCGAGGCCGGGGCGCCCTGGATGTCGAGTTCGGTGATGGCCACGTCGACGCCGAGGGCGGCGAAGTTCTGCAGGGTGGTGCGGAAGTTGCTGTTGTAGGGGCTGTCGTTGTTGAAGTGCGCCTGGAAGCCGACGCAGTCGATCGGTACGCCGCGCTGCTTGAAGTCGCGGACCATGGCGTACATGGCCTGGGTCTTGGCCCACGTCCAGTTCTCGACGTTGTAGTCGTTGTAGCAGAGCTTGGCGGCCGGGTCGGCGGCGCGCGCGGTGCGGAAGGCGACCTCGATCCAGTCGTTGCCGGTGCGCTGCAGGTTGGAGTCGCGGCGGGCTCCCGAACTGCCGTCGGCGAACGCCTCGTTCACGACGTCCCACTGGACGATCTTGCCCTTGTAGTGGGCCATCACGCCCTTGATGTGGTCGATCATCGCCTGGCGCAGCGCGCTGCCGCTGAGGGCCTGCATCCAGCCGGGCTGCTGGGAGTGCCAGGCCAGGGTGTGACCGCGCACCTGCTTGCCGTTCTGCACCGCCCAGTTGTAGACGCGGTCACCGGCGGCGAAGTTGAACTGGCCCCGCTGCGGTTCGGTGGCGTCGATCTTCATCTCGTTCTCGGCCGTCACCGAGTTGAACTCGCGGTTCGCGATCGTCGTGTACGCCGAGTCGCCCAGCCGGCCCGAGGCGATGGCGGTGCCGAAGTAGCGGCCGCTCTGCGCCGCCGCGGCGCCGAGCGTGTTCTCGGCGGAATGTGCGGGGGACGGCGGCGCGACCAGTGCGGCGACCGTACCGAGGACGCCGACGACCAGCGCCAACAGCAGGTGGCGGATCTTCCGGCGGACAACGGGTCTGGGAAGGGCATACAAGCCCATGGCTGTGCCTCCAAGGTAGACATCACGGATGACTGGAGTGCAGGGAAAGGGGCGTCCGTGCGCACTCGGCAGACGGACGGGGCGGGGGCGGAACCCGGGCACGGAAGCACCGGACACACGGACTACGGCCGGTCACTCAGAGAGGGATGATTGAGCGATTGACAGTGGCTCGTCAATACTCCTCACCGAAGAAAGTTTCCGTTCTGTATTCGCAACTTTCGAACGCTTCGAGCCGGACGGCCCACCCCTCCGGCGCCACCTTCGGCAGGTCCCATAGGGCCTGAGCAGGGATTGGCCAGCACACCAGCTCGCCGAGCCCCGAGGGAGGGAGGAGCTGTTTGTGGACAGATCGGCGACAGACCTTGACCAGAGGGCCCCACATTCCTAGCTTGTGCCGTCAAAGGTTCGGCGAGCGCTTCGAATGTTTCGAAACTGTCCCTACCCTCGGCTCGGCCGCTCCTCGGTTCATCGGCGTCACCTCACCCCGTCCCCAAGGAGGCCCCCTGATGTGGTTTCGCCACCCGCCCCCGGTTCGCCTGAGACGCCTGCTCGCCGTCCTTTCGCCCTTGCTGCTCGTGGCCACCTTCCTCGGTGCCCAGCCCGCCAGCGCGGCGACCGTAGACCCCAACGCCTCGTACGTGCTGGTCAACCGCAACAGCGGCAAGGCCCTGGATGTCTACAACATGGCGACCAACGACGGCGCCCGCATCACCCAGTGGACCAGGAACGACCAGAGCCAGCAGCAGTGGCAGTTCGTCGATTCCGGGGGCGGCTACTACCGCATCAAGTCCCGCCACTCGGGCAAGGTGCTGGACGTCCACAACTGGTCCACCGCGAACGGCGGCTCGATCGTCCAGTGGACCGACCTGAACGCCACCAACCAGCAGTGGCGCCTGGCCGACAGCTCCGACGGCTACGTGAGGCTCATCTCGCGCCACAGCAACAAGGCCCTCGAAGTGCAAGGCGCCTCCACCGCCGACAACGCGAACATCGTCCAGTACGACGACTGGGGCGGCAGCAACCAGCAGTGGCAGCTCGTCAAGGTCGGCGCCGGCACCCCCGGCACATGCGAGCTTCCGTCGTCATACCGCTGGTCCTCGACGGGCGCGCTGGCGCAGCCCAAGCCGGGGTGGGTCTCGCTCAAGGACTTCACCGTCGCCCCCTACAACGGCAAGCAGCTCGTCTATGCGACGACGCACGACACGGGGACGCGTTGGGGTTCGATGAACTTCGGCCTGTTCACCAATTGGCCGGAGATGGCCTCAGCAAGCCAGAACACGATGTCGGCCGGCACCGTCGCGCCCACGCTCTTCTACTTCGCGCCGAAGAACGTCTGGGTGCTCGCCTACCAGTGGGGCCGGACCGCCTTCTCCTACCGGACATCGAGCGACCCCACCAACCCGAACGGCTGGTCGTCCGAGCAGCCGCTCTTCTCCGGAAGCATCTCCGACTCCGGAACCGGCCCCATCGACCAGACGCTCATCGCCGACGGGTCGAACATGTACCTGTTCTTCGCCGGTGACAACGGCAAGATCTACC
This sequence comes from Streptomyces sp. NPDC006140, assembly GCF_040628815.1. Taxonomy (NCBI): domain Bacteria; kingdom Bacillati; phylum Actinomycetota; class Actinomycetes; order Kitasatosporales; family Streptomycetaceae; genus Streptomyces; species Streptomyces sp. NPDC006140. The sequence continues at coordinate 383,857 of NZ_JBEXTS010000002.1, read as the reverse complement.
GGGCCAGTATGCCGATCGGGAACTTCCCGGGCAGCTTCGGCTCGACCTCGACCGTGGTCATGAGCGATACGCGGAACAACCTGTTCGAAGCCCCGCAGGTCTACAAGCTCCAGGGCCAGAACCGCTACCTCATGATCGTCGAGGCGATCGGCGCGCAGGGCCACCGCTACTTCCGCTCGTTCACGGCCACCAGTCTGAACGGCTCGTGGACACCCCAGGCCGCGACCGAGAGCAATCCCTTCGCCGGGAAGGCCAACAGTGGCGCCACCTGGACCAACGACATCAGCCACGGCGAACTGATCCGCACCAGCGCAGATCAGACCATGACCGTCGATCCCTGCAATCTGCAGTTGCTCTACCAGGGGCGCAGCCCCAACTCCGACGGCGTCGACTACGGCCTCCTGCCCTACCGTCCGGGCCTGCTGACACTGCGGCGCTGACGGTACGAGACGTGTCCGGCTCCGGCAGGGAGCCGACGTGGCGGGCTCGGTCCAAGACCGGGCCCGCCACGTCGGGCGACTACGTCAGCCCTCGTGGTATCGCGAGGCCCACTCGGCTCCGCAGTGAGGAGGTCCGGGACCCTGCGAGGGCAGTGTCATTCGGTGGAACTGGAAGCCAGGGCACGGGCCTTGTCCGCCCACTCCCCCATCCTCGTGATGGCGGAGGTCAGTTGCTTCACCGCGGCGGAGATCTCCTTCGCGGGCTTGCGGAGGTAGCGACTCAGCCGGACCATCGCGCCCACCGAGGTTCCGAAGGAGCCGATCTGCGCCAGACCGTCCTGCGCAGCCTCGTCCAGCGACATCAGCTGCTCCAGAAACTCATCCGCTTCCTCGCCGCGCCCGTCGGGCGGCGTCATCTCGATGAGACCCAGTGCGGCCCGAACGCCGCTGTCCAGGGTCGCCATCCGCTCCGCGAACGCGGCGGAGACGGTGTTCAGTTCGCCCGCCGGTGCGCTGATCGTCTCCGCGTAGCGGGCGACGGCGGCGAGCCGTGCGCTCACGGGCGCGTTCGCCTGGGTCAGATCGAGCATCTCGGTGCCGGCCTGCTCGGTCAGTGCTCCGATCGTCTCGACCGTCTTGGTGATCGCCTCCATGTCGGCGGCCATCTCGTCCAGCCCGTCTTCGATCACGGCGAAGTCGTCGAGCAGGCCGGGTGAATCCTCGTCCTCCGCCACCCCGCCGTCGCCGGTCTCCGAGGCAGATGCCGGCCCCTCACCGGCCTGGAGTCCTCGCAGCACCCGTGCCGGCGTGAGGAGTTGGAAGCCATCCCGGAGCCCGGCCTCCAGTGCGCTCTCGATCTCCTTGCGCGCTCCGGCCAGATGGCTGCGTGTCCGCTGGTAGCGGATCGTCCTGATCGACGCGATGTCGAAGGGAAGCTGCCCGGCCTCCCCGATGTGGATCGTCGGCTTGCCGGTGATGTGGCGCAGCCCCAGCTCGTACATGACGTTGGGGTTGCCGCCGCTGACATCAGCGACGACCAGGTCGGATTCGACGACGTGCCGGCAGATCTGCTCGTTGATGTCACCGGCGTGCGCGATGCCGTCCGCGCGCACGGCGCTGATGCCGTACTTCTCGCACGCAGGGGCGATCACCTGCTCGAAGATGCCAAGGTGGTGCTCGTATGCCTCGCGCTCGGGGCTGCCGTGCGCCGCGTGCGGGTCGCCGATGGGACCGACGACGAAGCACTTCCGGGGTTGGTCCGACTCCGGTCGGAGCGTCTGTGACGTGATCATGCGGGAACCTCCGATGCGTGAGCGTGGATGTCGTGGGGCCGGGCTGTGGGTGCCGCGTCGTCGTCCAGAGGGACGGCGTACACCGGCCGCTCCTCGATGCCGAGGGTGCGCAGCAGGTAGGCGGTGGGGATGCGGTAGCGTGCGCCGACTCGCAACACAGGGCACGGGAAGGTGCCGAGGCGGATCAGCTTGTACGCCGTCGCGGGGCAGATACCGAAGGCGCGGGCAGCTGTGCGCAGGTCGACGCTCAGGGGCAGGTCGAGAGCCTCTGCGAAGCCGAGCGGCGGGCCGGACCGCCCGCTCACCGCCTGCCTCCCGCGGGGCGCAGGACCAGCGTGCCGATGAGATCAGCCTCCTCGTGGCGGCGTGCCCGGAACGCCAGGTCGTGCAATCGGTCGCCGGTCCACCGGCCGTCTTGCCGGGGGCGTGGCTCGGCGAAGCGGAGCGTGGCGTACAGGCCCTCGCGGCGGGGCGGGGGCGTGATGTGCACTTCCCATCCTTCCGGCGGACGGGGCCGTTCCTCCGGCGGGACCGTGGCGTTGCGGGCCTCGGCGAAGCCACCGATATCGACGACGGGGATCTCCCGCGTGACGCGCTTCGCGTAGGCCCACATCCGGTTCACCGCCTCCTTGATCAGGCAGCCACCCGTGTCCGAGCCGTCCGGGTCCGCCGTGTCGAGTGCGGCAAGCACCGCAAGGACGGCCTCGGCCTCCAGGTCAGCCCGGTCGACCCGCCGCCAGCGGCGCAGGATCCGGTGCAGGTTCCGGTACAGCCCAGGGAGGGCCAGCCATACGACGAACAGCCGTCCGGTGCCGTCGCCGTCCAGCGGCTCCCGGCGGGCCTGGGTGACGGCATGTCGCCAGACCGCCGCTCCCAGCGCCGCGTCCCGTCGCGGTCCGTAGAGCGCCCTCCTGCTCTCCTCCGGGGAGAGCAGGAGCGCACGGGAGCCGACGTGCACCGTGAGCGACGGGCACGCGGCGCCGGGCGGTCCGAGGACGCCCCGGTCGATCCGGGTGAAGACACTCTGGGATCCGGTCGATGTCATTCCTCCTCCTTTCCGGCCTCGTCGGGCCGGAGGTACGCCAGGGCAGCAGCGGCTCGGCCGCAGGCGCGTGCGAGGTCGGCCAGGGCCGACCGCACGGCCGCGTGTCGCGTCATGCGGGCCGGGTGCGCCGTACCGTTCCGGCGCCGGGACCGTGTGTCGGGCGAGGCGGGCGGGTGGAAGTGGATGCCGCCGTACACGGCGTGGCCGACGTTCACCCCGTAGTCCGCCCACTGGCTGTCGCCCCGCTCGCGCCAGGGCCGGGCCTTGTAGGGGGCCGTCACCGGGCGGGCCCGGAACCGGTCGGCGGAGGGGGAACGGGCAGGCCGACGGTGAGACCGCCGAAGACGTCCCGGCCGACGGCGGCGCCCTGGTGAACGTACTGGGACAGGGTCGTCCGGCTCGGAGCGCCGGCGTCCGGCGAGGGGTTCGGCTCGGGCGCCTCCGCCATGGCAGAGCGCACATCGTCCGGCACGTGGCCCGGCACGCGGATCCAGCCGTAGCCTCCGAACTCCTTCACCCGCACATGGGCCCGCACGTACTGCGCGGGGTCGAGGTCCCGCCGCCCGGACCGCACGACGTCCTGGTACAGCCGGTCCGACACGATGACGGCGAGATCCGCGGCGGTGAGGTTGGCGAGCACTGATTTGAGCTGAGGCGCGTTGACGTAGCGCGCCACGGCGACCGGGGCCGGGCCGGCGTGGCCGAGGGCGGCCTCCGCGACCATGCCCGCATCCACGGCCATCCGCAGCCTCATCCGCTGGGAGGCCGGGCGGGCGTTGCGGTCGCCTAGGCGGACCGCAAGATGGTGGACGAAGAGACCCAGTACGGCATCCTCCGGCGTGGCCTCGGGGAGGACGGCGAACTCCAGGTCGCCCTGCGGCTGACGCGTCCAGGCCGCCCGGTCCAGTCCGGTCAGCGCGGCCGCCTCGTCCAGCAGCCGTACCAGCTCGGACTGGACGGCCGACTGCGTCCGGGTGTCGAGACGGCTGTACTGCTCCACGTCCGCGGCCAGGCACAGCCGACGGTGCGGCAGACCGGCCGACGGCCGGGGAGGAGAGATCTTTTTCATGGCAACTCGCCACCTTCCAATGGGGGTTGGGTGCGGTGCACGCCAACTGTGGGCGGAAGGGGCGGGAACGGCTGCACAAGCCGCATTAATGCGGCTTACTTGCCGTGCTCCAAGGTCACGGCACACTCAGCCGAGCTGCCTTGCGCAGCCGGGCCATGTCCTCAACGGAAGTCTTCCGCTCGCCGGTGGTGATGATCTTGCGCCTCCGTAGGTGAGCGAGAGCCTTGTGAACGGTGTCCGTGGTGGACGCGGTGAGGGCGGCGAACTCCGGCTGGGACAGCTCCACCTCGATGCGCACCTTGTTCCAGTTGGGTCCCCTGAACGTCTCTGCGGGCCGCCCGAACGACTCCGCGAGTTCAACGAGGACTCGCGCCAGCCGGACCGGGAGCGGGTAACGGCCGAGTTCGAGACGCAAGCGGTCGGACCGGCGCAGCCGAGCGCAGGCCATCTGGAAGAGCGAGACCGACATCGCAGGACGGGCAAGGAGGAAGGCATCCAGCTCATGTTTCGGGACGACGGCGGCGACCACATCGGTGCACGCGGTGACCGTGGCTGATCGCGGTCCGACACCCATCGCCGCACCTTCGCCCACGACATTCCCACCGTTCCAGATGTCCACGAGCGACATCCCGTCACGGCCCAGTCGAGCAGTCACCTTCACGAAGCCTTCGTGGAGGACCACCAGATCCTGGGTGTGATCGCCCTCATGGATGAGGACGTCTCCCCCGACGTAGTGATGTCGGTTGCCGAGCTGTTCGAAGGCCGCGCGCGCTTCGGGCGGCAATGTGTCGAGGAAGGCCACGCGGCCGTTGCGATTTGAACCGTGCTTCATCCTCACAGGACAGCACTCGCTCATTCGGGGTGGCGGACGTTTCGGCCCGGCCCACCGGTGCGCCGGACGCACGCCGGGGCGCGCGGCGGCGCACGCCGGGAGCATCCTGCGGACCGGTCACGTTCAGCTCCGGTCGGAGTCGCTGATCGCCTCGGCCACGCCGTAGGACCCGAGGAGCAGCAGTTGATCCAGCAGATCGAGGATCGCGGACCTCAGCGCGGGTGCAGTTGCCTGGACGTACGCACGGACCAACAGGCGACCGATGTCGCGGGCGTCGGCCGCCACGCCACGGGCCAAGTCGGCCGAAGCTGCTCCGAACACCGCGACAAAGCGCCGAGCACATGCCAGAACCAGTTCATCGACCCGGTCCGGGGCGTCCTCGAGCGTGATCAGCAGCTGAGACAGGGCGGCCCCGAAGGCGCGGGAGTCGATCAGCGCGGTCAGTGTCCGCCGATAGGGCCGCAGACGTTGGCCGCGCAGCGCCGCGGCCACGGTGGCGGCGGCTTCCCGCACGTCTTCCTCGGGATCGTGGAAGAACCTGACGAGTGCGTGATGGGCTAGCGCCGCGTCCCCCGTGTTCAGCAGGCGCTGGGCGCACACGTCGGCGGCTCCCTGACGTTGTGCCGTGTCGTTCCCGGCGAGCACCTTGGCCAGCAGGTCGGACGTCTCCCACTCCATCGCGGCCAGCGCGGCGATCTGGCCGCCGACCCGGCGCACTGATGCCACCGGGGAGTGCAGCATGCGTTCCGTCAGCGGCCCGGTCGACGCCGGGTCTCCGTGCATCAGGGCAACGGCGAGGCGGGGAACGTACGGTGACGCCAGCAAGTGGTCGGGGGCCTGGACGAGCACCGCGAAGGCATCGGCCGCCGCCGGGCGGTCGTGACGGATCGCGGCGTGCAGCAAGTGGGCCACGCACGCCCGGATTTCGAGGGACGGGTCGGCCGCCAGTCGGCTCAGGTGGGGGACAATCAGGGCGGCACGAGACCCGTCGGCGTCCTTGACGAGTAAATCGCCCAGACTCTCGGCCGCACTGCCCCGTACGGTGTTGATCCCAGCGGTGAGCAGGTCACGCGTCACATCACCCCCGTCCGTGCCGGACAAGTCGGCCGCGTCGCCCGGCTCTCCCGAGTCGAGAGCGCGGCTCAGGAGTGTCGCGACCAGGTCGAGCGGCACCTGGTCGAGGTACTTCCGCAGGGCGTGCCCCAGCCACCGGTCCTGCTCCGGCCGACCCCTGCCCGCGAGGTGGCGGACCGCTGCGAAGACGGTCTCCGGTTCGTCGTACGGCTCGGCCTCCGCGAAGCCGAGGAGCAGCGAGGCACCGTAAGCCGGGTGTGTCGCGGCGTCGATCCGCACGGCGAGCCGCGCGAATCGACCGGGATCCGCCACCGTCATGCTCTTCAGCACGTGGGACAGCTCGCGCGCGCCTCCGGTATGGGTGGCCCAGTCTGTTCGGTCCCGGCTGTGCTTCCGCATGGCCTGCAGCCACTGGTCGTCGCTCATGTGCCGGGCCGCTTCGGCCGGGATGGGCGGTCCGACGAACCCACCCGTCACCCCTTCCGGTTCGTCCGGCTCCCGTCGATCGCCGTGGAGCCGGCGGAGTTCTCCGATCCGGCGTGTTGCCGGCTCGGAGAGCCGCCCTTCGGGAAGCGCCGTCAACAGGGTGAACTCGTGCCAGGGCGAGAGTTTGCCGTCCGGGGGAAGGCGCAGGTGGAGCAGGAACTGCTCCAGCCGCCGGAACGTGTTGTCGGACAGGGCGCCGCCGATGGCGCGGAGGACCTCACGGGCGCTCCACACGGCGTTGGCCGCGTAGCCGGACAGCAGACGGTGTCCGCCCTGGAGGAGGACTTCGGCGGACCACGGGGCGAGGTCGGGTCCCCCCGCGGCCAGCACCTGGTAAAGCAGCCACTGCGCCGCCTCGTACGGCTCGCTCACCAGATGTTCCACGAGCTGACGCGCGCGCGAGACATCCCGGCCCGCGATACTCCGCAGAGCTTCGGCCGTGCCTTGCAGCAAGGCGTCGCCGAGGTCAAAGGGGTCGTCGCCGGGATGACGGTGCGAGAAGTGGCGGTCCTGGACGGGCCATCCCGTCAGGACCGGATGGGCGGTCAGGCTCATAGCGGCCAGGAGGACGGGTAGCACCCCGGCGCAGAACTCCTCCGGTGCGCCGGCAGCGGCGGCGGTCACCGTCTGGAGTGCCGCGCCGTCCCGGTCCAGCAGTATCGCCACCCTGCCTTGGTCGTCGAGCCGGAGGGCGTCCGGACGTTCCGCCAGCAGTACGCCCAGCAACTCGACCGCCCACGCGGGTTCTTCGGCTGCCAGCTCGCCCACCGACACCCAGAGGGCATGTTCGCCGCCGGTGAAGAGGCCCGCTCGAACGCCGTCGAGCAGGAGGTCGAAAAGCGGTCGGCTGCCGGCGAGTCGGGCGCGGAGAACGATCCGGATCAGCCACGTACCGTACGCCGGGTCAGCGGCGTACGGCTCCAGAAGGCGAGCCACCCGGCCGGGCAGGGCATCGGCGACCGCCACCAATTGCCTCAGCGCCCAGCCCTGTTCTCTCGTGTCGACACTGCCGAGCCAGTCTTCGAAGACCCCCTCGTCGTCCCCACGACGGAACCACGCGGGCGTGCCGAGCACGTCGACGAGGCGGTCGCGGAAGGGCGGGCGCGTGTCCAGCACACGGGCGACGGCACCCCACTCGAGGGCGGTGGGAGCGTCCAGACCCCGCAGCACGGCCAGGGTCAGGTGTTTGAGGTGGTAGCGAATGTCCGGACTGATCAGCAGCTCCTCGACCTCCGCGGCGAAGCGTTCCGGGTCGAGGTCCCGCAGGTGATCGAGCACCTGCCGAAGCTGTCCGCGGCGGAACAACTCCTGCTCCCCGCTGGTGAGGAAGGCGACCAGGCTCTCTTCGCGCCGGAGCCAGTCGCGGGCGAAGGCGTAGTCGAAGAAGCTTTCATGGAAGAAAGCAAGCTGACGGCCGTCGCGCACACATACGTGTTCCGACTCCAGTACCTTCCGGCTGGCGGCGAGGTCGTCCGTGTCGAGCATGCGACGACAGCAGAGACCGCGTCGTGGAAGCGCACGGACGGACGCCGGGCGCAGTCCTCCTGTTTGGTGTCCCAGAAGGCGTCGAAAAGCTGGCGGGTGCTGTGAAAGAGGAGGGCCTGCTCCTGATCCGCGACCTGGGCGAGGAGGACGAGATGCAGCGGCGAGCGCAGCAACGCCCGTTGCGGCGGAGCGAGGCGTGAGATGTTCAGTCCCATGCCGCTCGCGGCGGTGTCGACCTGGGCGTCGGAGAGCGACCCGACCGTGACACGTGTGCAGTGGTCCGGGGCGGTGAGCCTACGGATGCGCGCGTCGGCCTCGGCGTCGAACGCGCGGCAGGCCAGGACCACCCGCATACCGGGATGTGCCGCAGCCTCGTCGGCAAGGTCGGCCACTGCGTCGAAAGTTTCCGGGATGCGTCCCGATGCCATGCTGACGGCGTCGAGCTGGTCCACGACGAGGACACAGCGCCGACCTTGCGCCACGGCGCCGAGAGCGCCGACCGGGGACATGGTCAGGCCGACGCGCTGCCCGAGTTCATGCGTCGAGTCGAAGGGTTGTAGGCGGTCGAGACGGAAAGCGAGAACCGGAGTGGACGCCTCGTCGAGGGCGATGAGGGTCTGGTGCAGCACGGCGCTCTTCCCACCGCCCGCGGTTCCGGTAAGCAGGACGAGCCGCCGGGTGCCCTCCCTGACCTCCGCCAGGAGGCAGGCGGCCTCCTCCCGGGGGATCGTGGGTCGGAGCAGCGTACGTTCGACGCTCGCCGCCCACCGGCGCGTCACCGTTCTCACCGTGTCGGACACCGCGACAGCGTCGGCCCGCACGACACGGCGCAGCCCGTACGGCGCCAGCCGCGTGGTGAGGGCCGCGGCGTCGAGCGTGCTTCCCAAGTTGTCCAGCAGGAGTTGGCCGAGGGCGAGCGCCGCCAGGGGGCCCGGTGCCCCGGTCAAGGTCTGTTCGGCCAGGGCAGCGTTGGTGTGTACGAGGTCCCGTTCGTCGTGCCACTCCACGCGGAACCCTCTCAACATCCGCCAAGCCGTCGCGGTCGAGCCGTAGATGCCAGGCGAGGCGAGGGCATCGAAGGGACCTCGGAGTTCGTCCGTCAGCCACTCGGCCTGGAAGGAGGCGAGATCGTCGGAGCGGCGGGCGCGGTCGGCGAGTTCGTCGAGCGCACGGGCCGGTAGCACGGAGACGAAGTGGAAATCCCGGCCCGCCTCGACATGCGAACGCAGACTCTCCCACACTCCCTTGTCGCGGAGGGAGGCCACATTCCAGTTGTTCGCGTTGCGGTTCTGCCGCTTGACCTGGTGCACCTCCGTTCCATGGTCGTGCCGGTAGACGAACTCGACCCCGTCGCCCAGCGCCCCACTCGGTTCGACGCACAGCGACGTGCCCGAGCCCAGCAGTACGTACAGGGCATGTCTGATCGTCCAGGCTCCCTCGTAGCGGTTGCCAAACTTGTCCGTCTCGCCACCCAGCCGCGGTGCCACCGTGCCCCCCCCTGCCCCCTCCGGCCCGACTGGACGGGCCGCGCGCGTGCGCGGACGCTACCGCATGCCTGCGAGGCGCACCGAGGGCCGTTGAACGGCCCTCATTCGAGCAGGGACTGGCGGCCAATCCGCCGCCTGCAACGAAACGGATTCACGCATGGCTGGTTGGCCAGCGCATTCCGGTGGTAGCCCGCGCCGGGACCTCCTCGTCGAGCAGCCCCGATGCGCGCAGGGGCCTGCAGCACTTACCCTCAGGGCGGGTAGAGGCTGGAGGAATCGGTCCCAAGGGCCGCGGCGACGCCATGACCGGTGCCGACGGCAAACGGCAGATGGCCGTCGCGGTGAACCTGCAGAGGTGGAACAGACTCGATTCCTCCGGCAAGCCGCAGCACCATCCCATCGACGACGTGCTTATGGCTCTCCACCGCGTGACGATGTACGGCTGACCGGCCGTCCCGTCGCCGCGAGGGTTGCCGCTGGCAGGATCAGCGAGACTCCGTCGCCAGGTCCGAGTGTTCCGGCTCCTCCTCGTGCGAGTTCGGTTTCACCTGGCGCAGGAGGTAGATCGCGCCCAGGGCCATGGCGAGCATCAGGGGTGCGGCCACGAAGGCGTTGACCTGCAAGCCGTGGGCGAAGGCCGCGCGGGCCGCGTCCGCCAGGTGCTCGCCGGCCTCTCGGACATGCTGTCGCGGCACACGGCGGTGCTGAGGCTTCCCACCAGCGCAATCCCCAGCGCCCCGCCGAGCTCGTTGGTGGTTTCCGAGATGCGGAGGCCTGACCGGCCCGCCTAAGGCGGCCGGGACACCCGGCTGAGCGGCTGGGCGGCGGCGAGACAGCCGATGCCGACGACAGCCATCCCCGTCGGTGAACTGGTCGTCGCCGCCTCCGGTTCAGGCCGTCACGGTCGGGCCGTCGCCCTCCGGCGGGATGTTGTAGTTCAGGCGGAAGAGGTTGCCCGGGTCGTAGACGGCCTTGAGCCTGGCCAACCGGTCGAGGTCTGCGGGCGCGTACGCGGTGCGGACGGTCTCCTCGTCAGCGTTCGCGCCGTGTCCCAGGAAGTTCAGGCCGACGCCGCACGAGACCGGCCGCAGTGCCTCGCGGAGCTGTTTGTACATCGGCCGGGTGTCCTCCTCGGTGATGCCGAACAGCAGGGTGACGACCGACAGCAGGTATCCGGCATCCCGGTGGGCCACGGAGTTGGGCCGCTCGGGCGGCGTCGCCAGGGCGCCACCGAGGTGCCGCAGCTCCACGACGACCGGCAGCGGCGCCTGCGGGCCCGCGTGTTCCAAGAGCAGGCGCAGCACGCCGTCGCCTGCTTCCCGCAACATCACGGTCTCGCGCTGGAAGGGGATCGGGGCGGGAGGTTCGTCGTGGATGGAGCCACTCTCCGTGTACGGCATGTCCCGCAGGTCCTCCATCAGGACCAGGCCGGCGTCCCGAAGCGGGGCCACCAGCCGCGCGCCCTCCTCCGCGCTGCCGGTGTAGGCGATCCGCACGTGGCAGACGTGCCGGCCCCGCATCGGCTCGGGCACCTCCGGGTCGTCCGGCATCGGAACGAGGGCCACCGAGGAGTTCATCTCCCGGGGCAAGTCGGAGGTCCACCGTGCGTATACGCTCAGGACGTCGGGCGCCGCCTCGGCGTCGAAGAAGAACCCGCCGCCGTACACCCGGTCCACCGGCACGAGGTCCATTTCCAGCCGGGTCACGATGTGGAGAACCGCGAGCCGGGGATCGTGGCCCGGGCCCGGGTCAGGCGCCGCCGCCTGGACATGCTGCAGAGGCTCACCCGCGCGAACTTCCGCGGAGTCGTCGGGGAGGCGGACGACGAATGGCTCATCGTCGAGCTGGACTACCCGGTGCCGGCCGCCGTCTGCCGGTTGCTCCTGTTCGGGACCGACGTCGAGGTGCTGGATCCGCCGGAGGCGGGCGAGGCGATCTCCCGCATGATTGCCGCGCTCGCCGCGCTCTACCCGGCCGGCGGCTGAGCGAGCCCGTTGCCAACGGTGACGCAGCATTGGCGTTCATTCCCTCGGCGAAAGATACTGAAGACAGCACTCTCACTCAACGGCGCCGGTGCCTCGTACGAATTGACGTTCAACAGTCAATTGAAACCGGAAAAGACCATGATAGATCTCGGCTTCGTGGGTCCCAGCCGTCCCGCCAACGATTACGCGTTCGTGAGTGTGACCGACGGCGACACCCCAAAAATAGAAATGGCCATCCGTATGGTGTCCATCGACACCCCGGAAAGCCAGTTCGGCGGCTCGCCCGCCACCGCCCAGGCCGCTCTGGAGCGCACCAAGGCGCGACTGCTGGACGGCACCTACGACGCGCTGCCGCAGGATCTGCGCGACTATCTCGTCTCCCGGATCACTCCGGACGCCGCGCAGCGGCACCAGGCCGCGGGCAAGGCCGCGGCCGAGGCGCACAAGGACATGGTGGCCACTCGCCTGACCCGCCCCGACGGCTCACAGCGCAAACTCGCCGTGATCGCCACGGGCGAACTCGTCGAGAGCAACGGACGTCTGCTGGCCTACACCGCGCCCTGGTTCGGCGGCAGTGCGTCCGATCCGCTGCCGCCGCGCGACGACCCGCGCCGGCGCACGTTCAACCTGGACATGGTGGCACTCGGCTGGGCGGCCACCTTCCTCATCTACCCCTCCATCCCGCCCTCCTCCGACCTCAACCTGCTGGTGGACGAGGCGGAGGCGGCATGGACCCAACAGCTCGGCGCCTGGGCGCAGTTCGGACAGGACCTGCTGCTGGGATACGAGTACCGGGCCTGCATCAAGCTCGGTGCCCGGGAGGTGCCCGATCCGGCCAAGGCGATCGGGCAGGCCTACCAGCGGGTGTGCGTGGACCTGCGGGACCTGACCGAAGCCGGCCTGTACGGCTACCACCGCGTGCCGCCCCACCACCGGCTGTGGATCTGGGAGGACGACCTGGAACAGGCGCGCAAGGACCTTCCGATCACCTCCTGAGCGCAAAGAGCTTTGCGTGCTGAATGAGCGCAAAGCTCGGTCGCCGCGGTACGGCGGGACCATGGGTGCATCGCCTGGACCCACCCGCCCGGTTTCCCGGACAGCAGCGGGGCGGGTGAGTCCGGGCCGCCGAGGCGGGAATCGGCCTCGTCCGGGACGTCGCCACCGTCCGGGCGGCGCCCATGAGGTCGCGGCACGGGCCTGCGTCAGCCGCCGGACGGCGCGCCGCTGTCTGAATGCCCCTGTACACCTGGATGGCCCCGCCGGAAGGGCCCGCGGCCGGCTTTACTCCGTGCACACGGACTTGCCGATGCCTTGACGAGTCGTTCCGAGTACGTTCAACCCGCTGTCCCTGCCCGCGCTGTGTGCGGTCCCTAAGTTCCTTCCGGGCTTTGGAAGAAGGGGACCATGGACGCATTCCTCGCAGTCCGAGCCCGTGGGATCAGCAAGTGTTTCGGTGATGTCGTCGCACTCGACGGCGTCGATCTGGACGTGACGCAGGGGCAGATCCACGGGTTGGTCGGACCGAACGGCGCCGGCAAGACGACGCTGCTCGGGCTGCTGCTGGGCCTGGCCGTCGCCGACCGGGGCAGCCTCGAGATCCTGGGCACTCCGGTCGGGCGTGCGCTCGCCGCTCCCGGCGGTGTCGCCGGGTTCGTGGACGGGCCCGGTCTCTACCCGTCGCTCACCGCGCGGCAGAACCTCGCCGCGCTGGCCGCCCTGCGCGGTCACGGCGTGCCGACGGCGGGGGTCGACGACGTGCTCGATGAAGTCGGGCTCACCGACGTCGCCGACGACCGGACCCGCGGCTTCTCCCTCGGCATGCGCCAACGGCTCGGTCTCGCCGCCGCCCTGCTCACCAGACCCCGGCTGCTGGTGCTGGACGAACCGGCCAACGGACTCGATCCGGCCGGGAAGAAGCACGTGCACGGTGTCCTCGGCCGGCTCGCGGCGGACGGAACCAGTGTCGTGCTGTCGAGCCACCGCATGGACGACCTGGAGGCCCTGTGCTCCGAGGTCACCATCCTCGCCACCGGGCGCGTCGTCTTCTCCGGGCCGCTGGGCGAGCTGGCCGCCGAGAACCGTGAACTCGACTACCGGCTGCTCACCTCCGACCCGCAGGCCGCTCGCCGGGTGGCCGCCGGTACGGACGGGGTCCGGATCCTCGACGAGGCCGAGGTGCGGCAGGCCGCCGAGGTGCTCGTCGTCCGCGCGCCGGTGCCGGCCCTCGACGCGCTGGTGGCACGGCTCGTGCACGCGGGCATCGCGGTACGCGAACTCGCGCCCGTGGTATCGCCCTTGGAGGCCGCGTTCCTCGCCCTCACCGCACGGCAGGAGACCGCTGCATGACCACGACCGTCCGGATGACCGCGACTCTCCCCCCACCCCCCGTCCAGGAGAACCCCCGCGTCCCGGTGACCCGCTGCTACCGGTTCGAGCTGGTCAAGTTGGTCGCGCACTGGCGGATCCGGCTGCTGCTCCTCGCCTGCTGGGTCGCGCCGGGGCTCTTCGTCGCCGGAGTGAGTGAGCAGAGCACGCTTCCGTCCGACACCCTCTTCGGCCGCTGGATGCACGCCACGGGGTGGGCCGGGCCGCTGGTGACGCTGGGTTTCGCGGGCACCTGGGCGCTGCCGCTGCTGACGTCGGTGGTCGCCGGTGACGTGTTCGCGTCCGAGGACCGGCTCGGCACCTGGCGCCACCTGCTCGTGGCGGTCCGCTCGCCGCGCCGGATCTTCGCGGCGAAGGCCCTGGCCAGTCTCACGGTCATCCTGCTCCTGGTCGCCGGGCTGGCGTGTTCCAGCACGGTGGGCGGAGTCCTGGCAGTCGGCAACCAGCCGCTGGTCGGCCTCGACGGGCACCTGCTGCCCCCGGCCGACGCCGCGGCGAGGGTCCTGCTCGCCTGGGTCTGCGTCCTCGCCCCGACCCTGGCCCTCGCCGGCATCGGACTGCTCGGGTCGGTCGCGCTCGGGCGGTCCCCCGTGGGGCTGCTGCTGCCCGCGGTCGTCGCGCTCGCGATGCAGCTCGCCCAGATGATGCCGCTGCCCGTCGCCGTCCGCCTCTCCCTGCCCGGCTCCGCCTTCCTGTCCTGGAACGGTCTGTTCACCAGCCCGGTCCAGCTCGCGCCGCTGCTCACCGGCATCGCCGTCAGCCTGGTGTGGGCGGTGACCGCGAAGGCGCTGGCGTATCTGCTGTTCCTGCGGCGCGACTTCACCAACCCGGCCGACGACGGCTCGGCGCGCCGCGCGGTCGTGGCCGGTGTGCTGCCGCTCGCGGGGCTGATCGCCGTGACCACCGTGGTCGTCACGGCGACGACCTCGGCCACGGGCTCGGGGATCACCCAGGACAAGGTGCAGCGCTCGCTGGCCACCGCGTTCGCCCACCTCTACCGGATGCAGACCGCGCAGCTGAACCGCCCCGCCGTCACCGAGGCGCGGCTGCAGGCCACGGCGGCGTGCGACAAGGGCAGCGACCGGGTCGCCGCCGAAGGGCCGGGCAACGACTGGCGGTGCGTCGTCTCCTGGCATCTCCCTGGCGTCGAGGCCGCCGGGTCGGCGGTCTACCAGCTCGATGTCACCCCAGACGGTCGTTTCGTGGCCGACGGCGACGGACCGAAGGAAGTCAACGGCTACTTCCTGGTCCGCACCCCGGCCGGGGACGCACCGAACCCCCTGTGGCAGTTCGACGGCGACGTCGAGCTTCTCGCCCCCTCGAAGGGATAACGCAATGCAGGTAACACGCCGCCGTCGGCGTGCCGGGAATGGCAGTTCCGGCGTTCCCGGCAGACGGATCGGGCGCCGGACCATGGTCACGGCGGGCATCACCGCCGTCGCCGTGGCCGCCGCCGGGACCGCCTTCGCGCAGACGCACCAGTTCGGCACCCAGCACGTCGGCCAGATCACCGGTCAGGGCCAGGTCCTCCCCAGCGACCAGTACATCGCCCCGTACGGCGACCGTCTCGTCGTGAACGACGGCAAGATCATGTCGTCCTCGCCCAGCCCGGACGGCACCCACCTCGCGGCCTCGGTCACCGACGGCGGGAGCGCCCTGGCGATCGTGGACCTGAAGAACTGGAAGGTGCAGCAACTCGTCGGCAGCTCCGCGTCGTCGAGCCCGCGCATCAGCGGTGACGACGTGGGCCAGGAAGGCCCGACCTACTCCCCCGACGGCAAGCAGCTGTGGCTGGGCCAGACCGACGGCTACACCAGGTTCACCGTGCACCCGGACGGCAGCGTCACCAGTCCGACGTTCATCGGGATCCCGGCGGACGGGGCCAAGCACGCGCTGGTCGGCGCGGCGGTGTTCTCCCCCGACGGCTCCACCGTCTACTCGGCGGTCAACGGCCAGAACCGGGTCGTCGCCCTCGACGCGGCGACCGGGGCGATCGAGCGGAGCTGGGCCGTGGGCAACGCGCCGCGCGACATGGTCGAGGTCGGCGACCGGTTGTACGTCAGCAACGAGGGCGGCCGCCCGGCGAGGCCCGGCGACACGACCGCCAACTCGTACGGCACGCAGGTGCCGGCCAGCCCGGTGACCGCCGCCACCACCACCGGCACGGTCAGCGTCATCGACCTGGCGAAGCCGGATGCCCCCGTCGGCATCATCACCGTCGGTCTGCACCCGACCGCGCTGTACGCCAGGAAGGGCGCGCTGTTCGTCACCGACACGGCCGGCAACGACGTGTCGGTCATCGACACGGCACGCGACAAGGTCGTGCAGACCATCGCCACCCAGCCGTGGCCTCAGGCGTCGGTCGGCTACGAGCCCGACGCGGTGACCCTCACCGACGACGGCCACCTGCTGGTGACGCTGGG
Source organism: Streptomyces sp. NPDC006140 (assembly GCF_040628815.1). Lineage (NCBI taxonomy): Bacteria > Bacillati > Actinomycetota > Actinomycetes > Kitasatosporales > Streptomycetaceae > Streptomyces > Streptomyces sp. NPDC006140. The sequence goes on along the minus strand of NZ_JBEXTS010000002.1, from coordinate 367,854 downwards.
CCGCGCGAATGCCGTCGCCGTCTACCGGTACACCACCCCCCAGGAGCCCGTCAGTTATGTCGGGCTGCTCCCGACGGACTACTTTCCCGCGGAGATCACCACCGTCGGCAAGCAGGTCGTCGTCTCCAACACCCGTGGCGTCGACGCCCGCCGCCCCACCGACAGCGCCGGGCACGGCACGCATGACACGACGTCGAGCGTGCAGCACTTCACGCTGCCGGAGGACAGTGTCATCCGCTCCGAGACCGCCAAGGTCTTCCGGCAGAACGGCTGGACCGCGGGCTCGGTCGCGCGGAGCCGGGGCAGGAGCACCGCGAAGCCGGTGCCGGTCCCGCTGCGGCTCGGCGACCCCTCGACGATCAAGCACGTGTTCCTGCTCGTCAAGGAGAACCGGACCTACGACCAGGTCCTCGGCGACATGCCGCAGGGCAACGGCGACCCGGCGCTGACGGAGTTCGGCGAGAACGTGACGCCGAACCAGCACGCGCTGGCCCGGCAGTTCGGGCTGTACGACAACACCTACGACATCGGCACGAACTCCGCCGAGGGCCACAACTGGCTGATGCAGGCCGACGACCCGGAGTACACCGAGTCCTCGGCCGGTGAGTACGCCCGCAGTTACGACACCGAGGACGACGCGCTCGGCCACCAGCGCAGCGGGTTCCTGTGGACCGGTGCGCAGGCGGCCGGGAAGTCCGTGCGGGACTTCGGCGAGTTCCAGCAGTTCCTGACCAAGCCGGCGGACGCGAGCTGGCAGAACCTGTACTGCGACGCCAAAACCATGGACGCGACCGGGCGGGGCACCGCCTACACCCTGGACTCGTCCTCGCCGATCCCGTCGCTCAACAGTGTGTCGGTGCACGGCTTCCCGAAGTTCGACACCAGCGTCCCGGACCTCTACCGGTACGAGATCTGGAAGCAGGACTTCGAGAAGCACGGCCCGGCGGACCTGAACATGTTCTGGCTCTCCAGCGACCACACCGGTGGCCCGGCGAGCGCCGCCGCCCAGGTCGCGGACAACGACCTCGCGACCGGCAGGATCGTCGACGAGGTCTCGCACAGCAAGTTCTGGAAGGACTCGGCGATCTTCGTCGTCGAGGACGACTCCCAGGCCGGCCTCGACCACGTCGACGGTCACCGGGCCCCGATCCAGATCATCAGCCCCTGGGCCCGGCACGGCACCGTCGACAGCCACTACTACTCGCAGATCACGATGATCCGCACCATCGAGCAGATCCTCGGGATCCAGCCGATGAACCAGAAGGACAGCGCGGCCACCCCGATGCGCGGGGCGTTCACCCGGCACGCGGACTACACGCCGTTCAAGGCGCTGCCCAACCGGACGCCGCTCACGGACGGCCTGAAGACCCCGCCGTCCTGCGGTGTGGACACCCCGGCTCCGCAGGATCCCGGGGCGGCGCCCGTACCGGCGGCGAAGGTGCCGGCCGGCGAGCGGTCGCTGGCGGCGCAGTGGGAGACCTGGAAGTCCAAGCAGCGGCTGACCGGCCCGAACGCCGTGCCCGACTTCGCCAACCCCGCGCAGATGAACCACTACACCTGGTACCAGACGCACAACTGGGCGAAGCCGTACCCGGGCGAGTCCAGGCTCTACGCCCCGCAGAACGTGCCGGGCGCCTACATCCCGTCGTCGGAGTCCGACGGCTGACGCGCGGCTGATCAGGTCAAGGCCCCTGGCCGGTGCCACCACCGGCCAGGTTCAGTCGTGCTTCCAGCCGGTGAGGTGCTGCCAGGTCGCACCGCGCACCGACGTGACCGGTACCAGTTCCGGTACGTAGTGCTCGCACCGCTGGTTGTGGCAGGGGCCCGCGACCCAGACGGGGACGAAGACACCCATGGTCTTGTGCCGTTCCATCACGGCGTCCACCGGCTGCTTGCACGAGCGGCACACGTACCGGGAACGGGAGGCCGCTCTTCGCTCATGGTCGCTGCTCATGGCCACTATTTTAATCCTGCTTTAGGGGGATTTTGGAGTCCTTTGGAGGGGGGCGCATCATGCTGAGCGCGACGGAGACGGCCAGGACCGTGGCGATGACGGCGAGGCTGATCAGGGAGGGGATCTCGGGCACGTCGGGGCTGATGATCTTGTGGGACGCCTGGAGGATGAGCTTGACGCCGATGAAGGCGAGGATCAGCGCGAGTCCCTTGCTGAGGTAGTGGAAGCGGTCCAGCAGGCCGGCGAGCATGAAGTACAGGGCGCGCAGGCCCAGGATGGCGAAGGCGTTGCTGGTGTAGACGATGAAGGCGTCACTGCTGACGGCCAGCACCGCGGGCACGCTGTCGACGGCGAAGACGAGGTCGGCGGCCTCGATCGCGGCGACCACGGCGAGCAGCGGGGTGGCGACGCGCCGGCCGGCCTCCCGTACGAAGAAGTGGGTGCCGGCGTACTCGTCCCGTACGGGGATGACCTTGCGCAGCAGGCGTACGGCGACGCTCTTGCCGGGGTCGAAGCTGTCGTCCTCCTCCTTGAGGATCTTGTACGTGCTCCAGAAGAGGATCGCGGCGAAGACGAACAGGACGGCGGTGAAGCGGCTGACCACCGCCACCCCGGCGGCGAGGAAGAGCCCCCGGAAGACGAGGGCGCCGAGGACCCCGAGGAAGAGCACGCGGTGCTGGTAGGCGCGTGGCACCCGGAAGTAGCCGAAGATCAGCGCGAAGACGAAGAGGTTGTCCACCGACAGGCTCTTCTCCAGCAGCCACGCGGTGGTGTACTCGACACCGGCGGTGGTGCCCACCACGAGGAAGACGACGGCGCCGAAGAGGATCGCCAGCCCCACCCACACCCCGCTCCAGGCGGCGGCCTCCCGGAAGCCGATGACGTGGGCCTGCCGGTGCGCCAGCAGATCGACCGCCAGCGACACCAGCACGGTGGCGACGAACACCAGCCACAGCCACAGCGGCACATCATGCACAGTCCGGCCCTCACAGACCCGGTCGACCGGAAGACGCTTGCTCCTCCTTCGAGTCTGGACGGCGCGGCAGCGGTTGTCTCCTCGGCCGTACGCGGTGCGGCGGGGCGGTGTACACGCGCCGCGCGGCCCGCACCGGTCGACCGGGGCCGCTTCACCTGAAGGTGTGCTGCTCGGGACCGGACGCCGGGAAGCCGGAAACCGGGGGCCGTCGGCGCCGCTACGTTGGCGGGGTGCGGCGGATCGGGGAGTTCACCGTGGAACGGCGCCTCGGCGCCGGCGGAATGGGGGTGGTGTACCTCGCGCGCACCGCCGCCGGGCGGCAGGTGGCGCTGAAGGTGATCCGGCCCGAGTACGCAGACGAGCCGCACTTCCGTGCCCGGTTCCGGCGCGAGGTGGCGGCGGCCCGCAAGGTGAGCGGGGCCTTCACGGCGCCCGTGGTGGACGCCGACCCGGACGGCGATCCGCCCTGGCTGGCCACCCAGTACGTCGCCGGGGACTCCCTGGAGGCCCGCGTACGGTCCGGCGGGCCGCTGCCGGTGGCCGAGGTCGCCCGGCTGGCGGGACAGCTGGCGGAGGCGCTGCGCGACATCCACCGGCAGGGGATCGTGCACCGGGACCTGAAACCGGGCAACGTCCTGCTCGCCGACGACGGCGTCCGGGTCATCGACTTCGGCATCGCCCGGTCCGTCGTCCAGAGCCGTGCGCTGACCCGCAGCGGCGCGATGGTGGGCACCCCGGCCTTCATGGCCCCCGAGCAGCTGGTCGCGGCGCGGGCGGTCTCCCCGGCGACGGACGTGTTCGCGCTCGGTGGCGTGCTGGCGTTCGCCGCGTCGGGCCGGAGCCCCTTCGAGGACCCCGAGGCGGCGGGCCTGGAGCCGATCGCGGTCGCCTTCGCGGTGGTGCACCAGGAACCGGACCTGACCGGCGTCCCCGCCCCGCTGCGCGCACTGGTGTCGCGCTGTCTGGCCAAGGACCCCGCCCGGCGGCCCGGCCTGGAGGAGGTGCTCCGCCTGGCGACCGGGCCCGAGCAGGGCCTCGGCGAGGTCGACGGCGTGCGGGTACGGCCGCGCCGGCGGCCCGGGAGGGCGGCGATCGCCGCGCTGGCCGCCCTGACCGCCCTGTTCCTCGCGGGTGACGTGCCACCGACGACGCCGTCGGCGGTCCTGCCGTGCGCCGAGGGTCTGACCGCCCTGGGTGAGGGCCGGATGCGCAGATGCGTCGGTCTGCTGGACGCGGACGCGTCGCCCGCGCGGCTGCGCTCCTCGTCGAGCCGGGCCGTCGCACCGGTGCTGGAGCGGATCGCCGCGGAGAACCGGCGGGTCGTCGCGGCCGCCGCCGAGCCGGGCGGGCGGCCGTTCGTGTCGATGGTGTATCTGACGCCCATCACCCAGGAGTTCGACGGCAGCGGCGCGATGGAGGCGGTCCGGCGCGATCTGGAGGGCGCGCACCTCGCCCAGCTCAGGACCAACGGCAGACTCGGTGCCCGGCAGGACGGCCCCGCGGTCCGGCTGCTGTTCGGCCACACCGGAGGCACCGCCGAGCAGCGCAACCACGCGGTCGGGCAGGTGCTCGCGGCCCGGCGCGCCCAGCGGATCGTGGCGGCGCTCGGCCTGGGCGGCAGCACCGCCGCCAGTCAGGACATGGTGGAGGAGCTGACGGCCGGCGGCCTCCCCGCGTTCGGTTCGGTCCTCACGGCCGACTCCTGGGCCGCCGTTCCCGGCCTGGCCCGCGTCGCGCCCACCAACGCCGACCAGGCGGCGGCCGCCGTACAGCATCTGTCGGCCGGCGCGCTCGCCCGGGCGCGGATCCTGTTCGTGCAGGACGTGGCCCCCGGCGACCAGTACACGAGCACCCTCGCCCAGCAGTTCCGGGCCCGGATCCCGGCGGAGCGGCTCGTCCGGGCGGAACCCACCCTGTTCGACTCCTCACGGTCCGGCGCGGGCGACTTCCGCGCCCGGCTCGCGGACGTGTGCGCGGTGCGGCCGGACGTCGTCTACTTCGCGGGCCGCGGCACGACGCTGCCGCGGCTCCTGACCGTCCTCGCCGCCCGCCCGTGCAAGGACCACCGGATCACCGTGATGTCGGGCGACGACACCATGATGATCCGGCACACGAACGGCTTCGGCGCGCGGGATCTGGCCGACGTGCTCGGCAAGGGGCGCATCGACCTGCTCCACACCGGCCTGGCCCACCCCCGGGCGTGGGAGGTGACACCGGAGGCCTTCGACCTGAAGCTCGCCGCGCCCTTCCGCGACGGCACGTTCACCGACACGTTCGGGCACAGCGACCTGGAGGACGGCCGGGCCGTCATGATGTACGACGCCCTGCTGACCGCGACCCGGGCGGTCCGGGAGACTCCAGCGGTGCCGCGTCCGTCGGTCACCGACGTCCACCGGACCCTCGCCCGGCTGCGGGAGAAGGGGCCGCTGCCGGGCGCGAGCGGCTGGATCGCCCTCGGCGACGACGGCGCCCCCAGGGACAAGGCGATCCCAATCCTCCGCATCGCTCCGGACGGCCGCACCACCGCCGTCACGGTCACGTCGGCCGACGGCAGGCCCACCCGGGGCTGAGGAGGACTGCCCCCTCCCGGCTGCTACGGGGCGGAAGACGTGCTCCCGTTCCCACCGGCGCTCCCGTTCCCGGCGCGGCCGCGCGGGGCGCACGGCCTGGTGGGGCCGAGCCGCACGTCCGTGACGCCGGGTGAGAAGTGCACCACCGGCTTCCCCTCGGGCGCGGGCAGGCCCGCGGCGGTGGTCAGCGTCTCCTCCAGTACGCCGGCCGCGGCCCGGGCCAGCGGCCATGGCTCGTGCTCGACGGGCGTCTCCCAGAGCAGGCCGAGGCTGCGGGTGTAGGCCCGCCAGCGCGAGGTCAGCCACACGTCCCGCTCCGTCGGCTCGATCGGATCGCCGGGCCGGACGACGAGGCGGTAGGAGGGCCCTCCGGTCCCTCTCGAACCGGCGTACGCGACCGTGCCGCCCTCCCGGGAGATGCTCAGGGTGCCCTGGTGGTAGGGCGCGCCGATCGCGCGGGCCGCCAGCATCGGCGGGAAGGCGACCTCGATGGACAGGAACCACAGTCCGTCCTGCCCGTCCGGGTGCCGGACGTAGGTCCGCAGGTTGGTCTCGGCGAACGTGGGGAGCCCCGGCAGCGCGGCGGGCAGGCCGTGCGGGCGCAGGTCCGCCATGACGAAGGGCGTCAGCCCCACCCAGGCCGCCCCGTCGTACTCGTCCACGGTCAGTCCCTGGGGCAGCAGCGCCCGCACCGTTTCCGGCGGATACGCCCAGTGCACGAACGTCTGCGTCAGCCAGCCCGCCCGTACGGCGGGGAGCCGCACGCGTTGCTCCGCTCGGTACGCCACCACAGGTGGCGGGTCCCCGACGGGCGGTGACGGAAACGCCGGACGGGACCGCCGACGTCCTGTGAGCTGCTTGGGCGCGGTCGGCGAGGGGTACCCGGGCGGTCCCATGAGGGGAGGCCGCCTTGGGCAGGAACAGAGATCCGCAGCCGGCCGACGCGATCGCCCTCGCGCACGGCGCCTTCAACGTCGTGGGCGGGTTGTGGCCGCTGCTGCACCTGCGCAGTTTCGAGTGGGTCTTCGGGCCGAAGACCGATGTCTGGCTCCAGATGACGACGGGCGGGCTGCTGGCCTCCGCCGGCCTCGCCCAGCTCACCGCGGCCGCCGACCCGCGGGGCGCGGCCCATGCCCGCCGTATCGGCCTGGGTACCGCCGTCACCCTGCTGGCCGTCGATCTGGTCTATGTGCCCAAGGGGCGGATCCGGCCGACGTACCTCCTCGACGCCGCGATGCAGACGGGCTGGATCGCGGCGTGGCTGCGCCGCGCGCCCGGGCGAGCGTGACCGGCCCCTGACCTGCGCCGAAGCGGGCGGGTCTGCGGTCAGTCGCCCGTCGTGTCGCCCGTCGTCCTGTTCAGCAGCGTGCCGTACGCCAGTTGCAGTGCGTCCGCACCGGCGAGGGCGGTGAGCGTGCCCATCGCGGTGCGGGTCGCGCGGGGCCACAGCAGCTGGCCTGCGGTCAGGGCCGAGGCCACCCAGACGCTCATGCAGAACGGGCAGGTCGCGAGTTCGCCGGCGGTGTGCCTGCCCGGCTCGGGCCGGGCCTCCTCGTGGAGTTCGGCGGGGCCCTGGGGCCCGACGTACCGCGTGAAGGGGGCGCGCAGCGGGCTGGTCACCGAGGCCTTGCTCAGCAGCCGGCTGAGCCGGAAGGTGGCCACCGAGGTCAGCACGACGTCCCACGGCTCGGGCCGCTCCGGCAGCGGGCGCCCGCGCAGCCGTACCGCCGTGCTCCAGGCCGCCGTGAACGTCGCGAAGCCCGCCAGGGCCGCGACATAGCCGCCCAGCGGCCGGTCGTGGCCGGCCGAGTAGCGCCGCTCGGTGTGCCGGAGAAGTCCGCGCAGCCGCCGTGCCGCGGGGCTGTCAGCCACGGGCGTCATGTCCATGAGCAGCCCCCGATCCCGTTCCGCTCCCGAGCCCGGCCAGGTCCCTGTCCTTCTCCGCGGGCTGTCCCCCGTCCTGGTGGCGCAGGCGCACCTCGACCTCGCCGCCGGTGATCCGGGTCTCGAAGGAGGGCTGCGGGGCGGTGGCGGGGCCGCGTACGTTCCAGCCGTCGGAGAGGCGGAAGACGCTGCCGTGCCAGGGGCACTGGACGCATCCGTCGGCGACGGTGCCCTCGGCGAGCGGTCCCGCGAGGTGGCTGCACCGCTCGGCCAGGGCGTGGATCTCCCCGCCGGTCTCGCGCACGACCAGCACCGGCACGTCGTCCACGCTGCGCCGCACCGGCTGTCCGGCCGGGAACTCGTCCACGGTTCCGATCCGGTGCCAGCCCTCCGAGACGACGTGCGGGACCTCCTCGGCGTGGTTGGCGCCGGAGGCCTGCCGGTAGGCCAGGTGGCCGCCGAGCATGCCGCCGATACCCACCGCCGTGAGCCCCAGGAAGCCGTAGGTCCGGCCGGCGGCCTCGCGGCCCCTGACGCGGCAGGCGAGCGAGGCGGCGTACAGGCCGACGGCCGCCGTGTTGGACAGGGCGTGCACCAGCCCCACGCGCTGCTGCTGGCGGTGCAGCTCGGCCCAGTCGACCCAGCCCGCCAGGGCCGTGGGAGCGACGGCGGCCAGCCCGACGCCGACCAGCAGCCGTGACTCGCGGGAGCGGCCGGGCCGCAGGTCGAGGACCGCCGCGGACAGCCAGCTGCCGATCGGCACCTGCACCATCAGCGGGTGCACGGGGTGCCCCAGCCACCGGCCGTGCAGCAGGTCCCGGCCGCGCCCGAGCGGCAGGGCGCGCACGCCCCTGCGGAGCGTGTCGATCACCGCGTCGGCCGCGGGCTCGCGCTCCAGGCGGTCCAGCAGCCACAGGACCCGGTTCTGCCGCAGCGGGCGGCGGCGTGACATCACGTTCATGCCCGCCCGGGTCCCCACCAGGGCAGACGGCAAACGGCACGGGGCGGGGCGGCGGGCCACGTCGGCGCCCGAGAGCCGCGCCCCGGGAGAACCCTGTCGATCACCGGAAACCTCATCCGCCACACCGGTTTCGAGCGTCCGCGATTCGGCCAACCCGGCGCGCCCGGGGACCGGCCTCAGCGGCGCGCCGCGTCCGCCGGTCCCTTGCGCGGCAAGGGGCTGAGCGCGTCCGGAATCGACCGCGTTCGATTCCGGCGCCGTGTCGTTAGGCCGTGCACCGCCGCGCCGTCCAGGCGCGGCACGACCTCCAGGAGGGACGCAGGTGACTGTGACCGACGCCTCGACCGCTGACGAGAAGACGCCACCCCCTCCCCCGCCCGCGACCCTCGCCTTCGGGGGGAAGCACGGCGAGAACCCGCTGGCGGGCGCCAGTTTCGGCGCCATGTGCCGGCGTCTGCCCTCGGTGCTCGGGCACACCGCGCGGATGGCGTGGGCCGTCGACCGGCGCGGGGTGCTGCTGCTTCTGGCGTGCCAGCTGCTCACCGGCATCGCGGCCGCCGTCGTCCTCGCGTTCACCGCCGAGGCCATGACGCACGTCCTCGGCAGCGGCTCCGTCTCCGAACGCCTGCGCGGCGCGCTGCCCGCCCTGATCGTGGTGACGGCGGCCGCGGCCGTCGGCCGGGTCAGCGGTGCCCTGTCCTCCTATGCCGACGGGCGGATCACCCCGCTGCTGACGACCGAGGCGGACATCGCCCTGGTCGCCGCCGTCTGCCGGGTGGAGACCTCCGCCTACGGCGAGGACGGCTTCGCCGACCGGCAGGAAGCCGCCGAGGTGGGTGTCACGCGCACCCGGCTGATGGTCCAGGACGCCCAGCGGTTCATGTCCGCCCTGATCCGCATGATCGCCGCGAGCGGGGTCATCACCGCCCTGCACCCGCTGATGCTGCCCCTGCTCCTCCTGGCCGTCCTGCCGGCCGGTGCCGGGGCCGTGCTGTCCGCGCGGGTCGACTACGAGACGCACTACCTCAACGTCGGTGACCGCAACGTGCGTTCGATGATGCGCTGGTGGGCCACCTACTCCCGCTTCGGCGACGAGGTCCGCGCCAACGGCATGACCGGTTACCTCGTCTACTGGTACCGCGCGCTGTCCGACCGCATCGACCGGCGCACGCTCACCGCCGCGCCGCGCCGGCTGCGTATCGTGCTGACGACCAGTGCCCTGGGCGGGGTCTTCCTGCTGGGCACCTGGGCCACCCTCGCCTGGCTGGCGGCCGGCGGCCGGGTCGCCCTGCCGGTCGCCGCCACCGCCGTCGTCGCCGTGCAGACCACGCTCGGCGCGCTCGGCCAGTTCGTCATCCATGGCGCGGCGATGTTCCACACCTCGCTCTACCTGGCGGACATGCGGGCGTTCCTCGACATGGCCGCCGAACGCGCTCCCAGGCGTGGGGAGCTGACCATTCCGGAACGCGTGGACGAGATCCGTCTGGACGAGGTCGTGTACCAGTACCCGGGCAAGGAGGAGCCGGCCGTCGCGGGGGTGTCGCTGACCCTGCGCCGGGGCGAGATCCTGGCGATCGTCGGCGAGAACGGCTCGGGCAAGTCCACCCTCGCCAAGCTCATCACCGGCATCCTCCTCGCCGACAAGGGGCGTGTGCTGTGGGACGGCGTCGACCTCGCCCACGCCGACCCGGACGCCGTGTGGAAGCGGACGGCGCTCGTCCCGCAGAACTTCGCCTGCTGGCCCCTGCGCACCCGGGAGAACATCACGCTGGGGCAGCCGAAGTCCTTCGACGACGGGCCGGTGTGGGACGTCGTCGACGCCGTCGGCATGCGGGAGGCGATCGAGAAGCTGCCCCAGCAGCTCGACACCCTCCTCGCCAAGGAGTTGTGGGGCGGCGCGGAACTCTCCGGCGGGCAGTGGCAGCGCCTCGTGTGCGGACGGGCCCTGTACCGCCGGACGCCGCTGCTGATCCTGGACGAGCCGACCTCGCAGATGGACGCACGCGGTGAGCACGCGATCTTCCTGGAGATCAGGAGGATCGCCGCCGAGCGCATGACGATCGTCGTCACCCACCAGCTGGAGAACACCCGGCTCGCCGACCGCGTCCTCGTCATGGACCGGGGCCGGGTCATCGAGCACGGGACGTACGAGGAGTTGGTCGACGCCGGCGGTCTGTTCGCCGAACTCGTCGCGCTGGCCAAGGACCGGTAATCGGGCGCGCACCACTGCACAAGGGGCGCCTGACCTGCGGGATGCGGGTCGGGCGCCCCTTTCGGGGAGGTGCGGCCGGGTGGCCCGCCCGGATCGGCTACGAGACGGCTGTCAGTTCGGGCTGCGACTCGGGGCGCCGCGGCGCCGCGGCCTCCGGCTCCCACTGCCGGGTGGTCCGCGTGTAGCCGTAGACGACCGAGGCCATCACCAGGATGAGGAGCGGTCCGAACAGCCACGGGTACGTGGCCATCTCCAGCGACGCGAAGCGGTAGCAGAGCAGGAGCGCCGCGAAGACCGTCGTGCCGTAGACGACCAGTTGGATTCCGGGCCGGTCCCAGCCGCGGTCGAGCATGCGCACGGCCGCCTCGATGGTGTACGCGAACACCACGCCGGCGACGAGGTCCACGCCGTAGTGGTAGCCGAATCCCAGCGTCGCGGTGAGCGTGGCGATCAGCCAGAACGTGCCGGCGAAGCGCAGCGCCCGCGGGCCCTTGCGGGAGTGGATGAAGATGGCGGTGGCCCATGCCGTGTGCAGGCTGGGCATGCAGTTGCGGGGGGTGATCCCGTCGAACGGCATCGCGTGCGGGGTGGCGATCGGCGGGGGCGTGTCCGGCCACAGGTCGGCCAGCGCCCAGTGCCCGCCGTCGGCGCCGAAGGCGAAGATCGGCCCGACCACCGGGAAGATCATGTAGATGCCCGGCCCGAGGAGGCCGATCACCAGGAAGGTGCGCACGATGTGATGCCCCGGGAAGCGGCGCTCGACCGTCACGTGCCGCAGCTGGTACAGCGCGACGACGACCGCGGCCACCGCGAGCTGGGCGTAGACGTAGTCGAGGAGAGTCGCGCCGACCGGGCCGGTGGCCTCGACCATCCGGCCCACCAGCCAGGACGGGTTGCCCAGCGCGTGGTCGGCGTTGGCCAGGTACTGGTCGAGCACCGTCGCCCGGGTCTCCGAGGTGATGAGCAGCCAGGTGTCGCCGGTCTTGCGGCCGGTCACCAGCAGCAGGCCCAGGCCGACGCCCTTCAGCAGCAGGAGGCGTTCCGGGCCGGTGCGGCGCGTGACGGCGAGGACCGCGACACCCAGGATGACCCACAGCGCGCCGTTGCCGAAGGGGTGTCCGCCGTTCAGGTCGGCACCGACCGCCCAGCGCACCAGCAGGAACACCACGTCGATGGCGATGGCGGCACCGGCCGCGATGCAGCGCTGCCGCCAGTTGAGCACCACCATCATCAACGCCATGCTGGCGTACAGCAGGAAGCCCGACTTGGGCGCGGCGATCACTTCTCGCGCCTGCTGCACCATCGGCCCCGGCAGGCCGAGGTGGCGGGCCGTGATCTCCAGTGCGACGAGGAATCCGAGCGTCACCAGCCCCGCGGCACTCCACAGCACCGCCCGGGGCGGGTTCCGGACGGCAAGCGTGAGTCTGCCCCTTGTGCGCGAAGATATCCGCGATGATTTAGATATCAAGTTTTCAGCCGTTTTGTTAGTTTTTTAGTTTGATCATTTGTTCGATCATGTTATCGGAGGAGTGCCGGCGGATTTCAGTTCTCGGCAGAGATTCAGTCACGGCAGTGGCGGCAGGGCCGCCTCCTGCACCCACGCGCGCAGCAGTTCGTCCACCGGCTCGGGCGCGAAGCGGGCCACGTGGGAGGTGAAGGCCGCGGTCGTCACCGTGCCGCCCCGGTGCAGCCGCCCCCAGTCGCGCAGCATGCGGAAGAAGGCGATGTCGCCCAGCGCGCAGCGCACCGCGTGCAGCACCAGCCCGCCGCGTTCGTAGAGCCGGTCGTCGAACATGGACTTGCGCCCCGGGTCCGCCAGCCGCAGGTCCTGCGGCAGCGACGACAGCAACCGGTGCGCGGCAGCCGCGTGTTGCTGCGCCGTGCGCCCGCCCGAGCGCTCCGACCAGAGCCACTCCGCGTACTTCGCGAACCCCTCGTTCAGCCAGATGTGCTGCCAGTCCGCGATGGTCACGCTGTTGCCGAACCACTGGTGCGCCAGCTCGTGCGCCACGAGCCGCTCCGAACCCCGCGCCCCGTCCACGTGGTTGGCGCCGAACAGCGACAGGCCCTGCGCCTCGACGGGCACGTCGAGTTCCTCCTCGGTCACCACGACCGCGTACTCGTCGAACGGGTACGGCCCGAACAGCTCCTGGAACACGTCCATCATCTGCGGCTGGCGCGCGAAGTCGCGTGAGAAGTCGCCCAGCAGCCGGGCCGGGATGTGCCCGTGCTGCGGGACCCCGCCCGGCCCCGGGTCGCCCAGCAGCACCGTCTGGTACTTGCCGATCGCCAGCCCGACGAGGTAACTGGACGTCGGCGCCGACTGCTCGTACACCCAGGTGGTCGTGCTCGCCTTCGTCGTCCGGGTCAGCAGCCGCCCGCCCGCCACCACCGCGTACGCCGACGGCGTGGTGATCGAGATCTGGTACGACGCCTTGTCGGCGGGCCGGTCGTTGCACGGGTACCACGACGGCGCCCCGATCGGCTGGCTGGCCACCAGCGCCCCGTCCTCCAGCTCCTCCCAGCCGAGCCCGCCCCAGGGGCTGCTCACCGGCTCGGGGTTGCCCGACCAGTGCACCTCGACCGTGAAGGCCGCCCCGGCGCGGACCGGCTTGGCGGGGCGGACGCGCAGCCGGCCGCCGCGGTGCGTGTAGTGCGGCTGCCGTCCGTCGACCCGCACCCGCCCGATCCGGTAGTCGGCCAGGTTCAGCACGAACTCGCTGAGCGGTGCCCGGCCCGCTATGGCGTTGATGCGGGCCGTCCCGGACAGCCGGTTGGGGGCCGGGCGGTAGTCCAGCGCGAGCTCGTACCGGTGCACGCGGTACCGGGGGTCGCCGTGCTCCGGGAAGTACGGGTCCGCGCCCGCCGCCTGCTGGACTGCCACTGCCGTCTGTGCTCCCTGCGCTGTGCCGCTGCCACTGTCCGCCGGTCCGTCGTCCTCCGGCTCCGAGTGGCCGGCGCTCAGGGGCGCCATGCCTCGATCGGGTTGCCGAGCCAGCGGGTGTCGTCGGGGACGGACTCCGCGGCCATGACGAGCGACGCGGGACCCAGGGTCGTACGGGCCCCGATCGTGCTGCCGGGCAGGACGATCCCGCCAGGACCCAGCGTCGCGCCCTCACGGAGGACCACAGTATCCGTCCGCAAGATCCGGTCGTGGAAGAGGTGCGTCTGGAGCACGCAGCCCCGGTTCACGGTCGCCGCGTCCCCGAGCGTCACCAGGTCCGTCTCCGGCAGCCAGTAACTCTCCACCCACACGCCCCTGCCGATCCGCGCCCCGAGCCCGCGCAGCCACGCCGTCATCACCGGCGTGCCCGGCACCGCACCGGCCAGCCACGGCACGGCGAGCACCTCGACGAAGGTGTCCGCCAGCTCGTTGCGCCACACGAAGGAGGACCACAGGGGATGCTCGCCGCTGCGGTGCCGGCCCACGAGCGCCCACTTGGCGACGATCGACACGAGGGCCGCGACCGCTCCCGCCGCGAGGAGCACGAGCCCGGACAGCAGGGGCGCCCAGGTTCCCAGCGCGCACAGCGCCGCCACGGTCAGCACCGCCAGCCCCGCCGAGCAGAACACCGGCACGATCCGGCACAGTTCCACGAGGGCGCGCGCCCACAGCAGCCGGGCCGGCGGTTCGTAGGTGCGGCTCCGGTCGCCGTCGGCCGCGGCGCGCGGCAGCTTCACCGGCGGCAGCCCCAGGTAGGAGCTGCCCTTCTTGGCCTTCTTCGGCGTCGCCGACAGCACCCCGACCAGTCCGCCGTCCGGCACGGACCGGCCCGGCGCGGTCATCCCCGAGTTCCCGAGGAAGGCCCGCCGCCCGATCTCGGCCCGCCCGATCCGCATCCAGCCACCGCCGAGTTCGTAGGGCGCGGTCAGCGTGTCGTCGGCGAGGAACGCGCCCTCGCCGACCGTGGTCAGGCTGGGCAGGGCGAGCACGGTGGACACCTCGGCGCCCCGCCCGATCCGCATCCCGAGCAGCCTGAGCCACACCGGCGTGGCCAGCCCGGCGTACAGCGGGAACAGCGTCTCCCGCGAGCGGTCCATGAGCTGGGTGACCGTCCAGGCCTGCCAGGCGATCCGGCTGTGCGTGGGGTGCGTGCCCTCGCGCAGCCCCAGGCTCAGCAGCCGTACGGCGGTCAGGATCAGCAGGGCGTACGCCAGCCCGTAGGCGAGCGTCGCCGGCACGAGGGCGAGCGCGACGCCGCGCACGGTCACGTCCGGCGCGATGAACGCGTGGGCCACGAGGAGCGCCGCGCCGCCCGCGAGCACCGGCAGGGCGCTCAGCGCGAAGCCCGTCACGCCGTACATCGCACGCCAGGACGTGCCCCGCCCCGGCCGTTCCTTCGGCCGGTCGCGCTTGGCCCGGCCGAGCTTCACCGCGGGCGCGCCCGCCCACCGCTGCCCGGTGGGGATCTGGCCGGTGACCGCCGAACCGGGCGCCACCTCGGCCCGCTTGCCGACCCGGGCGCCGGGGAAGAGCGTGCTGCGGGTGCCGACGACGGCGTGCGCGCCGACCTTGACCGGGCCGATCTCCAGCCGGTCGCCGTCCAGCCAGTACCCGGACAGGTCCACCTCGGACTCGACGGCCGCGCCCCGGCCCAGTTTGAGCATGCCGGTGACCGGGGGCAGCGAGTGCAGGTCCACGTCCGGGGCGACCTTGGCGCCCAGCGCCCGCGCGTACCGCTCCAGCCAGGACCCGGTCAGCGAGGTCGCCCCGCTGAACTCGGCGAGCCGTTCGGCGGCCCACAGCCGCAGGTGCACGCTGCCGCCGCGCGGGTACCGTCCCGGCCGCACGTTGCGGAGCAGCAGCCGCGCCCCGCCCGCCGCGAGGGCGAGCCGTCCCGGCGGGCTGAAGAGCAGCACGGCCCCGGCCGCGACGAGCCACCAAGGGGCGGTCGGCAGCCAGGAGTACGCGGGCAGCAGGTTCCCGAGGGCGGCGAGCGCCACGGTCCAGCGCAGTCCGAGCAGGGTGAACAGGGGGATCAGGGCGAGGAGCTGGATCGCCTGGGCGCGGACCGGAACCGGGGCGACGGCCCGTGCGGCCCCGTCGTCCTGTGCCGACTCCTCCAGCCGCCGGGCCAGTTTGCGCAGCACGGGCTGCTGGTAGATGTCCAGGACGGCGGCGCTCGGGTAGCGGGTGCGCAGCCGGGTGGTGAGCTGGGCGGCGGCGAGGCTGCCACCGCCGATCGCGAAGAAGTCGTCCCGCGCGCTGGTCACGGGAATGCCGAGCACTTCGCTCCACTGCTCGGCGAGCCAGGCCTCGGTGCCGTACAGCTCCTCGGCCGGGCCGGCGCTCTCCAGTCCCTCCAGCGGCCAGGGCAGGGCGGCGCGGTCCACCTTGCCGCTGGTGCGGGTCGGCAGTTCGCCGACCGGCGCGAGCAACGGCACGAGCGCGGCGGGCAGTTCGGCCCGCAGCTTCTCTACGGCCGCCGTGTGGTCCCAGCCGTCCTGGGTGACGACGTACCCGACGAGCAGCTGGTTGCCGCTGCGGGCGGTCCGTACGGCGGCCGCGGCTCCGGCGACTTTGGGCAGCGCCTGCAGGGCCGCGTCCACCTCGCCGAGTTCGATGCGCCGCCCGCCGAGCTTGATCTGCTCGTCGGCCCGGCCGAGGAAGACCAGTCCCTCGGGCTCCGCCTTGACGAGGTCGCCGCTGCGGTACGCCCGCTTCCACCCGAGGGACTCCAGGGGCGCGTACTTCTCCGCGTCCTTCTCGGCGTCGAGGTACCGGGCGAGCCCGACTCCGCCGATCACCAACTGGCCGCTGCCGCCCATCGGTACGGGCTCCCCGGCCTCGTCGACGACGGCCAGTTCCCAGCCGTCCAGGGGCAGGCCGATCCGGATCGGCTCCTCGCCGGTCATCAGCGAGGCGCAGGCCACCACGGTCGCCTCGGTCGGCCCGTAGGTGTTCCAGACCTCGCGGCCCTCGGTCACCAGCCGCTGGGCCAGCTCGGGCGGGCAGGCCTCGCCGCCGAAGATCAGCAGCCGTACGTCGTTGAGGGTCTCGGGCTCCCACAGCGCGGCCAGGGTCGGCACGGTGGACACGACCGTGATCTCCTGCTCGACCAGCCAGGGCCCGAGATCGGCGCCGCTCCTGACCTGCGCACGCGGCACGGGCACCAGACAGGCCCCGTACCGCCAGGCCAGCCACATCTCCTCGCAGGAGGCGTCGAACGCCACGGACAGCCCCGCCATGACCCGGTCGCCGGGCCCGATCGGCTCCTCGGTGAGGAACAGGGCGGCCTCGGCGTCCACGAACGCGGCGGCGCTGCGGTGCGAGACGGCGACGCCCTTGGGTTTGCCGGTGGAGCCGGACGTGAAGATGATCCACGCGTCGTGCTCGACGCCGGGACGCGCGGCGGCTACGTCGGAGGTGCCGTGGGCGACGATCTCGTGCCCGGCCCCGATGACGGCCCGTACGTCCGCCTCCCCGAACACCAACTCGGCGCGCTCGTCCGGGTCCTCGGCGTCGACGGGGACGTAGGCGGCTCCGGCCGCGAGGACGGCGAGGATCGCGATGTACAGCTCGTTGGTGCCGGACGGGACGCGTACGCCCACCCGGTCCCCGAGCCCGACCCCGGCCGCGCCGAGTCGGCGCCGCAGCCGCTCCACCTCGACGGCGAGCTGACGGTAGGTGAGGCCGGCGGTGCCGTCGTCCAGGGCGGGCTCGTCCGGGTGGGCGCGTACGGACGCCTCGAAGACGTCGACGAGCGTGCGCGGGGAGGCCGCCGGGCCTCCGGAGAAGCGTGCCGTGTCGCCGAACTTGGCGCGGATCTCTTCGTCGAGCAGGCCGAGAGCACTGCTCTCGTCTATGGCTGCCATCCGGTCCTCGCGTCTCGATCCCGGATGCCTCCGGGGCGCTGGCGGGTCCGCAGGTGTGCCTGGGGTTGTCCGGCTCCAGCTCCTCAACAAACCGGAAATCTTAGTACGCGGGGGATTTGGGCGCTTCGGTACGCCGCTCCGGATGAGCCGTCCGGCCGTGACACGGGGCCGGCAGACCGGCGTTGACCTGGTGGTCTTCCGGGGAGCGAGACTTCCCCCACACCGTGCCGTCGCGTTCAGCCGTGCTCGGGCTCCACGGGGAGCCACAGTTCGGCGTCGGCCTCGGCCGTGTCCGGCGAGAGGCGGGTGCGCAGGATCTCGGGGCCGGTGCGGCTGCGGTACGGGTTCGACGGGAACCACTCGGTGAAGACGTCCCGCCACAGCTCCTGGATGGCCTGCGGCGCCGGCCCGGAGGTCGTGAACACCGCCCAGGTACCGGCCGGGACGGCCAGCGCGGTCATGCCCTCGGGAGGGGCCGCGGAGGTGATCACGCCGTGGTAGTAGTCGAGTTCGGTGCCCTCGGCGCGGCTGGGGTCCAGGTCGTCGCAGACCGCGACGATGCCGTGCGGCTCCTGGTCCGACAGCTTCTCCAGGCGCTCCCGGGTCCGCGGGTCGATCCCCCGGACGAAGTCGACGATCGCCTGGTTCGGGCCCGAGTGCACCAGCGGTACCCGGGCCTTGGGTCCGACGACGGTGAAGTCCGCCTTGTCCACGACGCGGTACCGCATGTCGCTGCTCCCTTCGATGGTGAGGCGGAAGGCCATCCGGGACTGGGAGCTGAGCGCGGCGCCGGTCCGGCGGGCCTCGCCCGGTCCGATGCCGTGCATGGCGCGGAACGCCCGCGCGAACGCCTCGCCGGAGCCGTAGCCGTAGCGCACGGCGATCTCCAGCAGGGTCTCGCGCCCGGCGAGTACCTCGGCGCCCGCCAGGGTGAGCCGGCGGCGCCGGACGTACTCCGACAGCGGCATGCCCGCGAGCGCGGAGAACATCCGCCGCAGGTGGTACTCGGAGGTGGCCGCGACGCGTGCCAGCTCGGCAATGTCGAGGTCCTGGTCGAGATGGTGCTCGATGTGCTCCATGGCCTGGTTCAGCCGCTCCAGCACGCCCGGTCTCCTTCCTTCGGCGGTCACCACGCTATGCGGCACCCACCATGCCGGACCCGACATCCTGTGCCCGATCGGGTCGGGTGCGCGGGGCGGGCCGGCCGGACCGGCGGCCCGGCGCAACCCGGTGGCGGCCGGCGTGGAAGTCGGGAAGGCTGGTCCACATGGTTTCGGTGGTGCAGAACGTTGCGATCGACTGTGCGGATGCCTATGAACTGGCCCGGTTCTGGAGCAGGGTGACCGGCCGGCCGCTGGATCCGGAGGCCGGACCGGGTGACCGGGAGACTCAGGTGCTGATGGCCGAGGGCCCCGCGCTCTACTTCAACCAGGTGCCCGAGCCCAAGACCGTCAAGAACCGGATCCATCTGTGCCTGCGCCCCGAGACCTCGCGTGAGCAGGAGGTGGAACGGCTGCTGGGGATCGGCGCCACCCTCGTCGCCGATCGCCGGAATCCCGACGGCTCCGGCTGGGCGGTCCTCGCCGACCCCGAGGGCAACGAATTCTGCGTCCTCCGCAGCGAGTCCGACCGAGCCGCCGCGCATCCCTGAGCCTCGTGCCCACGGGCGTCCGCGGTCGGCTAACGCCCCGTGTCGCGCTCCAGGTCACGGACCAGGTCGATGGCCCGGCCGAGGGTGGTGAGGCGCGCGTCCAGGGTGTCGCCGGCGGGGTAGAGGCGGACGGTGTCGACCCCGGCGTCGCGCCACACCCGCAGCCGGGCCCGCACCATGTCCTCGGTGCCGATCAGCGTGGTGGCGAGCACCATGTCGTCGGTGACGAGACCGGCCGCGCCGTCGCGGTCTCCGGCCTGCCAGCGCTCCCGGACCTCCGCCGCCGTCCCGGCCCAGCCCTGGCGGCTGTAGGCGTCGTTGTAGAAGTTCGTGGTGCCGGAGCCCATGCCGCCGAGGCTGAAGGCCAGTTCCTTCTTGCGGCCGGCCACCATCGCGCGCAGCGCGTCCTCGTCCTCGGCGAAGGCCACCTCGGCGCCCTGGCAGATGTCGAGGTCGGCGCGCGAACGCCCTGATGCGGCGAGCCCGGCGTCCAGGTGGTCGAAGTACGCCTCCTTGGCGCCTTCGGGCACGAAGCTGGTGCCGAGCCAGCCGTCGGCGATCTCTCCGGTCAGGCGCAGCATCTTCGGCGAGAGGGTCGCCAGGTGGATCGGTATGTCGTGTTCGGCGCGCGTCGACAGCCGCATCGGCCTGCCCTCACCGCCCGGCAGCGGGATCTGGAACTCCCGCCCGGAGTAGGAGACCTTCTCGCCCGTGGCGGCCTGCCGCACGACCTCCACCGTCTCCCGCATGCGCGACAGGGGCCGGGCGAACGGCACCCCGTGCAGGCCTTCGATCACCTGCGGCCCGGACGGGCCGAGGCCCAGCAGGAAGCGCCCCTCGGAGATGTTGGACAGGGTGATCGCCGTCCTGGCGATGGCCATCGGGGTGCGGGTGGCGAGCTGGATGATCGCGGAGCCGAGGAGCATGCGCTCCGTGCGCGCGGCCAGGTACCCGAGCGGCGACGGCGCCTCGGCGCCCCAGGCCTCGGCCACCCAGCAGATGTCCATGCCGAGCTTCTCCGCCTCGGTGACGAACTCCACCGTCTCCGGCCAGGCCGTGGACGCCTCGATCGTGGTCGACGTGCGCATCACACCCGTGCCCTTCCGCGGCCCTCGGCCAGCTCCCTGATCGCCTCGAGAGTGGCGCTGATGTTCCTCTCGAACTCACGCATGCGCACGAAGACGATCTTCTGTTCCTTCTCCGGCATCCGGTCGATGGCGAAGGAGAGGCCCGAGCGGGCCGGACCCATCTGCATCCACTCCCGCAGCAGCGTGCCGCCGTCCTGCGGTTCGAGCGTGAAACGCCAGACGGCCGTGGGATGGCCGGGGTCCTCGACCGCCCAGGCGAAGACCCGCAGGGGCTCGTACTCGATGACGTGGGACGTGGTGGCCCACTCCCCCAGCGCCTCGTGCCTGCTCTTGCCGACGAAGCGGGCGCCGACCGCGGGACACGAGGCACCGTCCAGCCAGTCCACCGACTGGAGTTCGGCGCTCAGGCTCGGCATGAGTCCGATGTCGGAGACCAGCTCCCACACTCGTTCCGGCGGGGCGGCGATCCAGATCGGCACCTCGACCGTCGGCTTGTCCGCATAGCGCGCGCCCGTCCACTCCAAGACCCGGCCCTCCTCGACAGTACGGCAGACCTCCAGGGAAATGCAGCCCTGACCATCAAAGTTGTTCATTTGGACTCACTTGTCAAGAAGAGGCGGCACCCCCTGGGGCGGTCGGCTCAGCGGGCGAACCGCTCCCGCACATCCGGCCGTTCGGCCAGGCGCGGCGGATAGCCCGGACCCAGCCGGGCGTGGGTGTTGCCGGCGGTCATCGGCTCACCGCAGGCGGCGCACACCACCTCGGCGTGGCTCTCCTGCCCGCAGGTTTCGTGGTACATCACCACCGGCGGGCCCTCCTCACCGGCCAGCCAGCGGTCCCCCCAGCGGTTCATCGCCAGCAGCACCTGGTGGAAGTCACGCCCCTTCTCCGTGAGGACGTAGTCGTACCGCACCGGCTCGGTCTGGTAGGGCCGCTTCTCCATCAGCCCTTCGTCGACGAGCCGCCGCAACCGGTCGGCCAGGGTGTTGCGCGCGATCCCGAGCGACTCCTGGAACCCGTCGAAGCGCTTGATTCCGTAGCCGGCCTCCCGGAGCACCAGCGGCGTCCACCAGTCGCCCAGCAGGTCCATGGTGCGGGCGATCGAGCACGGCCAGTTCGCGAAGGACGTACGCCTCATACGGCCCAGGATAGGGGCAGGTCTCGGGAAAAGACCCAGCAGGTGATCCCCGCCGGCGTAGCCGCAACAGGCGCTTCGGGGCAGCCATGCCGGCCCGAGGACGTGACCGGCGGAGCCGGTCGTCCCCGGGTCCGGCAGGTGCGGTCCCGGCCGGTGCCCGGATCACCTCACGCGACGGCGGTCCCCTCGAGCTCGACCAGCTGGCCGGGGATCGCGAGCCGGGTCACCCCGAGCATCGTGGTGGCCGGTGCCACCCCGGCGGCACCCAGCCGCGACGCCAGCACGCCGTAGTGCGGGAACAGCAGATCGACGTCGGTGGTGTAGACGTTGAGCCGGACGAGGTTCGCGAGGGACATGCCCGCCTCGCCGAGCACGGCCTCCAGGTTGTCCAGGCTCAGCGCCAGCTGTGCGGCCATGTCGCCGTCGTGCTGCGGCTTGCCGTCGGCGCTCATCGCGGTCTGGCCGGAGCAGTACAGGGTCCGGGTGTGCCCGGAGACGAGCTCGCCCTGGTTGAACCCCAGCTCCACCGACCACGGCACCGGGTTGACCGCCGTTCGTTCCACTGCCACTACAACTCCACGGGTTGCGTCGGGATCGCGTACGTCCATCGGCACGGCAGCCGCCGTCGTCGACGTCGACGCTCGCGAGCAGCCTTCCAACGAATCACGACACCCTCGGTCACGTATTCGATAAGGTCCCCGCATGCGCGCCGATCGGCTGGTCTCGCTGGTGCTGCTGCTGCGTCAGCGCGGCCGGATGACCGCGGACACGCTCGCCCGCGAGCTGGAGGTGTCCACCCGGACCGTGCTGCGCGACATCGAGGCGCTGTCCGCGGCCGGCGTCCCGGTCTACGCCGAACGCGGCCGGCACGGCGGGTTCTCCCTGCTGCCCGGTTTCCGGACGGAACTCACCGGGCTGAACCACGAAGAGGCGCTCGCCCTGCTGACCGCCGGATCGGGGCGCGGCGAGCAGGCGTTCGGCCTGGGCTCGGCGCTCGCCTCGGCCATGCGCAAGGTGGTCGACGCACTGCCCGAAAGCCATCGGACCACCGCGAGCGACGCGGCCCGGCGATTCCTCGTCGAGCCGGAGACCGACCTGCTCTCCCGCCGGGTGGCCACCGAGGAAGTGCCCGCCGCGACGATGACCGAGATCCGGCGCGCGGTGCTCGCCGGGCACCGACTGCGCATTCACTACGCGGCCGCGGACCAGGAACCGCGGTGGCGCACGGTGGACCCGATCGGCCTGGTCACCGTGCGCGACCGGGGCTACTTGCTGGCCACGCGGTCCGGGGCGGACCGCACGTACCGGCTGTCGCGGATATCGGCGGCGGAAGAACTCCCCGAACCGGCACAGCGACCGGACCAGGTCGACCTGGACCGGATCTGGCGGGAACGCTGCGCGCGGTTCCTGTCCAGCGGCCATGTCGCCGTGCTGGTGCGGGTGGCCCCGGAGCGGCGGGAGGAGCTGCTGAGCACCGCCGTGGCCGTCCGCACCGCGGAACCCG
This sequence comes from Streptomyces sp. NPDC006140, assembly GCF_040628815.1. NCBI lineage: Bacteria > Bacillati > Actinomycetota > Actinomycetes > Kitasatosporales > Streptomycetaceae > Streptomyces > Streptomyces sp. NPDC006140. The sequence goes on along the minus strand of NZ_JBEXTS010000002.1, from coordinate 345,100 downwards.
ACGCGGACGGCCGGCTGCGGCTGGAGGCCACGTTCCAGGACCTGCGCCACGCCGAGTGGGCCCTGTGGCAGCTCGGCGCGGACGCGGAGGCCCTGTCCCCGGAGTCGTTACGCACGTCCCTGCGCGACCGCGCCACCGCGATGGCCGCCCGGTACGCGACCTCTCAGTACCTTGCTCGCTGATCGGCCGATGAGTTCCGGGGGGCGGGCTGCCGGGTCAGTACCAGCAACAAGAAATTACCCGGCAGCGACACTCATGGTTCGGAAGTCAGCAGCCCGTGGCGTTGTAACTCCAGAATGCGGCCCTGGTCTGCGGTCCGGCGATGCCGTCGGGGGTTCCCGCGTTTTCGCCGACGCTGTTCAAGAACTTCTGCAGCGCCCTGATCGTGTTGGGCCCGACGATCCCGTCCTCGGTGCCGGCGTTGTGGCCCCAGGCGTTGAGCATCCGCTGGGCCGCCTTCCAGCTGTTGGTGCCCAGCTGTCCGTCCTCGGCGCCGGCGTTGAAGCCCCAGGCGTTGAGGCAGCTCTGCCAGTTCTTGGCGCGGGCCGTGTCCAGGCCGAGGTTGTTCACCGCGAGGGGGGCGAACTGCCCGCTGCCGGCCGCGGTCCGGGCGGCCTGCTGAGGGGCCGCCACGCTCGCGCTCGCGCCCACGAGACCACCGGCGGCAATGCCGACGACGGCAGTCGCGGCAACCAATGCCCTGGTCAGTGAAGATCGCATCGCTTCCTCTTTCGGTCGACGGTGACAGCTTTGGCGCGGACTGCCCCCACCGGCCGTCCGAGCCGACCCAAGCGTGCCAGGCCCAGGTATCCGGATCTCGCTAAAATGCGAACTGATTTGCCGCACGGCACAATTCAGGCCACATTCCGAGCATGCGCCGCGGAATATTCCGCCAAAGCGCCTACGAATTCCGGCCAACGCTCACGGAAACATCGTTTTCCGGGGCGTCCGTCAGCCCAAGCGCAGTTGATACGTCATCCATGTGTCGGCGGCGGGATGGTGCCCGTCCGGGCCAGGTCCCGGAACCACAGGGCGCTGTCCTTCGGTGTGCGGCGCTGGGTCTCGTAGTCGACGTGGACGATGCCGAAGCGCTTGGCGTACCCGTAGCCCCATTCGAAGTTGTCCATCAGCGACCACACGAAGTACCCGCGCAGGTCGACGCCGGCGGTGAGGGCCCGGTGGGCGGCGAGGAGGTGGCGGCGGAGGTAGTCGACGCGCTCGGGGTCGTGGACGGCGAGGGTGCCGTCGGGGCGGACGGAGACCCGGTCGTCGAAGGCCGCGCCGTTCTCGGTGATGACCAACGGCTGGTCCGGGAACCGCCGGTGGAGGTCGAGGAGGAGTTCTTCCAGGCCGTCGGGGTCGATGTTCCAGCCCATGGCCGTGTGCGGGCCCGGCTGTTCGAGGAACTCGACCTGGGGCGAGCCGGGCCAGGGGGAGCCGCCCACGTCCTTGTGGCCGTCGTGCTGCTGACGCGCGGTCGTGCCGTCCCACAGCCCGACGGCGGTGGTGGCGTAGTAGTTGACGCCGAGCAGGTCCAGGGGCTGGTGGATCCGGGCCAGGTCGCCGTCCTGGACGAACGCCCAGTCGGTGACGGCGGCGGTGTCCTCGATGAGGTCCTCGGGGTAGCGGCCGCGCAGCAGCGGGTCGGTGAAGGAGCGGTTGGCCAGCGCGTCGATGCGCCGCACGGCCTCCTCCGCGCCGTCGCCCCTGCCCCTGAGGACATGGAAGTTGAGGGTGATGGAGTACTGCGGGTCGTTGGTGGTGACCGCCCTGAGCCGCTCGACCGCCAGTCCGTGGGCGAGGTTGAGGTGGTGCACCGCCGTCAGCGCCGCGGCGCCGTCGGTGCGGCCGGGGGCGTGCGCGCCGGATCCGTAGCCGAGGTAGGCGGAGCACCACGGCTCGTTGAGGGTGGTCCAGACGGCGACGCGGTCGCCGAGGGCCTCGCCGACGACCTGGGCGTAGTCGGCGAAGGCGAAGGCGGTGGCGCGGTTGGTCCAGCCGCCCTCGTCCTCGAGGGCCTGGGGCAGGTCCCAGTGGTAGAGGGTGGCCACGGGGGTGATGCCCCGGTCGAGCAGGCCGTCGACCAAGCGGCCGTAGAAGTCCAGGCCCTTGGGGTTGGCCGGGCCCCGGCCGGTGGGCTGGACGCGCGGCCAGGCGATCGAGAACCGGTACGCCCGCAGGCCCAGCGAGGCCATGAGGTCGAGGTCTTCGTCGAGGCGGTGGTAGTGGTCGGCGGCGACGTCGCCGGTGTCCCCGTTCCAGGTCCGGCCGGGGGTGTGGGAGAACGTGTCCCAGATGGAGGGGCCGCGGCCGTCCTCGTCGGCGGCGCCTTCGATCTGGTAGGCGGCGGTCGCGGAACCGAGGACGAAGTGCGCGGGGAAGGTCATGGGCTCGACGGGTTCCTTCCGGGCTTTCGGCATGCACCGCTTCTCTCTGTGAGTCGTGAGGGGCCGCTTCGGGCTTGCCCGGAACCACGGTGATGTTAACGTTAACAAGCTGTCAAGGCCGTGTCCCGCCGAACTCGGACGCACCGGACCGGCCGTCTCCGAGATCCCGTCCGCAGGGCTCAGGCATCCGCCCGGGGTGCGGCGGTGCTGCGCCGTACGACGAGTTCCGGCGCGAGCTGCTGCCGGAGCGCCCGCTCCCCGCCCAGCATCCGCACCAGCAACTCGATGGCGCTGCTGCCGAGGTGGACGAAGTCCTGCCGGACCGTGGTCAGGGCGGGCACGAGGTATCCGGCGCCCTTCATGTCGTCGAACCCGACGAGTGACACGTCCTGCGGCACCCGCACGCCCCGTTCGGCGAAGGCCGCCAGCACTCCCATCGCCATCTGGTCGTTCCCCGCGAAGACCGCGGTGGGCAGGCCGGCGTCGTCCGCGCAGAGCCGGTGGGCGAGGCGGTATCCGCTCTCCGCGCTGAAGTCGCCTTCCAGCACGGCTCCTTCCGCTCCCGCGGTGGCGAGTTCGGCGCGCCAGCCCTCGACGCGGGCCCGGGCGTCGAAGGTCCGCAGGGCGCCCGTCAGATGGGCGATGCGCCGGTGCCCGAGACCGAGCAGGTGACGCACCGCCAGCCGGGCGCCGAGTTCCTGGTCGACCTGGACGGAACTCAGGTCGGGGTGGGGCGCGCTGCCGGACATCACCACCGCCACCGGCACCCCGAAGGCGAGGCCGGACAGCGCCTCCACGGCGTCGGGCCGGTCGGTGACGACCGCGATCGCCTCCACCGACTGGTCGGTGAGCCGCCGCAGGGTCTCCACGAGGTCACCGGTGGTGCTCTCGCCCTGCCGGCTCGCCAGGCTCACCCAGTAACCGGCCTGCTTGGCGGCCGTCTCCACGCCCAGCAGGATGCGGGGCAGTTCGAACAGGTCCGACCCGACGACCATCACGCCGATCGTCGAGGAGCGGCGGCTCTTGAGGGCCCTGGCCACGCTGTTGCGGCGGTAACCCAGCTTGCTGATCGCGGCCTCGACGCGGGCGCGGGTCTCCGGCCGTACCGAGGGGTGGCCGTTGACGACCCGGGAGACGGTGATGTGCGAGACGCCGGCCTCCCGTGCCACGTCCATCATTCCTGGTGGCCGGTTCATCCCACTCGTTCCTCTGCCTCGACCCCGGCACGCGGCCCCGCCCCTGCGCCGATACTGCCACAGGGCCCGGGGCGCCCACCGCCCAGCCGGTCCGGGGCCCGGGCGCCACCCTCGGGGCGCGCCCGATGCCTTCCGCCGCACCCCTTAGGGTGGGCGCCGTGGAGCTCCTACACCTGCGTTATTTCGTCGCCGTCGCCCAGGAACTCAACTTCTCCACCGCGGCCCGCAAATTGCACATGGCGGCCTCCCCGCTGAGCCGGCGGATCAAGGACCTCGAGAACGAACTCGGACACCGGCTGTTCGACCGCGACACCCACCACGTGCGGCTCACCCCGGCCGGCGGTGCGCTGCTGCCGATCGCGCGCGGCGTCCTGGAGCAGGTGGACTCCATCCAGTGGCGGCTGGACGAGACGGCCCGGCCGCGGCGGACCACGGTGCTGCTCGGCATTCCCGGCGGCATCCATCCGGATCTGCGCGAGCGGATCGAGGCCCTCACCGAGCGGGTGCGCGACCGGTTCGAGATCAAGCGCTGGCCGGGCGCCAGCGAGCGTCTGGTGGAAGCGGTGTGCGACGGCAGACTGGCGCTGACCCTGGCCCGGCTCCCGGTCGGCGGCGACCCGGCGCTGGAACAGCTGCCGGTGATGTCGGAGCGGCTCGGCGCGGTCGTCCCCCGGGACCGGTTCGCCGAGCGGGAGTCGGTCGCGCTGGCCGAGCTGACCGATCTCGCCTACGCGGGTTCGCCCGCCGCCGCGACCACCGCGTATTTCCGGGGACTCGACCAGCAGCTGTCCGATCTCGGTATCAAAAAACGCATCAATCTGAGCAGCGTCACTTTCGACGGAGTTTCCGAGATAGTCGCCGGTGGACTGGCCTTCTCTGTTTCCATGCTGGACCCGAGAAGCCCCATGCAGAATTACCGCCTCGAGAATGTGACCGTCCTTCCGTTCTCCGATTTCCAGCCCTGCCTCGAAACCGGGCTGCTCTGGCGCAAGGACCGTGCCGACGGCGGTGACCTGGAAGAAGTCGTCGCCGTGGCCCGTGAGGTCTTCGCCGAGCCGCTCCAGGTCTGACCCCGGCAGCACGCGACAAAGCGGTATGACCTCTGCGGTCATACCGCTTTTCGCAATATGGTCATTCCGTCTCCGGTCCCCTCTTGCTAACTTAGTTGCCAGATACACACACCTGGCGAAGCGGGAGTGAGAAAGAAAGATGACGGATATGACGAACACCATCGCCGGCCCCCTGGACGGTGTGCGGGTGATCGACCTCTCGACCGTCGTGATGGGCCCCTACGCGGCGCAGATCCTCGGTGATCTGGGCGCCGACGTGATCAAGATCGAGTCGCCCTCCGACACCGTCCGGGTGGGCCACTACCGCACCACGCCGGGCATGACCCCGCTGAACCTCAACGTCAACCGCAACAAGCGCAGCGTCGCCCTCAACCTCAAGGACGACACCGACCGCGAGCGGGCGCTGAAGCTGATCGACACCGCGGACGTGCTCATCACCAACATGCGGCCCGGCGCGCTGCACCGCCTGGGCCTGTCCTACGACGACATCGCCGAGCGCAACCCCGGGCTCGTCTACGCGCACGCCCAGGGCTTCCGCGGCGACTCGGACCGGGCCGGCAACGCCGCGTACGACGAGACCGTGCAGGCCGCGTCCGGGCTGGTGGACATCGCCGACCGGGCGCTGGGCGAGCCCGTCTACCTGCCGACCATCATCGGCGACAAGGTCTCCTCGCTGACCATCGCCTACAGCGTGCTCGCCGCCCTGCTGCACCGGGACCGGACCGGCCAGGGCCAGCTCGTCGAGATCCCGATGACGGACACGCTGATCGCGTTCAACCTGGTCGAGCACCTCGCGGGGCACACGCACGTGCCCGAGACGGGTCCCACCGGCTTCCCCCTGTCGATGCTGAAGGGCCACAAGGCGGTGCGCACCAAGGACGGCCTGGCCTGCGTCATCCCCTACAACCCGGGCAACTACCGGGACTTCTTCACGGCCGCCGGACGCCCGGACCTCGCCGAGGACCCGCGGGTCAACGCGGACGCCGTCGACAGCGCCGACCACGAGGACCTGGCCGCGCTGGTCGAGGCCTGCGCCCCCGCGCTGACCACCGAGGAGTGGGCGGAGGTGTGCGCCAAGCACAGCATCCCGATGGCCCCGGTGCTGGAACTCGACCGCGCCCACGAGGACCCCTACGTCCGCGACGGGCACCTGCTCGACACCGTCGAGCACCCGACCGAGGGCGCCGTCCGCACCATCGGCATCCCGCTGCGCTTCTCCGCCACGCCCGGCTCGATCCGCCGCCTGGCCCCGGTCGCCGGCCAGGACACCGAGGACGTCCTCGCCGAACTCGACGCCACCGCCCGCTGATCCCCAGGAGGACGACAGTCATGAGCACCCCCACGCCTCCCGTGCGCACCGAACGCATCGGCTCCACCCTGCTGATCACCCTGGACCGTCCCGAGGCCCGCAACGCCGTGAACGCGGCGACCGCCACCGCCCTGGCCGCCGCACTCGACGAACTGGAGGCCGACCCCACGCTGCGGGCCGGCGTCCTGACCGGCGAGGGCGGGACGTTCAGCGCCGGCATGGACCTCAAGGCCGCGCTGCGCGGCGAGTCGCCCGAGGTCGAGGGCCGCGGCTTCGGCGGCCTGACCGAGGCCCGACCGGACAAGCCTCTCATCGCCGCCGTGGAGGGCTACGCCATGGGCGGCGGCTTCGAACTGGCCCTGGCCTGCGACCTGATCGTCGCGGCCGAGGACGCCCGGTTCGGCCTGCCCGAGGTCAAGCGCGGCCTGATCGCCGCGGGCGGCGGTGTGATCCGGCTGCCCAAGCGGATCCCGCACCACCTGGCCATGGAACTCCTGCTGACCGGCGACCCCGTCGACGGCCGCCGCGCCGGCGAACTGGGCCTGGCCAACCGGGTCACGAGCAAGGGCCAGGCCGTCGCCGAGGCGCTCCGGCTGGCCGAACGGCTCGCGGAGAACGCCCCGCTCGCGCTGGCGGCCGTCAAGCGCGTCGCCCGCGCCGCCGACGGCGCCCCCGACGCCGAGGCCTTCGCCTTCCAGCGCGGCGAGATGAAGACCCTGATGGCCTCGGACGACGTCCGCGAGGGCATGACCGCCTTCGCCGAGCGCCGCCCGGCGCGGTGGACGGGGCGGTGAGGCCGACATGAGGGCAGAGGACGTACGACAGCACCTCACCACCCCGCTCACCAGCCCGGCGTACGCGCCGATGGTCCCGCGGTTCACCGACCGCGAGTACCTCAACGTCGTCTACCGCACCGACCCCGACGCGCTGCGGGCCGTCGTCCCCGAGCCCCTGCGGATCGACGAGCCGCTGGTCCGGTTCGAGGTCATGAAGATGGGCGACGTCAGCGGCTACGGCCCCTACACCGAGGCCGGCCAGGCGGTCCCCGTCCGCTTCGAGGGCGAGCGGGGCGAGTACCTGCACGCGATGTACCTCGACAACTTCCCGGCGACCGCCTCCGGCCGCGAGGTCTCCGCCTACCCGAAGGTCATCGGCTCGCCGTCGCTGTACGTCGACTCCGGCGCGCTCGTCGGCGCCCTCGACCACGGCACCCTGCGCGTCGCCACCGCGACCATGGGCTACAAGCACCACGAGCTGGACCGGCGCGAGGCCGAGGCACAGATCACCGTGCCGACCTTCATGCTCAAGACCGTCCCCGGCTATGACGGGCTGCCGCGCGTGCAGGAGCTGGTGCGCACCCGCATCACCGACGTCACCGTCAAGGGGGCCTGGACCGGACCCGCCCGGCTCCAGTTGTTCCAGCACGTGCTGGCGCCGCTGGCCGACCTGCCGGTGCTTCAGGTCGTCTCCGCGAGCCACATCCTCACCGACCTGACGCTGTCCGGCGTCGAGCCGGTCCACGACTACCTGAAGGGAGCCGCCTGATGCCCCGCACCTTCCGTACGGCGGCCGTGATCGGCGCCGGGACCATCGGACTGTCCTGGACGGCGCTGTTCGCCGCGCACGGGCTGACCGTCCGGGTGAGCGACCCGCGCGAGGACCTCGCCGAGTCCGTCGCGGACGCCCTGGACCGGTACGCCCCGCACCTGGCCGCCCGCGGCCTGGACGTGACCGGCCTCGCCGACCGGGTGCACCTCGCGCCCGGTGTCGCCGAAGCGGTCCGGGACGCGGACGTCGTCCAGGAGAACGGCCCCGAACGCGTCGCGTTCAAGCGGGACCTGTTCGCCACCCTCGCCCGCGAGGCACCCGGGCACGCGCTGCTGCTCAGCTCCTCGTCGGCGATCCCGTCGACCGCGTTCGCCGGGGACCTGGCGGACGAGGACGCCGCCCGCGTCCTCATCGGCCACCCCTTCAACCCGCCGCACGTGGTCCCGCTGGTCGAGGTCGTCCCCGGCGAGCGCACCGGCGAGGACGCCGTGCAGGCCGCCCTCGACTTCTACACCTCCGTCGGCCGCACCCCGGTCGTCGAGCGCAAGGAGATCCCCGGCTTCGTCGGCAACCGCCTGCAGAACGCCCTCAGCCGCGAGGCGGTCCACCTCGTCGAGCAGGGCGTGGTCACCCCCGAGGACCTCGACAAGGTCATGACGAACTCGCTGGGGCTGCGCTGGGCCACGGTCGGGCCGTTCCTCGGCGCGCACCTCGGCGGCGGACCCGGCGGCTACCGGCACCTCGTCGAGCACATCGGCGCCTCGATGCAGCACCTCACGGACGGCCCGGCGCGGGACGCCGACGCACAGGAACGGCTCATCGCAGCCGTGGAGAAGGCCTACGGCTCCGTCCCGTACGCGGACCTCGCCGAGACGCGCGACCGCAGGCAACTGGCGGTCCTGGACGCCCTGTCCGGCACCGCCGGCACGACCACCCCGAAGGAGGAGAACTGAGATGACCACCCCCACCGTCGCCCCGCTCACCGATGAACTCACCGCGGACTTCTACCACTACGAGTCGCTGCTGCCGGACGAGGAGCGCAAGATCCTCCTCAAGGCCCGTGCCCTCATGCGCGACCAGGTCAAGCCGCTGGTCAACGACCACTGGGCCAAGGGCGAGTTCCCGAAGGAACTCATCGCCCTCTTCCGCGACAGCGGCCTCGCCGGTCTCCCCTACGAGGGCTACGGCGAGCACCGCCCCGCCGTCAGCAACCTGCTGAGCGGCCTGCTCGCCCTGGAGATGACCCGCACCGACGCCTCCGTGTCGACCTTCTTCGGCGTCCACAACGGCCTGGCGATGTACTCCATCCACTCCGGCGGCGACCAGGAGCAGCGCGACCGCTGGCTCCCGGCGATGGCCGCGATGGACCGGATCGGCGCGTTCGCCATGACCGAGCCCCTCGGCGGCTCCGACGTCGCCGGCGGCATGCGCACCACCGCCCGGCGCGAGGGCGACACCTGGGTGCTGAACGGCGCCAAGAAGTGGATCGGCAACGCGACCTTCGCCGACTACGTCGTGGTGTGGGCGCGGGACGTCGACGACAACCACGTCAAGGGCTTCGTCGTCGAGAAGGGCACGCCCGGCTTCGAACCGGCGAAGATCGAGGGCAAGATCGCCTTCCGGATCGTGGAGAACGCCGAGATCACCCTCACCGACGTCCGGGTGCCGGAGGCGAACCGCCTGCAGAACATCAACTCCTTCCGGGACGTCGCCGAGATCCTGCGCGCCACGCGCAGCGGCGTGGCCTGGCAGGCGCTGGGCGTGATGGTCGGCGCCTACGAACTGGCCCTGGACTACGCCCGGGAGCGCCGCCAGTTCGGCCGCCCGATCGGCGGCTTCCAGCTGGTGCAGGACCTGCTCGTGAAGAGCCTGGGCAACATCACCGCGTCCTGGGGGATGCTGGTGCAGCTCGCCCGGCTCCAGGACGCCGGCGTCTTCCGCGACGAGCACTCCGCCCTGGCCAAGGCGTTCGTCACCTCCCGGATGCGGGAGGTCGTGGCCTGGAGCCGGGAGATCTTCGGCGGCAACGGCATCCTCCTGGACCACGACATCGCCCGGTTCTTCGCCGACGCCGAGGCCATCTACTCCTTCGAGGGCACGCGTGAGATGAACACCCTGATCGTCGGCAAGTCGATCACCGGCCAGAGCGCCTTCGTGTGATCCACCGGCTGCCCTCCGGATCAACCCCAGGCCCCCGGGCCTGGGGTTCCCTCATGTCCGCGGGAGGATGCCGGACGCCGGGCGGCTAGAGGAGCGGCGGTCCCGCCTCGACGCGGCGCAGCACCGGCGCCAGGCGGTCCAGGTCGGGGCCGGTCTGCACCTGCCGCTCGTCCCACCAGGTGCCGCCGGCGTCGCGCAGCGGACCGATCACGTCCTTCGCCCTGGCCGCGTCCGTGGGCGTGGCACCGCCGAGCACGAACTCGAAGGGCCGCTCGGCCCCGGCCGTGCGGTGCTCGCGCACATAGGCGACCAGGTCCCGTACCTCGGCCGGGTCGGGGACGTGCCCGTGCCGGGCCGTCTCGAACAGGGGCACCGCGCCGTCCCAGCGCGCCGCCCGCCGCATGGGCGGACGCCGCGGCCAGAACCCGCCGATCCACACCGGCGGACCCGGCCGCTGCACCGTCGCGGGCAGCAGCGTCACGTCCCGGACCTCGTAGTGACGGCCGTGGTGGTGCACGGGTTCGCCGGACCAGAAGCGCCTCAGCAGTTCCAGCCCCTCGTCCAGTCGCTCGGCCAGGACGCGGGGCCCGGCGGTGTCGCCGAAGCTGCGGTACTCGTCCTCGACGGGACCGCCGAGGCCGGCCGCGAAGATCACCCGGCCGCCGCTGAGCCGGTCCAGGGTGGCCACCTGGCGGGCGAGTTGCTGCGGGCGGTAGCGGGGAACCGGCGTCAGCAGGGTGCCCAGCCGGATCCGTGAGGTCGCCAGCGCGGCAGCGGTCAGCAGCATCCAGGGGTCCGCGAAGGGACGCCCCTGGTGCTGCCGGTGCAGGACGTGGTCCCAGACGAACAGCCCGTCCCACCCGGCCTGTTCGGCGGCGGCCGCCACGGTCGCGACGTTGCGGGGGTCGGCGAAGTCACCGAAGTTGGGGATGTTCACGGAGAAACGCATACCGACAGCATCCGCCATCGGCGCTACTCGGTGTAACCCCACAGCTTGTTGAAGCGCTTCTGCTGGTCCCGGATGTGGGACGTGCGCGCGTTCAGCGAGGTCCAGGGGTTCTCCTGCCGGATGTCCGTGTGGACTTCGTAGCACAGCGCCTCGTCGAAGAGGACGACGTCGCGTATCTCCCCGCGGGCGTTGGGGGGCAGGTCCGAGAGGGCGACGACCCGCGCGTCGATGCCCAGCTCCCGCTGGCGTTCGCAGATCCCGGTCAGCTCGTCGATGTCATCCGCCCTCTCCACGATGAACAGACGCCTGACCTCCACCCCGCGTTCCTTGATCGCGTCCTCCTGGGCCTGGAGATAGCGGTCGGCGGGGTCGCTGCGCCAGAAGGCCTGGTCCACGTAACTGCTGGTGGCGTAGATGCTCCGCTGGGCGCACTTGGTGAGGTCCATGAGCCAGTCGTGGTTCTCGCCCGGGCACTCGTGGGTCATCGTGGTGAGGCTCTCCAGCAGCGACGCGAGACGGCTGATCTCCTCCAGCGCGAAGTCCCGCAGGATGTCCGGGCCGACCGCGCCCACCCGCGTGGCGAAGCGGGCCAGCCGTGCCACGCCGTCGGAGCGCAGCCGTGACCGCTCCACCTCGCCGAAGAGCTCGGTCGCGTCGCTGATCCGCGAGAAGCTCAGCTCCACCAGGTGGCTCATGTCCTGGTGATGGGTGGTCAGGGCCTCCTGGACCTCGCGGCGTTGGCCGTCCTGGCCGGACTGCACCAGCCCCAGGCGACGCTCGAAGTCGATGAGGTACTGGACGATCAGGGCCGCGCCGCCGATGACGATGGAGACGGCGAGCTTCCACAACTCGTCCTGGTCCTGGTCGATCAGATTGGTGATGACGTAGGCGATGGTGGCCACCACGACCGTGACCAGTGTCTTCAACAGGAGCGGGGGGACTCGCAGGCCCCCCGTGGTACTGGGTGTCGGTGCTCCTGGCGCTCCGTCCATGTCGTGCCCCTCCCCGTCGGGATCGTTCCTCGGCTGATCCGCTCAACGCGGGGTCAGCGCCTCACGCAGCAGTGGGATCGCCTGCACGGCGAGCTGGTCCCGGATGCGCTGGACCAGCGTCTGCCACTGCAGGCTGAATCCGGGGTGCTGTTCGAGCACCTCCCACAGGGAGGCGAGGGCCGGGTCCACCCGTGCCCCGGGCATCCACAGGTGCAACAGGTGGTCGACGGCCGGGCGCAGGGCGAGCACGGCGGCCGGGCCTTCCAGCGATCCGAGCCGGCTGCCGTCGAGCATCCGGACGACCGTGGTCAGGAGCCAGTCGTGGAGCGCCAGATCCTCGCAGAGGCCGACGACGGCGGACGGCCGTACGGTGCCCGGGACGCGCAGTTCGACGGTCCGCAGGTCCTCCTCGGCGAGCACGAAGCGCACCAGCGAGGGGGCCTCGCCCTCGGGTGCCCGCAGCGCCGCCCAGCGCAGCCGGGTGTGGCGTGAGGTGAAGGGGACCTTCTGGTCGAGCAGGGGGTGGCGGAGGATCCGGGTGAGCAGGCCGTCGGCGATCAGGCCGGGGTCCAGCTCGCCGTGCCGGGCGCCGGCCAGGGTCCCTTGGGCGACGGCCCTGGCAGGCAGCCTCCCGAGCGGCTCCACGACCCCGGGCCGCACGAGGTAGTGCCCCCACGGCTGCCGCTGGTCCGGTCCGGCGGCCGGGGCGCGGAAGGAGGCGGTGGTCTGCAGGACCCGGCCCTCGGTGAGCGCCGCGCGGGCGGCGACCGTGCCGACCACGCGGGTCTTCGCGCCGCTGGAGGTGGGCAGCCGGCAGTCGACGCCGGTGAGGAGGTCGGGCGAGAGGGCGTGGAGGTTCGGGCGTTCGGATGTGCGGACCCGTTCGTCGGGGCGCAGCCGCAGCAGGTGCGTCGCGGCCCGGATGTCCAGGGGCTGGAGGCAGGGCAGCAGGCAGGTGCGCACTTCACCGCAGGCCAGCACCGCGTCCGTCGTATCGGCCGGGGCCCTCATGGTCAGGGCCCCGCGTGGAAGACGTAGGAGACGCGGTCGGCGACGGCCTCGGGCACCGGGGCGCCTTCGCGGGCGGACCGCTCGGCGACCTGCCTGAGCGCGCCGGCGTCCACCTCGGTCTGGTCGAGGACGACCCGTACGGCGTGCTCGACCGGCAGGAAGCGGTGCGGCAGCACGGAGCAGGTGCGGTAGGCGCTGAAGGGGGCGGCGGAGGCGTTGAGCCGGAGCAGCGGCGGGAGTTCGTCCCAGTCGTCCGGCAGCCGCCCGGTGTCCCCGGGGCGCGGGGTGAGGACGGCCTCGCCCGCGTTCCGCAGCAGGCCGAGGCGGGCCAGCTGCCAGACCGCCGCGAGGAGGGGGCAGGACCAGAGCCGCCGTCCGTCCTCGCCGTCGCTCCACAGCTCGACGTCCAGGAAGACGGAGTGCCGGCGGGCCGAGGTCTCCCGGGGCGGGCGCCAGGTGCCGGCTCTGCGCATCGCCTGTGCCGTGCGGGGTGCGGGGGTCCGCTCGCCGTTGGCGAGCCAGCCCGTCTCGCTCACCGGCGGGCGCAGGCCGTGGCTGCCCGGCGGGGGTGACTCGACGAGTCGGGCGACCACGGACTCGGCGAGCGGGACCCTGTCCGCGACGGCGCACCCGGACTCCCTGGCCAGGTAGTCGATGACGAGTCCGGCCCGCCCGGCCTCCGCGACGAGGGCCGGTACGACGTCGGCGGGCGTGGAGAAGCGGGTGAAGTAGTCGTCGACGAGGAAGCAGGTGCTGATCCGCGGGCGTCTGCCGCCCGCCTGGGCGGCGGCGTCCGCGTGGACCGCGTCCACCCACGGCCGGACCCGTTCGAAGTGCCGGCGCAGCCGCTCGGGGCCGCCCTCGAAGTCCTCCATGTACAGGTGCCCGAGCTCCAGCGACAGATGGGACAGCGGCACGGACTGGGTCCGGGGCTCCGCGGTGGTCTCCTGGAATACGGCTTCCGTCACGGCAGCTCCCAGTACGTGTCGTCGGTCAGCCGCCGGGCGAGTTCCTCCAGTGCCTCGAGGGTGTCCTTGCCGGCGATCTGGAGGGAGAGCACGTCCTCCTCGGTGATCAGTTGCTCGCGCCACTGGAGGACGGGTTCCAGGGGGACGGTGCCGAGGACCCTGCTGTCCCCCACCCCCAGTTGCGTGGCGAGTCTGGTCAGTTGGTTGTCGCACCAGCGCATCCACGCGGCCTGGGCGGGCGGCACCTGGGACCACAGCACCGCCTCCAGGTCGGGGACGGCGGTGCGGACGAAGCGGACGGACGCGCCGAGTCTGTCCCGGTCGTGTCCCCGGTCCGCCCCGGCGTGCAGGATGCCGTGCCGGTCGAAGACCAGGCCGTGCACGGCGTTCACGTGCTGGCGGGTCCAGCGGTGGAAGACCAGCCAGCGGGTCTCGATGGCGCGCATGGTGTACCGGGCGGTGGCCTCCAGCACCATGTCCATCGCGTAGCTGCGTCCCGCGCTCAGGTCGACGATCACGAGGTCGAACTCGCTGTTCAGCCTGAGCAGGAGGTCGACGCACAGGTTGAGGTTCTCCTCGTCCGTGGCGAACTCGCCGCCGTGCACGTCCCCCGGTAACAGGACGAGCCGGCCGGAGCCGTGGGGCCTGCCGAGCAGCACCGGATGCTCGGTCCGCTGCCAGACGTCGAGCCGGAGCGGCTCGCCGCTGCCGCCCTCCAGGTAGGTGTGCAGGCCGCCTTCCGCCACGCCGTGAGCGGCTTCCGGCACGTCGAAGACGGCGGCCGAGGTCGCCGAGCCGAAGTCGAAGTCCACGTAGCACACGTCGTCACCGCGCAGCGCCCGCTGGTAGGCGAGGTTCGCGCTGGTGACGGAGCGGCCGGTGCCTCCCTTGTCGGAGGCGGCGATGACGAGCACGGGTCACACCTCCCGGGCGGGGGATTCAGGAGATACCCGGATCGCGGAATCCGCAAGCAACGATCATTCCGGTGTATCCCGCGCGCACTTCGTTCGGCCGGCCGACATGACGGGTCTCCAGCTTTCCCGACCATCCCGCCATGCAGTCGTAGACCTGTGATTCGCTCACGTCACAGGCGGGAAACCACTGTCCGCCCACCTCATAGCCCTTCGAATGTTCCATGAACGCGGCCGCGAAGGGCGCGCCGGGGGCGAGTGCGCGCAGGAAGCACTCCACTCCGTGCTGGAACTCCTCGTAGGAGGTGGAGAGGGATTCGGCGACGAAGAACATGGTCCCGAGGGACCAGCTCCCCTGCCGGTCGGTCAGATTGAAGAGATCGTTCTGCTCGACGCGCACCACCTGCCGGAATTTCTCCCTCCGTTCATGGGTGAGCGCGGCGTAGGCCCGGTCCCGGCTCAGGATGTCCCAGAACTGGTCCCAGGCCGGGTCGTAGCCGTCTCGCTGTTCCCTGAGATAACGGTAGTTGTTCCGGGAGCGGTCGAGCAGGGTGATCTGCTCGCACCAGGGCAGCATCGCGAGAGCCGGATACAGGTTCGCGCCGGCTCCCACGTCGATACCGCGGGCCGGGCGTTCAGGATTCCGGGAGAAATGATCGGCATTCCGGGAGAAGTGATCGGCGAAATGGTCACGGACTATCGATATGATCTCCGCGTCCACATCGGAAACGCTCCGGTAGTTGTGCTCGATGTAGGCCCGGGTGTCGAAATGGTCCCAGGGCGCGTCCGCGTTCCGTCGCGGGAGTTCTCCTGGTGATCTCGATTCCATGCCCCAAGGTATCAACGGGGTCGCGCCCTGGGGCCCCTCTTCGCGCCATCCACCGCGGCGGCGGTGGCAAGCGGGGCGCATTGCAGCAGCCGGGGGAAAAGCACCGTCCGTCCTCTTGAACGGCCCGGTCGCGCCACGCGATGCTGGGCGGATGCCAGCTCTGCCGGGAGATCGTCCTTCGCCGTCCGCCGAGTCGCCCCACTCCCCGGTGTCGCACGGTGACGCGCGGATCCGGACGGTCCGGGCCGAGGACCTGGCCCAGCTCGTACGCCTCGACAAGGAGGCCTTCCCGGCGAACCCGTACCGGCATCTGGTGCTCCGGCAGTTCATCGACGCGTACCGCGAGGGTCTGCTCGTCCTCGAAGGGCGTGCGGGCCTCGACGGATACGTCCTGGTGAGCAGAGCGGTGGACGGCTTCGGCTGGATCCTGAGCCTCGGGGTCGCGCGGGCCCGGCGCGGACGCGGGCTCGGCCGGCGGCTGATGACCGAGGCGCTGCACCGCTTGGGGACCGACGGTGCCGTCGAGGCCCGCCTGGCGGTCCACCCCGCCAACGAAGCGGCCCTGGGGCTGTACAAGTCGCTGGGTTTCGTCGCCGAGGGAGACGTGCGCAGGGACTACTACGGGCCGGGCGAGGACCGGCTGCTGCTCCGGCTGGACCTGGCGGGGCCGGGGAGTGGGCGGGCCCCCGGCTCGACGGACACGCGGGCCGCTGGCACACTCTCCCGGTCGGAGGGCCGCCGGCCCTGACGTGGTGCGGCGGGCTCTGTCCGCGGGGTTCGGCCGAGGGGGGTGTGACGCGGTGGGGTCGTCGACGCGCGTGTCGCAGCGGTCCGTCGCCTGGCCGCGGTCCGTCGCGTGGCTGCTGTTCGGTGTGCTGGCTGTCGTCGTCGGAGTGGTGTCGGCCTTCCAGGTGCGTGGCGCGCTGGAGCGGGAGCGGGAGTTCCGGGCCGCGCCGGCCTGCGCCTCGGTTCCGGTGCGGGCGTCGGGCTGCGTGTGGGAGCAGGGCTTCACCGTGCGGACCGCCGACCTGCACCGCAACGAGCGGCGCGAGTCGCCGGAGGCGGAGTTGGTGCCGCCGTCCGGTGAGCCGTGGCGGGTGACGTTCCGGGACACCGAGCCCGTCCTGTCCGAGATGGAGCCGGGCGAGAAGGTCGTCGGTCTGGTCTGGCACGGGGAGGTCGTCGAGGTCCGGGACGCCGAGGGGCGGCGGCAGCCGACCTCCTCCGGCCCCGTCGGCTGGCCCGAGGACCGGCTGGGCGGCGCGCTCTCCTGTGTCTCGTTCGGGCTGCCGGCCCTGGTGGGAGGGGCGTGGGCGCTCCTCGCCCGGGGCCGTCGGCGCCATGCGGCAGCCGCGACCGTGGTGCGGTGGCACGGCGTCGTCCTGGGCATCACGGCGATCCTGACGCTGTGGGCGCAGTCGGCCAACGACTGGCCGCTCTGGTCGATACCGGCGATCTGGGGGCCGCTCGCCCTGCTCGGCCTGGCGTCCGTGACGGCCTTCACCCTGGCCGCCCTCCGCGGCGAGCTGACGGACGACGCGCCCGCCGTCCCGCAGACGCCTCAGCCGCAGGCGGGCTGAGGGTCAAAGCCTGACGGGCGACGCGCCGCCCGTCCCGCGGACACCTCGGCCACAGGCCGGCTGAGGGCCAGGGCCTGCCGTCCGTCGTGCGACCGGAGGTCGGGCCGTGCCCGGCGCCGTGCGGCAGGCGGGATTCGCACACCCCCTATGTCTGCCGGGCGTGCACGGGGCTGTGGGCGACGTCGTCCGGGCACTTCGGGTGCGGTCGGTCCGTCCGTCGGTCGCGCCTCCAGTCGTACGTCGCGAGGGCCAGGGACGCCGCCATGCCGACGAGGCCGGCGCCCATCGCGGCGACGAGGGCGCCCCGGTAGTCGTCGGTCCCGCTCAGCACCAGGTAGAAGAGCCCGGGCAGCGCGGCGGTGCCCACGGCGGCGCCGAGCCGCTGGCCGGTCTGCAGGGCCCCGCCCGCCGCGCCGGCCATGCGCACGGGGACGTCCCGCAGGGTCATGGTGATGTTGGGGGAGATCACGCAGCCGCCGCCGAGGCCACCGAGGAACAGGGCCGGGGCGGCCAGCCAGGGCGCGATGCCGAGGGGCGCGAGGCGCAGCAGCAGCGCGGTGCCGCCGAGTCCGAGGATCACTCCCGTGAGCCCGCCCACGGTCAGCAGCCGGCCGAGCCGGTCCACCAGCCGGCCGGAGACCGCGGCCGCGCAGGCCGAGCCGACCGCGAAGGGGGTCACGGCGAGGGCGGACCGGAGCGGAGAGTAGCCGAGCCCCTGCTGGTAGAAGAGGGCGAAGACCAGCCAGACACCGCTGAAGCCGATGAAGTAGAGCGTGCCGACGCCGGCGCCGACGGCGTAGCCGCGCACGGTGGTGAACAGGCGCGGGTCGAGCAGCGGCTGGGTGTCCCGGGCGACGAGGCGGCGCTGCCACCGGATGAAGACGACGAGCAGGACGGCGCCGACGGGGAACAGCCACCACAGGCGGGTGAGGCCGCCGGCCTCGGCCTGCACCAGCGGGTACATGAGCGCGAGGACGCCGAGGCCGAGGAGCAGCACGCCCGGCAGGTCCACGTGCCCCCGGCCGGAGCGCCGGGTGCGGGGCAGCAGGCGGCGGCCCAGCAGCACGGCGAGGATGCCGATGGGGACGTTGATGTAGAAGATCCAGCGCCAGCCCTGGGGGCCGTCGGCCAGCGCGAGGATCAGACCGCCGGCGAGGGGGCCCACCGCGGAGGAGACGCCGACGGTGGCGCCGAAGAAACCGAAGGCGCGGCCGCGTTCGGCGCCGCGGAACATCTGCTGGATGAGCGCGGAGTTCTGCGGGGCCATGAAGCCGGCCGCCAGGCCCTGGGCGAGACGGGCCGCCACCAGCGAGGTGATGGTGGGTGCCGCTCCGCAGGCCGCGCTGAACAGCACGAAGCCGCTGAGGGCGAGCAGGAAGATGCGGCGCCGGTCCAGCGCGTCGCCGAGGCGGCCGGCGGTGACGAGGGCCAGGCCGAAAGTCAGGGCGTATCCGGACACCACCCACTGCACCTGCGCGGCGGAGGCGTGCAGTTCCCGCTGGACGGTGGGCAGGGCCACCGCCACGATCGACACGTCCAGCAGGCTCATGAAGCCGGCCACCAGGGTGACCCACAGGGCCCGCCAGCGGCGCGGGTCCGGCTCCTCGCCGCCCGTCCACGCGCCCTGGTCCCGCCCGCCCGGCGCTGATGCGGTCACATGGGCTCCTCTCATCAGCTCTCATCAGCCGCACTCGGGCGAACCAGGTTCCCCGGCCGGGGCACCGGCACACACCGGCCGGGCCGGACGGGACCCGGCTCTCACCCTGAGCACCCGTGCACTACGCACGGTAGTCGAGCGGACGCCGCGCGAAGGGGTTCGTTTGAGCGCGCGAGATCTGTGCAGGCGTTGTGCTTGGAAAGACGACCGGCGAAAGGAACGACGTAATGGCGGCGCCCGACAACGACGAGTCGGTGGACCCGGCGGCTGTGAGACGGCACCGCGTGCTGTTCCGGGCGATCGAGAAGCGACGCCACCCGAAGCTGCGCCGCAGCGACATCACCGTGACCGACGAGGCGGCGGTCAAGCGCGCCACCAAGGCCGCCGCCCTCGGCAACGCGATGGAGTGGTACGACTTCGGCATCTACAGCTATCTGGCCTCGACCATCGGGAAGGTCTTCTTCCCCTCGGGGAACGACACCGCCCAGTTGCTGAGTTCCTTCGCGACGTTCGCGGTGGCCTTCCTGGTCCGCCCCCTCGGCGGCATGGTCTTCGGGCCGCTCGGCGACAAGGTCGGCCGCAAGCGCATCCTCTCCCTCACCATGATCATGATGGCCGTGGGGACGTTCGCCATCGGGCTCATCCCCTCGCACGCCGTCATCGGCCTCTGGGCCCCGGCCCTGCTGATCTTCTTCCGGCTGGTGCAGGGCTTCTCGACCGGCGGGGAGTACGGCGGCGCCTCGACCTTCATCGCGGAGTACGCGCCCGACAAGCGGCGCGGTTTCTTCGGCTCCTTCCTGGAGCTGGGCACCCTCGCCGGGTACGTCGGGGCGTCCGGCCTCGTCGTCGTCCTGCAGAGCCTCCTCAGTGACGAGCAGATGCTGGCGTGGGGCTGGCGCGTCCCCTTCCTGATCGCGGCGCCGCTCGGCTTCATCGGCCTCTACCTGCGGCTGAAGCTGGACGAGACGCCCGCCTTCCAGAAGCTGGAGGGCGGCCAGGTGAAGGCGAGCGAGGCCGCGGAGGCCGTGGAGACCTCGGCCGCCGCCGACCTCGGCAAGATCTTCACGCGCTACTGGCGGCCGCTGCTGCTGTGCCTCGCGCTCGTCGCGGCGTACAACATCACCGACTACATGCTGCTCTCGTACATGCCGACGTACCTGTCCGACGAACTGGGCTACGGGACCAACCACGGGCTGCTGATCCTGCTCATCGTGATGGTCCTGCAGATGTGCCTGATCAACCAGGTCGGGCGGCTCTCGGACCGCTTCGGGCGCCGGCCGCTGCTGATGACGGGGATGCTGGGCTTTTTGTTCCTCTCCCTGCCGTCCTTCCTGCTCATCCGGCAGGGCAGTGTCGTCCTCATCGCCCTGGGGCTGCTGCTGATGGGGCTGTCGCTGGTGACGATGCTCGGCACGATGTCGGCGGCGCTCCCGGCGATCTTTCCGACGCATGTCCGCTACGGGTCCCTGTCGGTCGCCTACAACCTGGCCACCTCGGTCTTCGGCGGCACGACACCGCTGGTGATCACCGCCCTGATCAGCGCCTTCGACTCGACCCTCATGCCGGCCTACTACGCCACGGCCGCCGCGGCCGTCGGTGTGATCGCCGTGCTGTGCATGCGGGAGACCGCCAACAAGCCCCTGGCAGGCTCCCCGCCGTCCGTCGAGACGGAGGCGGAGGCGGCGGAACTCGTCCAGTCCCAGTCCCCACGCCCCAGGTTCTGAGCCCTCCTCCTCCCCGGAACCCCTCCGGCACCACACCGCGCTCGCGCTGGAAGGCGACGTCCCGGCGGATGTGCACGGCGACGCCCGGGCGGGCCGCGCCGCCGTGACCGAGGGCCGGCCGGTGCCGGCCCTCCGGTTCGAGCGGTGACGCGGCCCGCGTCGGCGCCCCGGTGTTACTTCCCGCGTCCCGTGGCGGAGGCGAAGCCCAGCCAGGTGTGCCGGTTGTTCCACCAGCACCAGCCGACCTTCGGGGCGTTGCGGCGCTCGACGCCGTCCCGCCCGGTGCCGTTGCTGATCCAGATCGCCGGGGTGCGGGCGTCCAGCGTGCCGTCGGCCTTGCGCAGCCGGGAGCCGATGGTCATGAAGCAGCGGTTGCGCTCCAGGGCCTCGGGCTGCTGGAGCACCCAGTGGATGCCTTCGGTGAGCACCAGCGGGGTGCGCTCCTCCTCGGTGAGGGCGGGCAGTGCCTCGTCCGGCGACCAGTTGCCCATGTAGTCGCCGCGGTCGACGCCGGTGACGAGGTAGAGCGGGGCGTCGGGCAGGTCGAGCCCGTACGGGGTGAACTCGTCGACGTCGGGCATGTCGACGACGACGAAGCCGGGTTTGCCGTCGCGGTGGAGCAGCGGTGCGAGGGCGGAGGCCGGGGCCCGGTCCGGGTGCACGACCAGCAGGGCGTCGCCGCCGTCGGTCTCGGCGGCGAACGTACGGATCTCCTCGGCGGACAGCCCGGCGATCTCGTGCACTCCCAGTTCGATCAGCCGCTCGGCCTGCGCGCTCAGGGCCGGGAGTGCGGGGAGTGCGGTGGAGGTGGCGGGCGAGGTGTCGGGCACGATGCTCCCTCGGGTCGACGGCGTGGGCGAACTCATGGGCAACGCGCCGGCCTGCCGGTACGTTCCCGCCCTGCCGTCTCCTCGTGTGCTTCGCCGCCCAGGCCGTGCCGCCCTCCGGCTCGAACAGCTTGTGCAGGTAGCGGACCGAAGGACGGCGTCCCGCAGTTCGAGGGTCTGCGCCGGGGGTGCACCGCGGCCGGAGCCGGGCGGCGCCGGTTTTAACCCGTCGCGCCGCCGGATCCGGCGTGACACCATCGCCGCCATGCAGGGGTTCATGACGCCGGATCAGTTGGCCGCCCGCTCGTCCCGCGCTTTCTCCGCGGCCGTCGCCGCCGGGCGTGATCTGGGGCTCGCGGTGACCGAGGCGCGGGTGCTCTACGACGTCTTCTCGGTCGTGGTGCACCTCGCTCCGTCGCCCGTGGTGGTGCGGGTGCCCACCGTCCTGCCGCCGTACGCCGATGCCGCCTACCAGTCGGCGCGGCAGCGGCTGGAGCTCGATGTGGTGGCGTGGCTGGCGGAACAGGGCCACCCGGTGATTCCGCCGAGTCCGCTGGTGCCGCGCGAGCCGGTGCGGCGCGACGGTTTCTCCATGACGTTCTGGCAGTTCGTCGAGCTGGACCAGAGCGTCGAACCGGACTACGTGCGCCAGGCCGGCCTGGTCGCCGATCTGCACGCCGCGCTGCGCGGGTACCCGGGCGAGCTGCCGTTCCTGTCGGCGGCCGAGCCGCGGTTCGTCACGGACGGGCTCGCCGCGCTCGAAGGGCGTCCGGACCTCCTGGACCCGGCCGACCTGGACCGCGCGCGGCGTGAGTGGGAGGTCCTGGAGCCCGTCGTCAGCTCGCGCGCCGGTTTCGAGGCGGCGTTCCCCGGGATCGAGTTCCAGCCGATCCACGGCGACTCCCCCGCGGCCAACATCGTCTCCGCCCCGCACGGCGACCTGTACTCCGACTTCGAGCTGACCACGCTCGGCCCGGTCGAGTGGGACCTGGCGGCTCTCGGCCCGGAGTGCGAGGCCGCGTACGACGCCGCCGCCGAGCGCCGGGGTCTGCGGCGGCTGGACGAGGGCGTGCTGCGGGTCGTCAACGCCGTGGGCATGTCCCGGGCGGTGGCGTGTCTCGCGCTGGCGCCGCAGTTGCCCCTGCTCGTGGACGCGTTGAAGCCGGCCGTGGAGCAGTGGCGGACGATGCCGTTCGCGGGCGGCCTCGGCGGCTGAGTACCGCTCAGGGGGCGCCTATTCGGGCAGCGGCCGGTCGTCCACGACGTGTTTCATCACGAGGGTGGAGGTCAGGCGCTGCACGCCGGGCAGCCGGGCGAGGCGCTGGTCGTAGAGCTGCTGGAAGGCGGCCAGGTCGGCGGTGGCGACGCGCAGGAGGTAGTCGGGCTCGCCGAACAGGCGCTGGGCCTGGAGCACATGGGGGACGGCGGCCACCGCCTCCTCGAACGCGGTGACGGTGTCGGCGTCCTCCCAGCGCAGGGTGACGAAGACGAGGGCTTCGAAGTCGAGGCCCACGGCGGCCGGGTCCACGACCGCCCGGTAGCCGCGGATCGCTCCCTCGCGTTCGAGGTCGCGCAGCCGGCGGTGGCAGGGCGAGACGCTCAGCTTCACGCGCGCGGCCAGCTCGGTCACGGTGAGCCGGCCGTCCAGCTGCAGCTCGGTAAGAATTTTCCGGTCCAGGGCGTCCATGGAGAAGATTCTGCCCCAGAACCCGCGATCAAGGGGGAAAGAAGAAAGCACCTTCGGGCAGATCCGGCCTAGCCTTCCTCTCGCGACAAGGCACGTGAGAGGGACCGGTCCATGGACACGACGACGCTGGCGGCATTCCTCGCGGTGGATCTCCTGCTGGTGTTCACCCCGGGAGCGGACTGGGCCTACGCGATCACCGCGGGCCTCAGGGACCGGTCGGTCGTTCCGGCGGTCGCCGGGCTGGTCGCCGGATACGCGGGGTACACGCTGCTCGCGGTCGGGGGCCTGGTGGTGGTCGTGGCGAGTTCGGGCACCCTGCTCACCGCGCTGACCCTGGCCGGGGCCGGCTATCTGGTGTGGCTCGGCTGGGGCGTGCTGAGGCGGCCGGCCGCTCTGACGGCATCGGCGGAGGGGGCCGGCCCCGCCGGCCCGTCCCCGGGGCGGATCATGCTCAAGGGTGTCGGCACCAGCGGGTTGAACCCGAAGGCGCTGCTGCTGTACTTCTCGCTGTTCCCGCAGTTCATCGACCCGGCGGGCGGCTGGCCGGTCGCCACGCAGACCGGCCTGCTCGGCTCGCTGCACATGACCGTCTGCGCCGTCGTCTACCTCGCCGTCGGCGTCCTGGCCCGCACGGTCCTGAGGACCAGGCCCGCCGCGGCCCGGACGGTCACCCGCGCCTCCGGCGCGCTGATGATCGTCATCGGCCTGTTCCTGCTGGCGGAACGCCTGACGGGCTGACGAACGCGGCGCCCTGCGATCCGCGTGCACCGGGCCCGAGGGCGGGCCTGCGGCGGAGGGCCACCGTCCGGCACCCCGGTCACGGCACCTCGGGCCCCCGGAACTCCCCCATCGCGTCGATGAGCCACCGCGCCAGGTAGTCGGCGAACGAGGAGCGCGGGAGGAGGCGGTACGTCGGCGCCTCGTCGACCTGCCAGAGCAGCACCGCCACGGGGCCCACGGTGGTCGACACCGCCCGCCCGGGGCCGAAGGCCCGGGGATGCAGGTCGAGCGGGCAGCCCTTCTCCAATACCTGACGGGACGACGGGCCGCTCAGCTCCAGCGTCGTGCGGTTGGCGGAGACGTCGACGGCCGAGCCCCGGCCCGGCCCGAGCGCCGTGCGCAACTCGGCGGTCAGGGCGGCCCCTTCGGCCCGGGAGAGGACCAGCCACTCGTCGGGGCCCAGCCAGACGACCGTGTGGGGCCCGGACGAGGTGGTGTCGCCGCACCGGCGAGGGAGCCGCGCCCCCAGCGTCCGCTCGATCCGGTCCGCCGCTTCGGAGCCGGGGCCGACACGCAGGTTCACCATGGTCGCGAAGGGCCGCTCCGCCAGCGTGACGCCCCGGGTGCCGGGGACGGCGGCGGCACGCATCCGCTCCTCCAGATGCTCCAGCGGGCTCCTGCGCAGGGCCACCGGGCCCGCCTCGATCGTCGGCTCAGCCATCGCGCTTGGTCCCTTCCGGGTCGTAGAGGACGCAGTCCGTCACCTCGACGGGCACGAGGTCCTCGCCCACCGGGGCGAGCAGGGTCTCGCCGATCCTGGCCCGCCCGTCGGCGACGAGCGCCAGGGCGAAGGGGCGGCCGAGGGCCGGGCTGCGGTAGCTGGAGGTGACGTGCCCGAGCATCGGCACGGGCACCGTCTCGAAGGAGACGTCCGGCGCGACGAGCTGGGTGCCCTCGGGCAGCCGGGTCGTGCGGTCGCTCGGCAGGAGACCGACCAGTTGCTTGCGGTCGGTGCGGGCGGTGTCGGCGCGGGAGAAGGACCGTTTCCCGATGAAGTCCTTCCGCGGGGAGACCACCCAGGACATGCCCGCGTCCTGCGGGGTGACCGTGCCGTCGGTGTCCTGGCCGACGATGATGTAGCCCTTCTCGGCGCGCAGGACGTGCATGGTCTCGGTGCCGTACGGGGTGATGCCGTACGGCCGCCCGATCGCGTACACCTCCTCCCACACCGCCAGGCCGTACCAGGCGGAGACGTTGATCTCGTAGGCGAGTTCGCCGGAGAAGGAGATCCGGCAGATGCGGGCGGGGACGCCGGAGGCCAGGGTGGTCTCGCGGAAGGCCATGAACGGGAAGGCCTCGTTGGAGAAGTCGACGTCGGGGGCGAGGTGGGCGACCACGTCGCGCGAGCGGGGGCCGACGACGGCGACGGTCGCCCACTGCTCGGTCACCGACGTGCAGGTCACGTCGAGTTCGGGCCACTCGGTCTGCAGCCACTCCTCCAGCCAGTCCAGGACGGCGGCGGCGTTGCCGGTCGTGGTGGTCATGAAGTAGCGGTCGTCGTCGAGGCGCAGGGTCACGCCGTCGTCGAAGATCATGCCGTCGGGCCTGCACATCACGCCGTAGCGGGCCGTGCCGGGCTTCAGCTTCTTGAAGGCGTTGGTGTAGATCCGGTCGAGGAACTCGCCCGCGTCCGCGCCCCGGAGCTCGATCTTGCCGAGGGTGGAGGCGTCCATGAACGCCACGCCCTCGCGGGCCGCCCGGCACTCGCGCGCGACGGCCGCGTCCATGTCCTCGCCGGGCCGGGGGTAGTACCGGGGGCGCTTCCACTGCCCGACGTCCTCGAACAGCGCCCCCTGCGCGACATGCCAGCTGTGGAGGGAGGTGGTCCGCTCGGGGTCGAACAGCTCGCCGCGTTCCCGCCCGGCCAGGGCGGCGAAGGCGACCGGGGTGTACGGCGCCCGGTAGGCCGTGGTGCCGATCTCCCCCGGTGCGCCGCCGAGGAGTTCGGCGATCACGCCGATCGCGTTGACGCCGGACGTCTTGCCCTGGTCGTTGGCCGTGCCGAGGGAGGTGTAGCGCTTGACGTGCTCGACGCCGCGCATACCGGCGCCGGTGGAGCGCCGTACGTCGGCGACGGTGACATCGCGCTGGAGGTCGACGAAGTGGGTGTCCCAGCCGTCGTCGGGGCCCGGCACCAGCCACAGGGCGCGGGTCGGACCGGCCGGCCGCGGGTCGGCGGGCGACGGCACGGGCACCGGGAACCCGGCCTGCGTGGCGGCCACCGCACCCGCGCGCGTCCCCTCCGCACGGCAGCGGTCGTGGTCGAACGTCCCGCGCGCCGCACCCACCACCTGCTGGTTCCGGACGCTCCCCTCGGGGACGAACGCGACCAGCTCCTCGTCCCAGCGCAGCCGCCCCTGGCGTTGGCTGTGCAGGTGCACGACGGGGCTCCAGCCGCCGGAGACGGCGAGCAGATCGCAGTCGAATCCGGCCTCGGGCCCGTCCTCGTCGAGGGGCCGGACGGTGACACCCGTGAGCCGGCGGTCCCCCGACGTGTCGACCACCGCGCTGCCCGTCAGCACGCGCACCCCGGTCGCCGCCGCGATCTCGGCGGCCCGCCGGGACAGTCCGGGGCGTGCGTCCACGACGGCGGCGACGGCGATCCCGGCGGCGTGCAGGGCGGCGACCGTGTCGTAGGCGCTGTCGTTGGTGGTGCTCACCACGGCCCGCGAACCGGGAGCCACGGCGTACCGGTCGAGGTACGTGCGCACGGCACCGGCGAGCATCACCCCGGGCCGGTCGTTGCCGGCGAAGACCAGCGGACGCTCGTGCGCGCCCGTCGCCAGGATCACCTGGCGGGCGCGGATGTGCCACAGGCGCTGCCGCGAGACGCCTTCGGGGGCGGCGGGTCCGAGGTGGTCGGTGCGCCGCTGGAGGGCGAGCACATAGTTGTCGTCGTACGACCCGAAGGCCGTGGTGCGGTGCAGTACGACGGTCTCGGGAGCGGCGTCGAGGACCGCGCGCGCCTCGGCGGCGCCGTCCCAGTCACCCGTTCCGGGCTGTTCGTCGACGAGGAGCACGCGGGCACCGGAGGCGGCGGCAGCGGCGGCGGCCGACAGCCCGGCCGGTCCGGCGCCGACGACGAGGACGTCCGTGTGGACGTACTTCTTGTCGTAGACGGCCGGGTCGGGGGCCGGGTCGAGCCGGCCCGTCCCGGAGAGCGTGGTGGCGGACAGGCCGTCGTAGAGCTCCACGGTCGTCGCCGGGAGCATGCTCTCCGAACAGGGGCCGTCGACGCGCAGCAGCGCGTTGGGCTCCTCGGCACCCGCGGCGACGATGCCGCGCGGGCGGCCCCGGTAGAGGGACGGGGCGACCTCGACGAGGCCGTTCGCCAGCATGGCCGAGGCGACGGTGTCGCCGGGGTGGCCGGTCAGTTCGCGTCCGTCGACGGTGAACCGCAGCACGGTGCCGCGGTCGATACGGCCACCCTGCCGGAGCCGGAAGTGCTGGTCGGTCATCGGTTCCCTCCGGGGCGGGGCTCGTCGAGCCGATAGGAGGCGAGCACCTCGTGGGTGGCGGTGTCGCGCAGGACGTTGAACCAGCGGCGGCAGCCGGTGCCGTGCATCCACCGTTCGGCGAAGGGGCCCTTGGGGTTGTCGCGGTAGAAGACGTACGCGGCCCACTGCTCGTCGGTGAGGTCCGCGGGGGCCTCCGGGTAGGGGACGTGGGCCTGTCCGCCGTAGTGGTACTCGGTCTCGTCCCGTGGACCGCACCACGGGCAGGTGATCAGCAGCACGATCGGTCTCCTCAATGGGCCACGGCCGCCGCGCCGTGTTCGTCGATCAGGGCGCCCGTCGTGAAGCGTTCGAGGGCGAAGGGGGCGTTCAGCGGATGCGGCTCGCCGGTCGCGAGGGTGTGCGCGAAGGTCCAGCCGGCGGCCGGGGTGGCCTTGAACCCGCCGGTGCCCCAGCCGCAGTTGACGTAGAGGTTCTCGACGGGGGTGGCGCCGATGATCGGGGAGGCGTCCGGGGTGACGTCGACGATGCCGCCCCAGGTGCGCAGCACGTGCGCGCGGGCGAAGACGGGGAACAGCTCGACGGCGGCGGCCATCTGCTGCTCGATCACATGGAAGGAGCCGCGCTGCCCGTAGCCGTTGTAGGAGTCGACGCCCGCGCCCATCACCAGCTCGCCCTTGTGGGCCTGGGAGACGTAGACGTGCACGTGGTTGGACATGACGACCGTCGGGTGCACCGGCTCGTGCAGCTCGGAGACCAGCGCCTGGAGCGGATGGGACTGCACCGGCAGCCGGACGCCCGCCCGCTCGGCCAGCACGCTGCTGTGCCCGGCCGCCGCGAGACCGACCCGGCCCGCGTGGATGCGGCCGAGGCTGGTCTCGACGCCCACGACCCGGTCGCCGTCCTTGAGGAAGCCGGTGACCTCGCAGCCCTGGATCAGGTCGACGCCCAGCTCGTCGGCGCGGCGGGCCAGCGCCCAGGCGACGTGGTCGTGCTTGGCGATGCCGGCCCGGGGCTGGAAGGTGGCGCCGAGGACCGGGTAGCGGGTGCGCGGGGAGACGTTGAGGATGGGGCAGACCTTGGCGACCTCGTCCGGTTCGAGCCACTCGGCGTCGACTCCGTTGAGCCGGTTGGCGCCCACGCGGCGCACGCCCTCGCGGACGTCCTGGAGGGTGTGGGCGAGGTTGAGGACGCCGCGCTGGCTGAACAGGAAGTCGTAGTCCAGCTCCTCCGGGAGCCGCTCCCACAGCTTGAGGGCGTGCTCGTAGATGGCGGCGCTCTCGTCCCACAGGTAGTTGGAGCGGATGATCGTGGTGTTGCGGGCCATGTTGCCGCCGGCCAGCCAGCCCTTCTCCAGGACGGCGACGCGGGTGATGCCGTGGTTCTTGGCGAGGTAGTAGGCGGTGGCCAGGCCGTGGCCGCCCGCGCCGACGATGACGACGTCGTACGAGGAGCGCGGCTCGGGGGTGCGCCAGAGGAAGTCCGGGTGCTCCGGCAGCGGTTCGGCGGTCATGCCGCGGCTCCCTTCAGGTGGTCGTAGAGGGGGAAGGCGGCGGCGAGCTTCCCGACGCGGGCGCGCAGTTCGTCCTCGGCCCGGTCCCCCTTCAGGGCCTCGGCGATGATGTCGGCGACCTCGCGGAACTCCGTCTCGCCGAAGCCCCGGGTGGCCAGCGCCGGGGTGCCGATCCGCAGCCCCGACGACACCATCGGCGGGCGCGGGTCGAACGGCACCGCGTTGCGGTTGACGGTGATGCCGACGCGGTGCAGCCGGTCCTCGGCCTGGCGCCCGTCGAGTGCGGAACCGCGCAGGTCGACGAGGACCAGGTGGACTTCGGTGCCGCCGGTCAGCACGGTGATCCCGGCCTCGGCCACGTCGTCCGCCAGCAGCCGTCCGGCCAGGATGCGGGCGCCGTGCAGGGTGCGCTGCTGGCGCTCCCGGAACTCCTCCCCCGCCGCGACCTTGAAGGCGACCGCCTTCGCCGCGACGACATGCTCCAGCGGACCGCCCTGCTGCCCCGGGAACACCGCCGAGTCGATCTTCTTGGCGAGGTCGGCCCGGCTGAGGACGACACCGCCGCGGGGGCCGCCGAGGGTCTTGTGGGTGGTGGTCGTGACGACGTCGGCGTACGGGACCGGGTTCGGGTGCAGACCCGCGGCGACCAGACCGGCGAAGTGCGCCATGTCCACCAGCAGATACGCGCCCACCTGGTCGGCGATCCGCCGGAACGCGGCGAAGTCGAGCCGGCGGGGGTAGGCCGACCAGCCGGCGACGATCATCTTCGGCCGGTGCGCGCGGGCGAGCCGCTCGACCTCGTCCATGTCGACGCGCAGGTCGGACTCGCGCACGTGGTACGGCACGACGTCGTACAGCTTGCCGGAGTAGTTGAGGCGCATGCCGTGGGTCAGATGACCGCCGTGCGCCAGGTCGAGGCCGAGGATCGTGTCGCCGGGCTTGAGCAGCGCGGACATCGCGGCGGCGTTGGCCTGGGCGCCCGAGTGCGGCTGCACGTTGGCGTGCTCGGCGCCGAACAGCTCCTTCACCCGGTCGATGGCGATCTGCTCGACGACGTCGACGTGCTCGCAGCCGCCGTAGTAGCGGCGGCCCGGGTAGCCCTCGGCGTACTTGTTGGTCAGCACCGAGCCTTGGGCCTCCATGACGGCGGCCGGGGCGAAGTTCTCCGAGGCGATCATCTCGAGGGTCGACTGCTGGCGGTCCAGCTCGGCGTGGAGGGCGGCGGCGATCTCCGGGTCGAGTTCGCCGAGCGGGAGGGCGAGGGGGGAGGCGGCTGTGCGGGTCGACGGGCTGGTTGCCATCTGTGCACCATCCTGGTAGCCGACTAATGCGCAACTGATATATCAGACTGTGCGGTACGGTATGGGAGCTCGCCGGACAGGTCAAGGGGGCATTGATGCAGCAGCTGACGACCGAGCCCGGGCAGGGTGAGCGGGCGGGCGAGGAGCTGTCCCTCGCCGAGCGCGCCTACCGCGCCATCCGCGACCGCCTCGTCATGCTCGAGATCCGCCCGGGCGCGCCGATCCACGAGGAGCAACTGGCCCAGTCCCTCGGCGTCGGACGGACGCCGGTGCGCGAGGCGCTCAAGCGCCTCCAGTACGAGCGGCTGATCACGACCTACCCCCGGCGCGGCACCTTCGCCACGGAGGTCAACATCACGGACCTGGCCCACATCTCCGAGGTGCGCCAGGAGCTGGAACCGCTGGCCGCCGCCCAGGCCGCGCGGCGGGCCACGGCAGCGGACCGGGCCGCCCTGACGGCTCTGCGGCAGCAGCTGCGGGGCGCGGACTCCCGGCGGCAGGACGCCACCGCGCTCATGCACCTGGACCTCCGGGTGCACCGCGCGGTCTACGCCGCCGCGCACAACCCGTACCTGGAGGACACCCTCGTCCGCCACGACAACCTGGCCACCCGCATCTGGTGCCTGTTCCTCGACCGGCTCTCCGACATGGCCGGGCATGTGGAGGAGCACGGGCCGCTGATCGAGGCGATCGTCGCGGGCGAGCCGGAGCGGGCGGCGCGGCTCGCCCGGAGTCACGTCGAGGGCTTCGAACGGGCCGTCCGCGCGGCCATCTGAGACCGCGCCGCCACGGCTCGAACGTCCGGGCCGAGCAGCCGCTGCTCGCGCGGGTCACCGCCCGTAGGCGTCCCGGCGGGGCAGGGGGCCGACGTCGGAGTGGCGGCCCGGGCGGAGCGCGGCGTGGCGCTGCCCGGGACCGGGACCGGTGCGGGCCGCGAGGGCGTCGGCGACGGCTCCGGTGACGAAGGCGTAGACGGCCTTGTGCAGGACGTCGACGACGAGTTCCCCGCGGGGCCAGGTGGGGGGCGGGGCGCCGACTCCGGTCGCGTTCTCCAGGATCTGGTCGTTGGTGAGGCGGACGACGGTGAACTGGGCGGAGGCGACCGGTCCGCGCAGCCCCGCCTGGGACATCACCGAGCGCAGCACGCCGAGGAGGGCTGCCTGGCCGTAGTGCATGGCCCAGTTGAGCGACAGCGGCTGGGTGCCGGGGTGCTCGGGCATCCCGGTCAGACGCTGCAGCACCCGCGCGGGCACATGGGAGCCGGGCCGGCCGGTGACCGCCTGCTCGGCCTTCTCACCGAGGGTCATCACGACGCCGCCGGCGGTGCCGGCGAGGAGACCCTGCCACAGCGCGCGCCTGATCATGCCCGGCGAGTACCCGTGTGCACCGGGTTCACCCGCGGGGCTCGGGCACCCGGCGGTCCGCCCGCCCACGTCGGCCCGGCGGTCCGCGTCGCCCCGGCGGTCCCCGCTGCCGACGTCGCCCCGGTAGTCCGCCCGACCAGGTCGGCCCGACGGCCCACCCGCCCTCGCCGCCCCGGCGGTCCGTACCGCCGACGTCGCCCCGCCCACTCCCCCGGGCCCTCCGCGCAGCCCTTCACCGGGCCCTACGCGTGGCCCTCCGCCGGGCCCTCCGCGGAACCTCCCGCGAACCCTCTGCGGGCCTCGTCGCCGGGCTCTCGCCGGCCCCGGCTACCGCGTGTCCACGATGCCGCCGGTCACCGCGATGACCTCGCCGACCGTGTAGCTGGAGTCGGCGTCGGAGGCGAGGTAGACGTACGTGGGTGCGATCTCCTCCGGCTGGGCGGCGCGCTCCAGCGGGGCCTCGCTGCCGATCTGCGCGAGCCCGTCCGGCGGCATGTGCGGGTCGGCCTCGTTCAGCGGCGTCCAGGTCGGGCCGGGCGCCACGACGTTCGCGCGGACGCCCCGCTTGGCCAGGTGCACGGCGACGGACTTGGTCAGCGTGATCAGCGCGGCCTTGGACGCCGCGTAGTCGATCATCGTCGTGCTGCCCTTGAGGGCCTCTTCGGTCGCGGTGGCGATGACGGCGTCACCGGGCTCCAGGTGGGGCAGTGCCGCCATGAGCAGATGGAAGTACGCGTAGACGTTCGTCTTGAACGTCCGGTCGAAGTCCTCCGCGGTCAACTGCTCCAGTTCCAGCTTGCTGTTGAGGTACGCCGCGTTGCTCACCAGGATGTTCAGCCCGCCCAGCTCCGCGACGGTCCGCTCGACGGCCCGGCCGCAGAACTCCGGGTCGGTGAGGTCGCCGGGCAGCAGCAGACAGCGTCGGCCCTGCTCCTCCACCTCGCGCCGTACCCGCTCCGCGTCCACCTGCTCCTCGGGCAGGTGCACGAGGGCGACGTCGGCGCCCTCCCGCGCGTACAGCAGGGCCACGGCCCGTCCGATGCCCGAGTCGCCGCCGGTGATCAGCGCGGCCTTGCCCTCCAGCTTCCCGCTGGCCCGGTAGCGGCTCGCCCGGTAGCGCGGCGCGGTGCGCATGTCGGCCTCGATGCCGGGCCGCGGCTGCTTGTCGGAGTCGTAGGGCGGCGCCGGTTCGGACACGACCTGCGGTGCGGACTGTTCCTCCTCGTGATGCACGGCTTCCCTTTCTCCGGTGTCGTCCACGGCGCGGGCCGGCTCGTCCCGGTCCGCGCCGTACTTCCCCGCACCGCGTTCCCACCACAGCGGCGGCCATGTTCACCGTCTCGGAGAGCGGTCGCAAAGGACGGGCGAGGGGCCGGACCGGATTGCCGTCGGGCACGAGGGGTACTCCGACGATCTTGCAAACCCCGGCCGTTCGAGCCGGACAGCGGAAGGAGAGCCGTGTCTGACGAGACGGTCAAGAACGTCTTCGTGATCGGGCTCGACGAGGCCAATCTGCCCACGCTCCGGCAGGTCCCCGGAGCCGAACGGCTGCGTTTTCACCAGCTGTTGACCGTCGAGGAACTCCAGGTCGGCGAGGTGCACCTGCCCACGCTGCTGGACAAGGCGCAGAGCGTGCTGGACGGCTTCGACGGCAGCGTCGACGCGATCGTCGGCTACTGGGACTTCCCGGTCAGCACCCTCGTCCCGATCCTGAGCGAGCGCTACGGCACCCGCAGCACGAGCCTGGCGTCCGTGGTCAAGTGCGAGCACAAGTACTGGAGCCGGCTGGAACAGCGGAAGGCCACCGACCGGCACCCGCGCTTCGGCCGGGTCGACCTGTCGGCCGAACCACCCCGCCCGCCCGACGGCGTGCGGTTCCCGATGTGGGTCAAGCCCGCGCTGTCGTACTCCTCCGAACTCGCCTTCGGCGTCGCTGACGAGGAGGAGTTCCACAAGGCGGTCGCCGAGATCCGCGACGGCATCTCCCGCATCGGCCGCCCCTTCGAGCACATCCTCGAACGCGTCGACCTGCCGCCGGAGATGGACGGCGTGGGCGGCCGGGTCTGCCTGGCCGAGGAGTCGATGTCCGGCGTGCAGGTCGCCGTCGAGGGCTACGTCCATCAGGGCGAGGTGACGGTCTACGGCGTCCTGGACTCCATCAACTACCCGGACTCCCCCTGCTTCCAGCGCCACCAGTACCCCTCGACGCTGCCGGCACCGGTCATCGCGCAGCTCCACGACGTCAGCGAGCGCGTGATGCGGCAGATCGGCATGGACTCGGCCACCTTCAGCATCGAGTACTTCTACGACCCGCACACGCAGGAGATCAACCTGCTGGAGATCAACCCCCGGCACTCCCAGTCGCACGCCGAGTTGTTCCAGTACGTCGACGGCGTGCCCAACCACCACTGCATGATCAGCCTCGCCCTCGGCGACAACCCGCGCATGCCGCACCGCGAGGGCCCGTACGCGATGGCCGCGAAGTGGTACCACCGCTGGTTCACCGACGGCGTGGTGCGCCGGGTGCCGAGCCGCGAGGAGATCGACCGCATCGAGCGGGAGACCCCGGGCGTGCGCATCGAGGTGATCCCCGAGGAGGGCACCAGGCTCTCGGAGCTGCCCGGGCAGGACAGTTACAGCTTCGAGCTGGCGCACATCTACACCGGCGGGGCGGACGAGAAGGAGCTGCGCGAGAAGTTCGACCACTGCGTGGCCGCCCTGGGTCTCGTCTTCGACGACGCCCCGCCCGAGGCCGAAACCCCGCGAGAGTGAGGAGCACGTGGGTTCCATGCGTTACGTGACCAACCTGCCGTACGCGACGAAGGAAGAGGAGCACGTCACGATCCCGATGTCGGACGGGGTCCGGCTCTCCGCGCACATCTGGCGCCCCACCTCCTCGGACGACGAGCCGGTGCCGGCGGTGCTGGAGTACATCCCGTACCGCAAGCGCGATCTGACGGCCGTCCGCGACTCGGTCCACCACCCGTACCTCGCCGGGCACGGCTACGCCTGTGTCCGCGTCGACCTGCGCGGCACCGGCGACTCGGAGGGCGTGCTGCGCGACGAGTACCTGGAGCGGGAGCAGGCGGACGCCCAGGAGGTGCTGGCCTGGCTGGCCGAGCAGCCCTGGTGCGACGGCGCGACGGGCATGATGGGCATCTCCTGGGGCGCGTTCGCGGCGCTCCAGGTCGCGGCCCGCCGGCCGCCGAGCCTGAAGGCCATCGCCATCGCCTCCTTCACCGACGACCGGCACGCCGACGACATGCACTACATGGGCGGCGCCCTGCTGTCGGACAACCTGGCCGAGGCGGGCACCATGTTCGCCTACGGCACCTGCCCGCCCGACCCGGCCGTGGTCGGCGACCGCTGGCGCGAGATGTGGCACGAGCGGCTGGAGAACACCGAGCCCTGGGTGCTGGAGTGGCTGCGCCACCAGCGCCGCGACGACTACTGGCGGCACGCCTCGGTGTGCGAGGACTACCAGAGCGTGCAGTGCCCGGTGCTGGCGTCCAGCGGCTGGGCGGACGGCTACTCCAACGCCGTGACCCGGCTGCTCGGCCACCTCGACGTGCCGCGCAAGGGGCTGATCGGCCCCTGGTCGCACAAGTTCCCCCACCTCGGGGAGCCGGGGCCCGCGATCGGCTACCTCCAGGAACTCGTCCGGTGGTGGGACCACTGGCTCAAGGGCGTCGACAACGGCGTCATGGACGGGCCGATGCTCCAGGCGTGGATGCAGGACAGCGTGCCGCCCTCCACCTCGTACGAGGAGCGGCCGGGACGCTGGGTCGGCGAGCCGGACTGGCCCTCCCCGCACATCCGGCCCACCGCCCACCCGCTCACCCGCCACCGGATCGAGCCCCCGCGGGATGCGGCGGGCCAGGAGGTGCCGGACGGCGGGGCGGCGATGACCGTGAAGTCGCCCCTGTCCGTCGGCCAGTTCGCGGGCAAGTGGGCCTCCTACAACGCCCCGCCGGACCTGCCGTACGACCAGCGCGAGGAGGACGGCGGCTCCCTCGTCTTCGACAGCGAGCCGCTGACCGAGCCGCTGGAGATCCTCGGCTCGCCGAGCGTGGAACTCGACCTGTCGGTCAGCGAGCCGGTCGCCCTGGTGGCCGCGCGGCTGTCCGACGTGAGCCCCGACGGCGCCGCGACCCGTGTCTCCTACGGCATCCTCAACCTCACGCGCCTGGACAGCACGGAGTCCCCCGAGCCGCTGGAGCCGGGCCGCCGCTACCGGGCCACCATCCCGCTGAACGGCGTGGCGCAGGCGTTCCCGCCGGGGCACCGCATCCGGCTCTCCCTGTCCACGTCCTACTGGCCGCTGGCCTGGCCGCCGCCCAAGCCGGCCCTGCTCAGCGTCCACGAGCACTCCAGCACGCTCACCCTGCCGGTGCGACCGGTCGACGAACCCGACGAGGTGCCGTCGTCCCCGTTCGGCGAGCCCGAGGGCACTCCCCCGATCGCCACGACGCAGCTGGCGCCACCCGAGGAGCGCTGGGAGGTCAAGCGCGACCTGGTCGGCTACCACGCCGAGCTGGACATCGTGAAGGACCGGGGCACGGTCCGCTTCGAGGACATCGGCCTGGAGGCCGGCCGCCGCGCCCACGAGCGCTACACGGCGGTCGCCGACGACTTCACCTCGGCCGGCGGCGAGACCACCTGGACCATGAGCTTCCGGCGCGACGACTGGGACGTCCGGGTGGTGACCCACACCCGGCTCACCTGCGACGAGACGGACTTCTTCGTGGACGCGACCCTCGACGCGTACGAGGCCGACCGCCGGGTCTTCTCACGCACCTGGAACGAACAGGTCCCGCGCGACCTGCTCTAGACCGTCCGACGGCGTCTCACCGGAAGCTGTCAGCCCGCTCCGGTTCCGTACCGGTGGCCCGGCTTCCTCACGTCACGTCACATCACCGAGGTGATGCCAAGTCCGGCGTCCGGCCCTGCCCCGCCACCGACACCGCCGGGCCGCTGCCGAGGGCGGCCCCGTGCCCGGCCTCGGCGATCCGGTCGGTGGAGGGATGAGGCGCGTCGTGGTCGTCGGCGCCTCGGCCGCCGGTCTCGCGGCGGCCGAAACGCTGCGCCGGGAGGGCTGGGACGGCACACTCACCCTCGTCGGCGACGGAGCTGCGCCGAGGCCGCCGCGGTGGCCCGCCGGGCGAACGGCTGGCGGGCGCCCGGGCGGTCGGCGTGCCGCCCAAGGCCGTGCGGACCTGGCGGCAGGCCGTGGCGGGCGGGGCGACCAGGCGGGAGGCGGTGGAGGCCGACGGCACGACGGCCGCGTGATACGTCCGCCCCGCCCCGCCCGCACCGGCCAGCTCCACCCGCGCCTGCACCGGTCCGATCCGGTCCGTTCCGGTCCGATCCACCCCGCCCCGTCCGCACCGGCCCGTTCCGCTCCGCGAGGAGGTACGTTCGTCCGGGCGGGACACCGGTTCAGTCAGGAGGCAACGCATGACCACGCGCACAGCCCGGGTCGAACTGACGCCCGCCGCCGAGGAACTGCTGCGGCGGCTGACCGGCACGCACGGGCCGGTGATGTTCCACCAGTCCGGCGGCTGCTGCGACGGCAGCGCCCCCATGTGCTACCCGCGCGGCGAGTTCCGGGTCGGCGCCTCGGACGTCCTGCTGGGACGCGTGGCCGGGGACACGCCGTTCTGGATGAGCGGGGACCAGTACACGTACTGGTCGCACACCCACCTCACCGTGGACGTGGTCCCCGGGCGCGGCAGCGGCTTCTCCCTGGAGGCCCCGGAAGGCGTCCGCTTCCTGCTCCGCTCCCGCCTCCTCACCGACGAGGAACTGCGCCGCATCGAAACAGAACCACCGCTGCCGACCGGGGCGCATCCCGTCGAAGACCGGTGAGCAGCAGCGAAGTCCCTGACGACGCGGGTCTGGCGGCCATGCCGACGCGCCACGCCCCGCAGTTGCCCCGCCCCGGGATACACTCCTCCGCTCCACCCTGACCGGAGGTCACCTGAGTGTTACGCCCACGGCTACTGGCCGGCGCCCCGTCGGCTCTGGTGGTTCTCGCCCTGTCCGGCTGCTCCTCCCCCTGGGGCTGCACCGACACGACCGCGGAGCGTGGTGCGGCCGGGGTCAGGGTGCAGGTCGTGGACACGTCCGGGCGGCCTCTCGGCGTCACCGCCGAGGTCGTCGGCTGGCGCCTCGAGCCTCACCCGCAGGTGCCGTCCGAGGGCGACCGGGTCCACTTCCGCTACCGCTTCGACGGCGCCGACGAGAGTTCCGGCCCTGCGGTGGACGCCTGCGCGGTCGACAAGGAGCGCGTGGCGTTGGGGTGCCAGAGGGTCCATGCGTCCGAAGCGTTCGGGCCGGACGGTGACCTCACCGGCGACGACTGGCTCGACGTCGAGCACCCCGAGCGGGTGGCCGGAGTGCTGTTGATCCCCAATGACCAGTCCTACGACAGACGAACCTGCGAGCAGGACGTCAAGGACGGCGGCGGTCAGCATCCTCCGGAACCAGCCGTCATAGGGGACCAGTTGTAGGCCCTCCAGATGGCGCCCGGCACCTCACGGAGAGGAGAGCTGTTCGCGCACCCAGTCAGGCTCGGGGTTGGTGTGCGGCCGGCCCGCCACGAGGACGGTCGGCACGGTCTCATCGCCGTCATTGGCCGCCCTCACCGCTGCCGCTCCCGCCGGGTCACGCCAGATGTCCACCCAGTGCAACCGGCGGGCGCTACGGCCCAACCGGATGCGCAGTCGCAGGCAGTACTTGCAGCCCGGCCGCCAGAAGACGATGGGCCGGCCGTCGACCGCGCTGCGGCGTCGTGCCTCCGCCGCAGCGATCGACTTCGGGAAAACCAGGCGGGAGTTCACGCCCGCGAGCAGCACAGACACCAGCAGGAATACGGCGGCCGCGCCCGGGCTCCCGCCGAGGACCAGCCCGGTCGCAACGACGGAGCCGCAGAGCACGAGCAGCAGCGGCAGGATCCATGCGCGTGTCATGAAGACGCGGCCTGTCGATGAATAGACATGCTCCTCGAAGCTAAGCGGCGGCACACACCGACGGCAGCGCCCGCCCGAGCCCCTTCAAGTGCAGGGCGTCGAGCCGATGGTCGTAGGCGGACCAGCCGGCCGCGATGACCAGGCGCGGACCGCAGGACGGCAGGGCGCGGGCCTGCTCCGTCTCCGCCAGCGCGGCCAGCAGCTGCGTGGTGATGCGGTCCAGGGCCGGGCGGACCTCCTTCGCCAGGTCGGGCCGTTCGGTGGGGCGCTCGTCGGGGTGCGCGTCCCAGCGGGCGTACAGACCGCGCTGCACCAGCTTGTTCGCCTCGATCTGGTCCCGGAACACGGCGGCCACGGCATCCGGGTCGAGGCCGAGGCCGACGGCCCGGGCGCGGACGTCGTCCAGGATCTGCGCCTCACGCACCGGGTCGTCGATCGGCGTGTCCGTGCCGTACTTGGCGGCGGCGACCTTGTCGGCCAGCAGCAGCCGCTCCGCGACCAGTTCGGTGACGGTGGTCAGGCCGTGCGCGGCGGCGGCCGTGTGCGTCGCGGGAGCGGGCCGCTCGACGGCGGCGGCCGCCGGGGCGGCACTCCCGACGGCCAGGGTGGTCGCGGCGGCGAGCAGGGTGAGGGCCGACCGCAGTCGTTCAGGGCGCACAGGAGGTGTCCTTCCATGGGGGGGCAAGTCCCAACTTACCGACACCGCCTACCACATGGCGCGCCGAGGCCCCCCGGCAGACCACCCGCCACGTAACACACCACGACCCCTCACCCCGCCACCCCGCAACGCACCGCTCCCCCACAAACCGCCGCGCGCACAACGGCACCGCTCCCCCACAACCGCCCCGCCCACAACGGCACCATGCCCCACATCTGGACGCCCTCGCGCACCCTCCCCTAGGGTGCGACGGCAAGCGCTTTCTAGCCTGCCCATGCCAACCTCCCCTGTGCGCAGCCCCGCCGACGGCCCGGACGAGGAACCGCCGCGGGTCCGGCGCGGAAAGGCAGTGCCCGTGCAGCAGAGACCGTCTCTCCCCTCGGTGAGCCGCAAGTCGTTCTTACGGGGCATGGCGGCCGTGGGCGCCGCTCCCCTGCTCCCCGTCGCCACCGCCGAGGCCGCTCCCTCGACCCGCCCCGACTTCCCCCTGGTCCGGGGCGGCACCGCGGTGGACGTCTTCGTGGACGCGGCCGACGACCCCGCCGTCATCCGCGCGGCCGGCGACCTCCAGGCGGACGTGGAGCGGGTGGGCGGCGTACGGCCGCGCCTGCTGCACTCCGTGCCCGAACGGGCCGCGCTCCTCGTCCTGGTGGGGACGATCGGCGCGAGCCCGGTGATCGACCGGCTCGTCCGCCGCGGACGCCTGGACGTCTCCCGGGTCGAGGGCCGCTGGGAGGCGTCCGTCACCCAGGTCGTGGACCGTCCGCTGCCCGGCGTGGACCGCGCCCTGGTCATCGCGGGCAGCGACCGGCGCGGCACGGTCTACGGCGTCTACGACACCTCGGAGCGCATCGGCGTCTCCCCCTGGTACTGGTGGGCCGACGTCCCCGTCGTCCGCCGCGACACCGTGACGGTCCCGGCCGGCCCGCTCAAGCGCCTCGAACCCGCCGTCCGCTACCGGGGCATCTTCATCAACGACGAGCAGAACCTGACCACTTGGTCCCACCGCACCCAGGAGCCGGACAAGAACATCGGCCCACGGACCTACGAGCGGGTCTTCGAGCTGCTGCTCCGCCTCAAGGCCAACTACCTCTGGCCGGCGATGCACCCGTACTCCGACTTCTTCAACAAGCACCGCGAGAACCCCGAACTGGCCGAGCGCTACGGCATCGTGGTCGGCTCCAGCCACCCCGAGGCCATGCTCCGCAACGGCGTGCACGAGTGGCAGCCCTGGGCCGAGGAGCACCGCAACCCCGACGGCACCCTGCCGCTCTACGACTACACGGTGAACCCGGCCGTCATCTCCGACTACTGGCGGGCCCGGGCCCGCGAGAACGCCTCCTACGAGAGCAGTTGGACGATCGGCATGCGGGGCCTGCACGACTCCGCGCTGGAGACGAAGTACGCCACGACGATCCCGGA
This sequence comes from Streptomyces sp. NPDC006140, assembly GCF_040628815.1. NCBI lineage: Bacteria > Bacillati > Actinomycetota > Actinomycetes > Kitasatosporales > Streptomycetaceae > Streptomyces > Streptomyces sp. NPDC006140. The sequence continues at coordinate 304,831 of NZ_JBEXTS010000002.1, read as the reverse complement.
GAAGGTGGCGGTGATGAACGACATCATCGCCGACCAGCGCCGCATCCTGGCCGAGGAGGTGGGCGAGGCGGCCGAGCCGCAGATCTTCATCCCGTACAAGGAGGTCCTGGAGCTGTACAACGCGGGCGTCCAGGTGCCCGACGACGTCACGCTGATCTGGCCGGACGACAACCACGGCAACATGCGCCAGCTCCCGAACGACGCGGAGCGCCGCCGCGCCGGCGGCAACGGCATCTACTACCACCTCTCCTACTGGGGCCGGCCCCGGAGCTATCTGTGGCTGGACACCACGCAGTTGGCCAAGGTGTGGCAGGAGCTGCGCCGGGTCCACGACCATCAGGCCGACCGGATGTGGATCTTCAACGTCGGTGACATCAAGTCGATCGAGACGGGCCTGTCCTTCTGCCTGGACATGGCGTGGGACGTGGACCGCTGGGGCCCGGGGAACGTCGAGGACTTCCTCGTGGAGTGGGCCGGGCGCCAGTTCGGCCGGCGGTACGGCGCGGAGATCGCCGCCATCCGCACGGAGTACTACCGCCTGGCGGCGGAACGCCGCCCGGAGTTCATCGACCGGGCCATCTTCTCGACGGTCCACCACGGCGACGAGGCGGGCCGCCGCATGACCGCCTACGAGGAGTTGCTGGAACGGGTCCGCCGGCTGGGGGCGAAGCTCCCCGAGGCCTACCGGGACGCCTACTACGAGCTGGTCGAGTACCCGGTCCACGGCGCCTACTTGATGAACCTGAAGTACTACTGGGCGGACCGCAACGCGCTCGCCGTCCGGCAGGGGCGTGGCGCGGGGACGAACCGCTTCGCGGACCTGGCCGAGGCCGCGCACACCGAGGAGCAGGCGATCACCCGGCGGTACAACACCGAGATCGCGGGCGGCAAGTGGGACGGCATCGTCAACCCCTACCCGTCCCAGATCCCGAAGGCACCGGGCCGCCCCTCCGTCACGCGGGTGCCCCGGCAGGAGACCTCGGGCCTGGGGCTGGCCGCCGAGGGCAACGAGACGGGAGCGGACCGCCCGCTCTCCTTCTCCTCCTACACCCGCGACCGCCGCTTCGTGGACGTCTTCAACACCGGCTTCCTCCCCCTGGAGTGGCGGGCCGAGCCGAGCCACCCGTGGCTGCGGCTGAGCACCGCGGGCGGTGAACTCACCGACCAGACGAGGGTGTGGGTGGAGGTCGACTGGGCCCGGGTCCCGGAAGGCACGCACCACCCGAAGCTGGCCTTCACCGGCGCCGGCACGACCCTCGAGGTGCCGCTGCGGGTGGTCAACGACGGGGAGCGGGCCCGGCGGCGGGTCCGCGGCTTCGTCGAGGCCCACGGCTACGTCTCGATCGACGCGGCGCACTTCGAGAGCCGGGTGGCCCGCGGCGGAGCACACTGGCGGGTCGTCCGCGGGCTGGGCCGCCGTACGGCCGCCGTCGAGGCGGTCCCGACGACCGCGCCGGCGATCACCGACGACGTCGCCACCCGGTCACCGGAACTGCGCTACCGGGTGCGCTTCACCACGGCCGGCACCTTCCCGGTGACGGTCTTCCGGCTGCCCTCCCTCGACGAGCGGGGCGCCCGGCGGCTGGCGGTCGCCCTCGACGACCAGCCGCCGACGGTCCTGTCGGGCCAGGCGATCGCCACCGGCAACCGCGGGGACGCCTGGGCCCGCAACGTGGAGGAGGGCGTCGAGAAGCTGACGGCCCGGGTGACGGTGTCCAGGCCGGGTGAGCATGTGCTGCGGGTGTTCATGGTGGACGCGGCGATGGTGCTCGACCAGATCGTGATCGACACGGGCGGCCTGGCGGCCTCTTATCTGGCGCCGCCGGAGAGTTACCACCGCCCCTGACCACGGACCGGGTGGAGTCGGCCGTGGGCGACGGCCGGCTCCACCCGGTCCTCGCGGCACCCTGCCCGGATCCGTGTATACGGAAAATACGTAAGGAGAATCGAAGAAGCCGGAGTGGCGGAAGAAAGCCGTCTGTCGCCTTGCGTGCACCGGAGGTGATTCACCCAGCGCTTCCCCGTGCACCCGTGCGCCCCCCTGGAGAAAGGGTTCGTCACGTCAGCGGCCAGCTTGGACTGGGCAGGACATGGTGCAGGTGCCACGTCGGTGAAACATCACCGTATTCCCTGGTCGACTGAGGCAGGTGGTATTCGATGAACGGCCGCGTTCACGAAACGGAACAGCAATGGACCGTTGGTACTGCTCCAGGCATATTCCCATCCGTCGGCCACGGTATCGCCTTGTTCCGTCGGCCGCTCGAGTTTCTGAAATCCCTGCCCGCGCAGGGCGATCTGGTCGAGATACGCCTCGGCCCCCAGCGCGCCTGGATGGTGTGTCACCCCGAGCTGGTCCACCGCATGCTCAGGGACTCCCGCACGTTCGACAAGGGCGGACCGCAGTACGAGAGGCTCCGGGCGCTGATGGGCGACGGTGTCGTCACGTGCCCGCACGCGGAGCACCGGCGTCAGCGCAGGCTGCTGCAACCCACCTTCCGCCCCTCCGCCGTCTCCGGGCACACAGATCTGATGACCGAGGAGGCGGCGTCCCTGTGCCGTGAGTGGCGCGACGGCCAGCAGGTCGACGTCAGTGCGGCCATGCTGGGGCTGACGACCCGGCTGATCAGCCGGGTCCTGCTGTCCGACTCGCTCGGCCCCGCCGCGACCGACGAGGTGCGGCACTGCCTCGCCGCCATCGTGCGCGGCCTGTTCGTGCGCACGATCGTGCCGGTCGACGCCCTGTTCCGGCTTCCCACCCCGGCGAACCGCCGCTACCGGCGTGCGGTGGAGCGGGTTCGCGAGCTCATCGACGCCGCGATCGCCGAGCGCCGGCGGGGCACGCCCCGCGACGATCTGCTGGGGCTCCTGCTGGCGGCCGCGGACACCGAGGGCGGCGAGCCCCCGGTCACCGACCGAGAGGTCCACGACCAGCTCGTGTCGCTCCTGCTCACCGGTTCCGAGAGCCCGTCGATGTGTCTGGCCTCCACCTTCAGCCTCCTGGCCCGGCACCCGGAGGTCGAGCGGCGGCTGCACGCCGAGGTCGACACCGTCCTCGCGGGCCGGTTGCCGAACGTCGACGATCTGCCCCGCCTGGTCTACACGCGCTCCGTCATCACCGAGACGCTGCGCCACTCCCCGCCCGGCTGGCTCTTCACGCGGGTCACGACCCGGGAGACGGAGTTCGCCGGACGCCGGCTGCCGCGGGGAGCCACCGTCCTGTACAGCCCGTACCTCCTGCACCACGACCCGGCGTCGTTCCCCGAGCCCGACCGGTTCCGGCCCGAGCGCTGGCTGGAGGACGAGGCCGCCGCCGGTCCGAACGGGGCGCTGATCCCGTTCGCGGCGGGCAGCCGCAAGTGCATCGGTGACCTGTTCTCCCTGGCCGAGATGACGGTGGCCCTCGCGACCATCGCCGGCCGCTGGCGGCTGCGTCACCCCTCCGGGCGCATCGCACCCCTGCGCCCCGGAGCGACCTTGGGACCCCGGTCCCTGACGATGATCTGCGCACGACGAGCGGACGCACCGGACGGCGCGGTGCCGCGTGCCGTCGCCCAGGTACCCGAAGCCGCGGCCGGCGCGTCCGGAGCGGAGAAAGCCGGAAGGGACGGTGACAACGGTGTCCACCACGCATGAGGAAATCGCGACCATCACGCAGAGCGGAATTCCGGCATCCAACCTGGTGGAGCTGATCGACGCTCATCTCCACATGCCCTTCCCGTTCCGGCGCAATCCCCACGAGGCCGCGGCCGCCGCAGGCGTCGACACCTGGCTGCGCACGACCGGCCTGAGCGACGAACCCGGGGTGCCGGCGATGATCGCCCACACGCGCCCCGCCGAACTCGCGTCCTACAACAGCCCGGACGCCGATGCGGAGATACTCCAGCTCGTCGCCCATCAGATCGCTTACCAATTCGTGTTCGACGACCGCGCCGAGGAGGTCGGCCGGCACCGGCCGGGCCAGTTGCTGCCCATGCTGTGCGAGAGCATCGCGATCCTGCGGGACGGCGCGCTCCCCAGCACCCCGCTGGGAGCGGCCCTGTCCGACCTCTACCGGCAGATCCGCGAACGGTGTACGCCCGCACAGGCCGCGCGCTGGGCGTGGAAGAGCCGTGAGTACGTGCACGGGCTGCTGTACGAGTCGGTGGCGCAGACCCACCCCTCGCCCATACGGTCCGGGCTCTGCACGTCGATACGCTCCCTCACCGCGGGCGTCGAGCCCTTCTACCCGCTGTGCGAGGCCGCGCAGCCCCACGAGCTGACCTCCGCGGAGCTCCATCATCCGCTCATGCGGCGCCTGAGCCGGCTGTCGGCCGACGCGGCGGTGTGGATCCCCGACCTCTTCTCCGCGGTCAAGGAGCAGCGGTCCGGCGAAATGATCAACCTGGCCCTCGCCTACCAGCGGGCCCACCAGTGCCCCCTGCCGGTCGCCGTCACCCTGGCCATCCGGCAGATCAACCACACGATCCGCGAGTTCGAGAGGCTCTTCGACGAGATCAAACCGGAGTTGAGCCCTTCGGGCGTCGGCTATGTGGAAGGCATGGCCGGCTGGATCCGCGGCTGCTACTACTGGTCCCGCACCGTGCCGCGCTACGCGGACGCGGGGAGGGCCCCGGCCCTGCGGTGAGGGGTCCCGGCGATCCCGGCCTCAGGCCGGGCCGACGACGCCCATGGGGCCGGGCTGACGGCGCCCATTCGAGCCACGGTACCCGTCGGATCCGCGCTCCACACCGCAATAGCAGGTCATTCACCCTTCTTTGTCGTGCCCGTCCCAGAATCCGGTCAAGGCACCTCTCGGGAGGCGTACGCTCGCGCTGCCTCCCGATGGCCGACGACAGGAAGCGGTACGGCACATGGCGAATGAGCTGCGGCAACCCACGCCCGAGTCCAGGCCGTTGCTCGAGCGTCGCAAGGAGCTCCGGGCGCTCGACTCGGCCCTGGCCCGCTTGCGTGAAACCGTCGACGGCGTGCCCCAGGCGCCGCGCGGCGGGCTGCTCGCCTTCACCGGTCCGGCCGGCATGGGCAAGACCGCCCTGCTGACCGAGGCCCGGGCCCGCGCCACGGCCGAGGGGTTCACCGTGCTGTCGGGCCGGGGCGGTGAGAAGGAACAGGAGCTGGCGCTCCACGTGGTGCGCCAGCTCGTCCAGCCCGCTCTGGCACCGCTGGACGAGACCGAACTCCGTACGTTCCTGGGCGGCTGGTACGACATCGTCGCCGCCGCGCTGGGTCTGGTCGCCACGCCGAGCGGCCATGTGCCGGACCCGACCGGGGTTCGTGACGGTCTCGACTGGGTGATGACGCGCCTCGCGGTGAAGAAGGCGCCGGTGGTCCTGCTCCTGGACGACCTGCACTGGGCGGACGTCCAGTCGTTGAGCTGGCTCGCCTCCTTCGCTCCCCGGGCCGTGGACCTGTCGATGCTGATCGTCGTGGCGTACCGGCCCGACGAGCTGCCGCGCGAGGCGGCCTCCCTCCAGGCGCCCGCCGCCGATCTGGGGAGCCGTCCCTTCACCCTGGCGCCGCTCAGCACCGAGGCCGTCGCACGGATCATCCGGGACGAGGTGGGTGAGGAGGCCGAGGACGCGTTCTGCGAGGAATGCCGGGCGGTCACCGGAGGGAGCCCGTTCGAGGCCGTCGAACTCGCCATCAGGCTCGGCGAGCGCAAGCTGAAGGGCACCAGCGAGGACCTGCCCGCCATGCGTGACCTGGCCGCCGCGGTGAAGGGGCCCGGGCTGATCGAGCGTCTGCAGAAACTCGGCACGACCACGGTCCGCTTCGCCTACGCGGCGGCCGTCCTCGGTCAGGCCATCTCGCCGGAACTGGCGTCCACGATCGCGGCGATCGGCAGCACGGCCGCGGCCGAGGCGACGGAGAAGCTGCGGGCCGCCCGCATCCTGGCCGACGGCGACGGGGGCCGGGACAGTCTGGAGTTCGTCCACCCGCTGATCGCCACCACGATCTACCGGTCCATCACGCCCAGCCTGCGGGAAGGGATGCACAACTCGGCCGCGGAGGCCGTGCGGGCCGCCGGGCTCGGCCCCGCCGCCGCGGCGCGGCATCTGCTGGAGGTCCCCTGCGAGGGCAACGCCGAGGCCGTCGCCTGTCTGCGGGAGGCCGCCCGTGAGGCACTGCACTCCGGTGCCCCGGAAGCGGCCCGGCGCCTGCTGACCAGGGCCCTGCAGGAGCCGCCGCTGCCGGAGGAACGCGCCGTGCTGCTCCATGAACTGGCCTCCGCGACCTTCCTCATCAAGCCCACCGCCACCGTCGCCCATCTGCGCGAGGCGCTGGCCGAGCCCGGCATCGAACCCGAGCTGCGCGCCTCGATGGTGTACCGGCTGGCCCAGGCGCTGGCCCACACCGACCGGATGGCGGAGGCCGCGACGGTGGCGGCCGAGGAGGCGCAGCGGACCGCCCACCCCAGGATCCGGCTGCGGCTCCAGGCCGACCACTTCAGCTGGAGCGCGTTCCGCACCGACGAGCCGGACTCGTCCGGCCGTTCGCGGGCGCTCGCCCGGCTGGCCGACCGTCTGCCCGGCCGTGGTCTGGAGGAGCGTTACATCCTCGGGATCCGGGCCTGGGACGCCATGATGTGCGGCGAGCCCCGGGAGAAGGTCCTCGCGTACGCCGAGGAGGCGCTGCGCGGCGGACTGAGCTGGACCCACGAGAACCAGGGTTTCGAGGTGCCCGTCTCGGTCGCCCTGGTGTTCATGTACTGCGACCAGCCGCGGCGGTCCGAGGAACTGTTCGCGCGGGGCATGGCGGAGTGCGAGTCGAAGGGCTGGCGCGGTTCCCATCTGGCTCTGGGGCAGACGCTCTCCGGGTACATCCGGTACCGCCGTGGCTGCCTGGCCGAGGCGGAGAGCCTGGTGCGGGAGGGCCTGAGCATCGCCGACCGGGTGGAGGGCGCGGTACCCGCGCAGTGGTTCGCCGTGGGCATCCTGATCCAGACCCTGCTGGCCCGCGGTCGCCCCCTGGCGGCACGCCGGCTCGCCGACAGGTACGGCTACGGGGACGTCATCCCGAACGCCGTGATCTATCCCGACCCGCGCACCGTGTACGCCGAGCTGCTCCTGGCGGAGGGCCGGTCCGACGAGGCCGCCGACCTGCTGTCGGAGGTCGGTGAGTGGCTGGAGAGCCGGGAGTGGCGCAATCCGGCCTGGTGCAGCTGGCAGTTGGGCCTGGCCTCCGCGCTGTCCCGCAGCGCTCCCGACCGGGCCGTGCGGCACGCGCAGGACGCCGTGAAGCGGGCCCGGGACTTCGGCGCGGCATCGGTGATCGGCCAGGCGCTGCACGCCCAGGCGGAGGTGACGGGCGGCGAGGCGGCTCTCGATCTGCACACGGAGGCCGTCGACCATCTGCAACGGTCACCGGCGGCGTACGAACTGGCCCGCGCCCTGGTCGGCCACGGTGCCGCGCTGGCCCGCAACGGCCGGCTGCACGACGCCGCCGACCGCTTGTACCAGGGCCTGGAAGGCGCGGTGCACTGCGGTGCGGAGGGGCTGGCGGCCCGGGCCCGGCGGGAACTGTCCGCCGCCGGCCTGCGGCCGCTGCCCCTGCGCTACCCGCAGACGGACACGCTCACCGCCCAGGAGCGCAAGGCGGCCGAGAGGGCGGCGCAGGGCCACCCCGTGGCGGTGGTCGCGAAGGAACTGCACCTGACCGAGCAGGGCGTGCGGCACTTGCTCTCCTCCGTGTACCGCAAGATCGGTACGGACGCGGGGGGCCTTGCCGAGGCGCTGAAGACGTTCCCCCGGCCGCGGCCCTGACTCACCGCGTCCTGGAGTTGTGCTGAGCCCGATGCCCCATCGCCTCCCAGAATCTCCGCAGCTCGCCGAGGTGTGTGCGGCGTTGCCAGGAGGCCTTGGGGCGTAGGGGGGAGCGGGAGCGGGACAGGAGGGTGGACTGGGCGCGGCAGAAGGCCTCGCCCAGTTCCGCGCGCTGGCCGTCGAGGCCCCTGGGCGGGTAGGGGCACAGTTCGAAGGCGCAGTCGTCGCGGCAGTTGGAGCCCGCCTGGGAGGAGGCCGTGCGGACGGCGGTGCGGCCGGGGTCGAGGGGCGTGCGGTCCTGGGTGAGGCAGGGCGGCAGGTCGGGCCGGGCGGTGTGCTGGAGGCGTCGGATGCGGTCGGTGGGCCAGTCGCCCCGTTCGGCCAGGTTCAGCAGCAGCAGGACGTCGGCGAGGAGTTGCTGCGCGCTCGGGTGCAGGGCGCTCCAGCCGGTGGACGGCGGGATCCACAGGTTGTGCTTGCGTGCCTCGCCCCGGGAGGTCTGGGAGCCGACGTGGGCGGCGACGCCCGATTCGTCGATCCACAGGAACCGTTCGGGCTGCCGGGTCTCCAGGGCCCAGGCGCACAGTTTCCCGGCCGCGGTCACGAACGGGTGCTCGGGTTCGCCGTCGGGCCGGGCGAGCCACTGGCGGACCTGCTGCGCGGGGTCGGAGCCGTGGCCCCGGGAGGGGAACCCGGCCGTGGCGCCGTCGGGCAGGTCCCACAGGGTCAGCGCGTGCAGCAGGGTGAGGCGGGTGAACCAGAACCGGGTGCGCTTGAGCATGTCCCAGGCCTGCTCGCTCAGGTACTCGCGGGCCTCGGGCCGGGCGTGCGGATGCCGGTGCCGGCGGTTCGCGGCGTACTTGAAGCCCTGGGCGAGCGCGACCTCCACGTTGAGGTCGAGTCCCGCGTGCGCGTCGGGGCTGTCCTCGGGAATGCCCACGCGCCGCACCCAGCTCTCCAGGAAGGCGTACGGCGTGTCCTGGTGCCGGTGGGTGGTGACGGAGCCGACGAGCAGGGGGATCAGCCAGGCGCACAGGGTGTTGTCCCGCCACTGCCGTTCCTCGGCCTCGCGGTCCTCCCGCTCCCGCCGGCGCTCCTGGCGCCGCTGCTCCTCACGCTCCTTCAGCTCCCGCTTGAGCCGGGCGACCTGGCCTTCGCCGCGCCGGCGCTGCCTGGTCTCCCGCTCCCCCACCAGTTCGGGCTGCTGTCCGCCCCACAGTTTCTCCCGCCAGTCGGGCTCCCGCTCGACGCGCTGGCCCTCGACGACCTGCGGCCCGCGCAGCCGGGGCTGGAGCGCGGCGAAGGCCAGATCGCCGCCGGCGCCGATCTCCTGGGCGATGGCCAGCCGGACCGGGTACGAGGGCTCCAGGCGGGCGATCTCGAACAGTTCCAGGTAGGCGGGGCGCAGCGTCTGCCGCTGGGCGACCGAGCGCATGGCCTCGCCGAAGCGGCTCACGAGCAGGGCCTTCGCGGTGCGCAGGGTGTGCGGGTCACGGGCCCGCAGGTCCGGCCAGGCCGTGCACAGCCGCATGGCGATGAGGTGCTGCTCCGGCTGGGCGTCGACGCTGTCGATCTCCAGGGCGGCGGCGTAGAGCTCCAGGGCCTTGCTGTGCAGGGTGCGGCCGAAGAGGGGGCGCGTCTCCTGCTTGTCGTTGTTGTCGGGGCAGGTGTTCCGGACCGTCTGCGCCTGGCAGGCGGCTTCCATCAGGAGGTCCCTGGCGGCGCTGACCGGGCACCATCGCGTGCCGTCCGGGCCGGTGGCGCCCGGCTCCTCGTGGATGCAGGCGCCGTCCGGGAGCCGGGAGTGCAGCACCATGGCGATCAGCAGTTCCCGGCCGGGACTGAGCAGTGCCGCCGGGAAGTAGCGGCCCTCCGTCGGCTGGGCCGGGACGTCCGGGTGGATCACCGCGTTCAGGAAGCGGGCGCCCAGTTGGGCCTGGATGACGCTGTGCTGGAAGCGGACGCGGTCGCCGCCGAGTTCGACCAGCTCCATCCGGGCGCCCCAGTGCGCGGCGAGCCTGAGGTCGATGCCGCTGTCGCCGACCCTGCGGGCCAGTTCCCGGACGATCTCGGGGAAGCGGGAGCGGGCCGGGTCCTGCTCGTCGACGACGTCCGCGAACCGCACCTCGGAGGTGTCGAGGGCGAGGCCCACGCAGGCCAGCGCGGACAGGTAGTGGACGGTGGAGCGGCGGTCCTCCGCGGAGAGCGGCAGGTCGGGCCGGAAGCGGCCGCTGATGAGGGCGCTGAGCCAGGTCTCGAACAGGTGGAACCGCAGGGACGCCCGGTCGCCGCCCCGCGTCTCCACGGCCTCCTCGTCCGCCGAGCCGGCCAGGGCGCGCTCCAGCAGTCCCTGTTCGTGCAGTTCGGCGGCGATCTCCAGGTAGGTGGGGGCCTCCGCGATGCCGGCCCGTTCGACGATCCAGTCCAGTCGTTGCCGGTCCTCCCCGGCGCCCCCGGACGAGATGTAGGTGAGGGCCGCCTCCTCGCTGAGCGGTTCCAGTTCGGTGAGGGAGGCCTCCATGCCGCGCAGCGAGTCGTGCGGCCGGGAGGTGATGATCAGCGGCAGGCCCTCCTCGTTGGCGCGGCGGATGGCCAGCCGGATGATGGTGTCGCGTTCCTCCGTCAGGCCCTCGGCGGTCAGCGCCTCCTCAAGTCCGTCGGCGAGCACCACGATCCGCCCCTGCTGGCAGAGCCGCCGCCACACCTTCTCCGCCTCGGCGGCGGAGCGGATCTGGCCCTGCACCTCCCGGCAGAAGCGTTTGAAGGCCAGCTCGCGGAAGTCCAGGTCCTGCTCGGCTGCGCGAAGCCGCAGCGGCACGGGCACCGCCCCGCGCTCGGCGAGCCGCTGGGTCAGCAGCACGACCAGCGCCGTCTTGCCGGTGCCGATGCCGCCGACGACGACGTGCGTCCGGCGGAAGCGGCGGTCGCGCAGGTCCTCCATGAGGACGGAGCAGAGCTGGTCGCGGCCGACCACCCGGCCGAAGATGCCGCCCGCCGTCTCCACGAGTTCGTGGGGGTCCAGACGGGCCTTCCTCAGGTAGGCCCGGCGCACATGGCTGAACCGGAAGAACAGATAGGCGACGGTGGCCAGCGCGAGGGTGAGGAACGGCATGAAGAGGGACTGAAGGACGGTGCAGCTGAACCCGTCATCCCCCTGGCACTGTCGATCGACCCATCTGACGGGTGATTGGAAGCTCTTCTCCTGCGGCAGGGTGATCACGGCCGTGACGACCAGGAACAGCAGCAGCAGCGCGCCGAGGAACGTCAGGACCAGCAGCGCCACGTACCCGCCGCTCTTGCGGACCCGCCAGATCCTGGTCCGGTCGTAGCCCTGCCGCATCAGGCGGCGGCGGTGCAGCGCGCGGCGGACGCCGAGCCCGTCGAGCACGGCTCGCCGGAGCAGCCGGGACAGTCCTCCTTCGCGCGGCGGGGCGGGGGTCTGGGGAGCACTCGTACCACCGTTCACCCTGTGAGGGTTCCGCGCGGGCGGGCCTCCGGGCACCGACGCGGCCCGGATTCACCCGACGGAAGCTCGTCGGGCACCCGCCACCCGGCGGTACGCCGTAGCGCAGGCCGTCACCACACCGGCTCAACTCCCGTCTCTGTCGGATCACTTGACGTTGAACCGTTTCACTGCTTCTCTCGAAAGGCTGCTCATGGGAGCGCTCCCAGCCACCCCCCACGTGAAGGGAAGCCCGTGCAGACCTCCCCCCTCCCCTCCCCCAGACGCGTCCTGCCCGCTCTCCTCACGGCCGTGCTCCTGGCCTGTCTGCTGTCGTGGACGGGCGGCTCGCCCGCGCACGCCGCGGCCGGGGACGGCTCGGTGTCCGACCCGAACATCACGTACGTCGGACGCTGGGACGTCTCCTCGGGCACCGCGGCCGTGCCCCACTGGACCGGCGCCTACCTCCAGACCGGCTTCACCGGCACCACCGTGAAGGTCAAGGCCAGGAACGCGGTCAACTTCTACGCGAGCATCGACGGCGGCCCCGACGTCTTCCACGCGGGCGTGCGCGGCACGGTGAACCTCACCCCGCGGCCGCTGTCCCCCGGCACGCACACCCTGCGCCTGTCGTACCGCTCCGGCGACACCGTCTTCCAGGGCCTCGTCCTGGACTCCGGGGCGCGGACCGTCGCCGTCGGCGCACCGTCCGGGCTGGTGGAGTTCGTCGGCGACTCCATCACCGCGGGCGCCCTCACCGACCGGCTGGCGCTGGACTCGTACGCCTGGAAGACCGGCGAACGGCTGGGGATGCGGCACACGCAGATCGCCCGGTCCGGGTACTGCCTGGTCGCCCGGTCGGGTTGCACCGGACTGAGCGGGCAGTTCTTCCGGACGGGCAGCACCGGCGACACCGCCTGGGACTTCTCCCGCTACCGCGCCGACGCGGTCGTCATCAACCTCGGCACCAACGACATCGGGCACGGCGTGTCCGGCGCGGCCTTCCAGTCGGCGTACACCGCGTTCCTGCGGGACGTGCGCGCCAAGTACCCCACCGCGCACCTGTTCGCGGTGCAGACGCTGAAGAAGCGTTACGTCACGGAGACCAGGGCCGCCGTCAGCGCCCGCAACGCCGCGGGGGACGCCCGGGTGCACTACGTCGACACCACCGGCTGGCTCACCGACGGCACCCACTACGAGGACGGCAACGGGCATCCCAACGAGGCGGGCCACACCAGGTTCGCCGAGCGCCTGGCCCCGGTCGTCGCCGCCCGGCTGGGCAGCGGCGCCGCGGTGAAGGCCGCCGCTCCCGGGCAGCCCGGCGACCCGAACATCAAGTTCGTCGGCCGCTGGGACACCACCAGCTCCGCCACCGCGTACACCCCGTACTGGGCCGGCGCCTACTACCGGGCCGGCTTCACCGGACGGACGGTCAAGCTGAAGCAGCGGGGCACGATCGACCTGTGGGCGCGGATCGACAACGGGCCGGTGAAGTTCTACGACGACGTCAAGGGGACGGTGAACCTGACCCCGACGCCGCTGGCCGCCGGCAACCACACGCTCCAGGTCAACTACCAGGTGGTGGCGGGGTCGTACAAGGGCGACGCCGTCTTCCAGGGGCTGGTCCTCGACAGCGGCGCGACGACCTTCGCCCCGCCCGCCCCGGCCAAGCTGATCGAGTTCGTCGGTGACTCGATCACCGTGGGCACCACGACCTCGCAGAACGCCCGTACCGCGTACGGCTGGCTGATCGGGGAGCGGCTGGGTGCCGAGCACACGCAGATCGCGCAGGGCGGCGCCTGCCTGGTCGCCGCGGCGGACGGCTGTGTGGGCCTGGAGCGGCAGTTCACCAAGCTCAACCCGAACGCGGCGACGCCCGACTGGAACTTCTCCCGCTACCGGGCCGACGCGGTCGTCATCAACCTCGGCACCAATGACGTGGGGCACGGGGTGAGTTCCACACAGTTCCAGTCGGCGTACAGCAGTCTGCTGCGCAAGGTCCGGGCCGCCTACCCGCAGGCGTGGATCTTCGCGCTGGAGACGTTCCGCGGGCGGTTCGTCCCGCAGACCGAGGCCGCCGTGCGGGCCGCCGTCGCCGGTGGTGACGCCCGGGTCTCCTTCGTCGACACGACCGGCTGGCTGGGGTCGGGCGACCTGACGGACTCGGTGCATCCCAACGACCGGGGGCACCGGGTCATCGCCGACCGGCTGGCTCCGGTCATCGCGGCGAGGATCGGGGGCTAGGCAGCCGCCGGGGCGGGCCTCACATCGGGCCGGGGCCCGCCCCGCCCTTCAGGCGCTCCAGGTCGGAGGGGCGGACCTGGATGACGATCAGGGCGATCAGGGCGGCGACGGCGGTGAAGATCGCCGCCATGATGAACGCGGCCGAGACGCCGGAGGTGAGGATCTCGTCGGACCAGGGCTTGGGCAGTTGCCCGGTGCGTTCGAACCGCAGGCGTTCGGCCGGTGTGGCCTGCCGGAGGAAGTCCGGAACCTGCTTGTCCGCCTCGTTGGTGCTGGCCGTGCCGTACATCGTGACCAGGATGGACAGGCCGAGGGAGCCGCCGACCTGCTGGGTGGCGTTGAGGAGCCCGGAGGCCGCGCCGGTCTCGGGGGTGGGCACGTTGGACAGCGCCATCAGGGTCAGCGACACGAACTCCATGCCCATGCCCAGGCTGAAGACGAGCATCGGGCCGAGGACACTGCCCGCGTAGGTCGAGTGCACGTCGGTCAGGGTGAGCCAGGCCAGTCCGGCCGCCGCCAGGATCGCGCCCAGCACCATGAACGGCTTGGGCCCGTAGACGGGCAGGAACCGCGAGGCCAGTCCGGCGCCGATGGCGATGACCGCGCTGACCGGCAGGAAGGCGAGGCCGGCCTGCAGGGGGCTGAACTCCAGCACGTTCTGCACGAAGAGCGTCAGGAAGAAGAACATGCCGAAGATCGCGGCGGCCAGGCACAGCATGATGCCGTAGGTGCCCGCGCGGTTGCGGTCGGCGAACATGTGCAGGGGCGTGATGGGCTGTCTGGAGCGCCGCTCGATCAGGATGAACGCCGCGAGCACCACGACCGCCCCGGCGAACGAGGCCAGGGTGAGCGCGTCCCGCCAGCCGTCCTGCGCGGCCCTGATGAACCCGTAGACGAGCAGCACCATGCCCGCGGTGGAGGTGAGCGCGCCGGTGATGTCGAAGCGCCCGGGGTGGCGTTCGGACTCCCTGATCCACTTGGGCGTGGCGAGCACGATGAGCAGGCCGATGGGCACGTTGACGAACAGCACCCACCGCCAGTTCAGCCACTCCACCAGCATCCCGCCCGCGAGCAGGCCGATCGCGCCGCCGCCGGCCGAGACCGCGGCGAACACCCCGAAGGCGCGGTTGCGTTCCGGCCCCTCGCGGAAGGTCGTGCTGATCAGGGCGAGGGAGGTGGGGGACGCGATGGCGCCGCCGACGCCCTGCAGGGCGCGGGCGCCGAGGAGTTGGCCGGAGTTCTGGGCGAACCCGCCGAGCAGGGAGGCCAGCACGAACAGCAGCACGCCGAAGATGAAGACGCGCCGCCGGCCCAGGATGTCGCCGGCCCGGCCGCCGAGCAGCAGCAGGCCGCCGAAGGTCAGGGTGTAGGCGTTCACCACCCACGACAGGCTCGTGGTGGAGAAGTCCAGCGAGCTCTGGATGTGCGGCAGCGCGATGTTCACGATGGTGATGTCGAGGACCACCATCAGCTGGCACGAGGCGATGACGAAGAGTGCCATCGCGCTTCCGCCACCACCGGGTTCCCTGGTGGCGGTCGTCTGTGGTGCGGCCGGCTGCGGGCTGCTGCCTGCGGTGTCCACCGTTCGACGGTATGCCCGCGTTCCCGACCTCACCACTCGATCAACGTCGGCCTGCGCGGCAGCCCTTCGCCGAGGCCCGGACCGCGCTCGGGACCGAACTGAAATTCCCGACATGGGAGGTGATAATCCGTTCTAGGAGGTGCAGAGGACCGGAGCACGCCGGAGCGGGTACGGGGGCCGCACAGCCGAGTGGGAGCGACATTGATCCGCGTTCTTCTCGTCGAGAACACCCGCCTGGTGCGGGGAGCGTTCGCCGCTCTCCTGTCACGCGAGGACGACATCGAGGTCGTCGCCGAAGCCGAGGGCAACGGTGAGGTCCTAGCCCGCGCCCTGTCGTGCCGCCCGGACGTGGTCGTGATCGACGTGGACTCCAGGGAGGGCGAGGAACTCGCCGCACGGGGCGAGCTGAGGGCCCGGCTCCCGGACTGCCGGATGCTGCTGCTGATGGCGTCGACGACACCCGAGCGGTTGCGCCGCGTGCTCGGTCTGCACGCCGCCGGCGTCATCTGCACCAACGCCCCGGCGGACCGTCTGGTCCACGGTGTCCGCAAGCTGGTCAGGGGGCAGCGGTTCATCGACCCGGAGTTCGCGCTGGTCGCGCTGGACGCGGGAGAGAACCCGCTGACGCCGCGCGAGGTGGAGGTGCTGCGGCTGGCCGCCGACGGCACGCCGACGCGGGAGATCGCCGAGCGGCTGTCACTGTCCGTGGCGACGGTGCGTAATCACCTGACCGCCATCACGCGGAAGACGGGGGGACGCAATCGGATCGACGCGATCCGGATCGCCCGGGAGTCGGGCTGGGTGTGAGGGCTCGAGCGGGCCGTCCGGGCTTCGTACGGGCCTTCCTGGCTTCGGGCGGGGCTTCCTGGGCGTTCGCGTGCGCCCCGAGATGCGCTCCGCGGTCGTCCGCAGGACCGCGGCCATCCCGGCCCGTGCCATCGCCCCGGCGGTCGGCCGCGCCGGCCGGGCACCGCCGCCCGGGGAAGCGCCGGCCGCGCCCCAGTGGCCGACCAGGTCGCGGTAGAGCGGGGACGCGGCCATCAGCTGCTCGTGGGTGCCGAGGGCGACCCGCGTGCCGTCCATGACCAGGACGCGGTCGGCCCGCAGCGCGGAGCTGATGCGGTGGGCGACGACGATCAGGGTGCCCGGGGCGCGGGCGAAGGCGTCCTCGGCGACGGCCTCGGCGAGCGGGTCGAGGTGGCAGGTCGCCTCGTCCAGCAGCGTCAGCCGGGGCGCCGGGAGCAGGGCTCGGGCCAGGGCGACGAGCTGCCGCTCACCGGCCGAGAGGCGCCTGGGATCCAGGGGCGCGTCATAGCCGCCGAGGCGCTCGACGAGGGGCGCGGCGCCCACGGCGCGCACCGCCCACTCCACGTCCGCCCGGGGCGCCCCGGGAGCCAGGTAGGTGAGGTTCTCCGCCAGTGTGCCGGCGAAGACGTACGCCTCCTGGGGGATCAGGACGCGGTGCCGGGCCAGACCCTCGCCGCGGCCGACCAGAGCACGGACGGGCAGGTCATCGAGGTGTACCTGCCCGGCCCGCGGTTCGAGCACCCCGGCGATCAGGGCCGCCAGGGTGGACTTCCCCGCGCCGCTCGGGCCGACCACGGCGAGGTGCTCACCGGGCCGCAGGAGAAGGTTCAGGTCGCGGATCACCGGGTCCGCGGACTGGGCGTAGGCGAAGGTGAGACCGCGGACGTCCACACGACAGCCCCCGGCCCGGACCACCGGCCTGCCGGCGCCGACGTCGGCGGCTTCGGGCTCCCCGGACCGGGACGCCGGCAGACC
>NZ_JBEXTS010000002.1:0-287925 GCF_040628815.1 Streptomyces sp. NPDC006140 | reverse complement strand
GACCGGCCTCGGCGGCTTCCGAATCCCCGAGCCGGGACACCGGCAGACCGGCCTCGGCGGCTTCCGAATCCCCGAGCCGGGACACCGGCAGACCGGCCTCGGCGGCTTCCGAATCCCCGAGCCGGGACACCGGCAGACCGGACTCGGCGGCTTCCGAATCCCCGAGCCGGGACACCGGCAGACCGGGCTCGGCGGCTTCCGGCGTCCCCGGCCGGGACGGCGACAGACCGGCCTCGGGCTCCGCGGGCCGGGACGCCGTCGCGCCCTGCGCGGCCTGCGACTTCGTGGGGCCCTGGGCGGGCTCGTCCGCGACCTCGGCCATCCGGCCGACCGTGACCAGCAGCCACAGTCCGCTGCTGCCGAGGCCCTGTACGAAGCCCTGGAGGGCCGGCTGGAGGGCCTGGGACACGTACGTCACCGCGCCGAGGATCGCGCCCGCCGTCACGCCGTTGCGCACCAGCCAGGGCGCCGCGAGCAGGATCAGCAGCAGGGGCACCCAGCCGCTGATGCCGAGCGCCGCGGTCCGTACCGCGGTGAGGCGGGCCAGCGACAGGGCCGCTCGCGCCGCGTCGTCGACGTGCGCGCCCGCCGCCGCCCCGATCCGGTCCTCGGCGCCGCAGGCCACCACGTCCCGCAGCCCGCCGGTCAGGCCGCCCGTGGTCTCGGCGATGCGCTCGTCCGCCAGGACGACCTCCCGCTGCCGCGCGGCCATCGCCCGCAGCGCCGCGGCGAACAGGGCGAGCCCGAGCAGCAGCGGAGGCAGGACGAGGACGACCAGCATGACGTCGAGGCCGGCCAGGCCCACCAGCACGCCGACGGCGGTGACCAGGAAGCCCTGGACGAACAGCACGATCGCGCCGTAGGCGTCCCGGGCCCGTTCCACGTGCTCGGTGAGCCGGGCCACCCCGGCGGTGTCGGCCGGCTCGCCCAGCCGGGCGGACCGGCGCAGGGTGCCCTCGGTCACGAGGGTGGTCAACTCGTCGCGGAAGGGTTCGATGAGCGCGGCGAGGCCGAGCACGGCGTGCCGGGTCGCCCAGGCGCCGACCACGTAGGCGACGGCCAGCGCGCCCAGCCAGAGGAAGCCGGTGACCGGCCGGTCGGCGAGGAAGCCGCGGTCGACGGCGCGGGCGACGATCCACCCGGAGAGGAAGGCGGGCACGGCCTGCACCAACGACCAGGCCACGAGCCGCCCGTACTCCCGGCGCCGACGGCTCAGCGAGGAGCGCAGGATACGCACGGACCGCCGGCTCACCGGGCACCCCCGGCGCCCGTACGGACCGGCGTCCTGGTCAGGGACGGCGGCTGGAAGGTGGCCCGGTACTCGGGGTCCGCCCACAGGTCGCGGTGCGTCCCCCGCCCCCGGACCCCGCCGTCGGCGAGCCAGATCACGAGTTCCGCCCGGTCCGCGGTGGAGGTCCGGTGGGTCACGATGAGACGCGTGCGGTCGGCGAGCGCGCCGGTGAGCACCTGGCTGATGTGGTGCTCGGTCACGGTGTCGAGGCTGGCGGCGACGTCGTCGAGGATGAGCACTCTCCCGGCCTGGACGAAAGCCCGGGCCAGTCCGACCCGTTGCGCCTCCCCGCCGGAGACCGGGGTGTCGGCGACCCGGCTCGCGTAGCCGGCGGGCATGCGGCGGATGAACGCGT
Organism: Streptomyces sp. NPDC006140; assembly: GCF_040628815.1. Lineage (NCBI taxonomy): Bacteria > Bacillati > Actinomycetota > Actinomycetes > Kitasatosporales > Streptomycetaceae > Streptomyces > Streptomyces sp. NPDC006140. Next base: position 286,279 of record NZ_JBEXTS010000002.1, on the reverse strand, counting down.
CGGCCCGGGCGGCCCGGGCCTGCGCCGCCAGTTCCCCGGCGGAAGGGGTGCGCGGCCCGAACCCGATGGCGTCGGCGAAGGTCTCGCCGAGCAGCACCGGGCGTTCGAAGCCGTACGCCACGGCCCGCCTGAGCTCCTCGCGGGCGAGTCGGCGCAGCGGTACGCCGTCGAGCAGGACCTCGCCCTCGTCCGGGTCGACGAGGCGTCCGGCCAGCGCGGCCAGCAGCGACTTGCCGGACCCGGAGCGGCCGACGACGGCGACGAGGGCCCCGCCGGGGATCGTCAGGTCGAGGTCGTTCAGGACGGGGCCGTCCGCGCCCTGGACGGTCACGCCGCGGAACTGGAGCCGGCCGGGGCCCGCGGGGAGCCGCTCACTGCCGTACGCCACGGGCGGTTCGGCGATCACCTCGGCGACCCGGGCTGCCGCCGCGCGGGCCTGGGCCAGTTCGTTCAGCGACGACATGACGCCGCCGATGCCGGCCGCCATGACGACGTACTCGCTCGCCGCGAGCACCTCCCCCGGCGTGATGCGGCCCTGGGTGAGCCCCACGCCGGCCACCGCCAGGACGGCGACCACCAGCAGCGGGACGACGAGGTCTCCGCGTGCCGAGATCCGCGCGAGCGCGTTCCACATGCCCAGTCCGTGCCGGTGCAGCTCGGGCAGGGGCGCGAGGACCCTTCGGGTCTCGCGGTCGAGGGTCCCCGCCGCGGTGATCGTGCGGATGCCGCCCAGGGCCTCGACGAGCCGTGCGGCGATGGTGCCCTGCACGCGGAAGTAGCCCTCACCGGCGTCGGAGATGTCGCGCAGGAAGGCCCGTACGAGGAGGACCAGGATCGGCATGCCCGCGAGGAAGGTGAGGCACAGCCAGAAGTCGATGAGAGCCAGGGCCGCGATCGCGCCGAGCGGGGGGATGACGCCCATGACGATCCACACCAGGCCGGACGCGGCGTCCCCGGTCCGGGCGGAGTTGCCGACCAGCCGGCTCACCAGGTCGCCCGGGGGGAACCTGCGGGTGGCCCGGGTGCCGAGGGCCAGCACGTGCCGCAGCAGTGTGTGCCGCAGCCAGGCCGTCGACCGGGCCTCGGCCGCCTGCCCGACGAGATCGTCCACGGCGTCGACGGCCACCATGACGAAGACCAGCACTCCGCTCAGGGCGAGCCACCGCGCCGCGTCACCGTGGCCGAGGACGGCGTCGAGGGTGCGGCCCATGACGGCCGGCAGCGCGAGGGTGGCACCGGTGAGCAGCAGGGAGGTGACGACCGTGACGCCCACCCAGACACCGCCTCGCCGGGCTGACGCCAGCAGCAGGCGGTCCGGGGCGCGCAGGCTCATGGTTCCTCCCGGCTGTCCCGTGGTGCGGGATCGAGGGCGAACAGATGGACGGGGACGCGCTGGGCGTCCCCGCACGGGTTCACTTGCCGCTGCACAGCAGCGCGCTGAGGTTGCTGGCGCCGCCCGCACAGAGCGTGATGCTGAGCTGGCTGTGCCTGCCCTTGGGGCCCTTGCCTCTGCCGTAGGAGAGGGTCGGATCCATGGTCTGGAGCTCGAGGAGTGTCATGAGGGTTCACCTCCTCCCTGACCTCGTGGGGACGGGGGAACTGGGCCGTGCGGCGCGTTCCGCCGGTCGCTGGGAGCGAGGAACGGCAGCCGTACGGGGCTGGTGTGCAGCGCGGAGCCGACGGCGAGCAGGACTCCCGCGCTGCCGGTGGCCAGGTCGGTGGAGAGCCGCATGAGCTGCTCGCCCGGGAAGGCGAGGTGCCCCCGGTAGGCGAGCGCGTGGCGGGACAGGCGGCGGATGTGCGCGGCGACCACCGGGTCGCGCTGCGCGGCCGCGCCCGGGGGATGCGACCGGCTGAGGCAGAGGATCATTCCCGCCAGGCCCTGGAAGAGCCCGGACTGGATGTAGAACCGGCCCGTGGCCGCCGTGCGGATCGCGGCGGACGCCGCCTGGAAGGTGTCGTCCTGGCGGTGGGCCAGGTAGTCGTCGAGCACGAGGCCGATGCCGGCGCTGCCGGTGCCCAGGTAGGGCAGGGTCCGCCAGCCCTCGTCGACCTCCATGGACCCTCCTTCGCGCAGGACGCACCGGCGCAGGTCCTGCCGGAGTGCCGTGCCGGCCAGGTCGAGGAACTCCGGATCGCCGGTGTGCTCGTACAGCCGCAGGAACATCAGGGCGGGTCCGGTGGAGCCGTGCAGCAGCCCGGCCGTCGGGGTCCCGGCGTCGTCGTCCGTCTCGTCGTCCGTCTCGTCGTCCGGTCCCAGCCGGTCGGCGACGAGGGCCGCGACCGCGAGGGCGGCGTCCCGGAGCGCGGGGTCTCCGGTGGCCGCGGCGAAGTGCTGGAGGTTCAGGCCGATCCCGGCCAGGCCGCCGTGCAGGTCGAGCCCCAGCCGCTGCCACTGCTCGCCCAGGCACATGTCGAGGACCTTCGTCGCCTCCTCGCGGTGGCCGAGGTGACCGAGCGCGTACGCGACGCCGTGCAGGCCGTCGTAGAGGCCGAGGCGCGCCCCGGGTTCGGGGTGCAGGGCGTGCCGTACGAGCCACTCCTCGTGGTCCGGGTGGCGGCCGGCGCCGACCACCTCCAGCGCGTACAGCACCCCGGCCGCGCCGTGCGCCAGGCCGAGGCCGCCGCCCGGTACGGTGAACTGCTCGACGTCGCCCGGGAAGAGCCGGTCGTCGCGCTCCGGTGTGGCGGCCGCCAGGATGGCGTCGGCCAGGGACGCGCGGGTCCGCGGCCAGCTCTGCCGGTCCGGTTCCAGCCGCTGCGGGGTGGCGGAGGCCGCCCGTACGCCGGTGCCGTCCCCGGTGATCGTCCGGACCGCGTCGTCGAAGAACCCCGGGGGGACGGGGAAGGTCCGGGCGGCCTCGTCGGCGAGCTGCCGTGCCTTTCCCGCGTCGAGCGGGAACAGGTTCGTGAGCGGCAGGAAGAGGAAGAGGCGCAGGCAGGCGAGTGCGTAGCGGTCGATGTCGGGGCCGGTCAGGCCGCGCGGGACGACGAAGCCGGGGGCGGCGAGGCGCTGGCTTCCCGGGTCGGTCACGTCCGCGGCGCCCTCGAAGTCGATCAGTACGAGACGGCCGTCGGGGCGGACCAGCATGTTGTCGGCGTGGAGATCGCCCACGACGAGGCCCCTGGCGTGTACGGCGTCGACGGCGCGCTCGACCTGGTCCAGCATGTCGAGGACCCAGGCGGTGTAGCCCTCGGTGTCCATGGCGGTGGTCTCCGGCAGGACGAGGGGGCAGCGTTCCACGAAGAGGGTGTTGAGCGTCGGTCCCTCGACGAACTCCTCGACCAGGAAGTGGTGCTCCCCGAGGACGAAGTGGTCGAGCAGGGCGGGCACGCAGTCGAGCCCGCGCAGTCGTTCGAGGGCGTCCCGCTCGCGGTGCTGCCGGGTGACCGCGTCGGCGCCGTCCAGGGTGAGTCCGGCGTACGGGCGGGCCTCCTTGAGCACGACCCGCTGCCCGGTCCGCAGGTCGTGACCGGTGTAGAGGCCGCCGCCGTTGGAGAAGTGCAGGGCGCTCTCGATGCGGTAGGGCAGGTCGGCGACGGTCGTGCTGTTCCGTTCGGCCAGGTGGGGTTCGAGGAAGGCGGGCAGGGTCACCCAGTCGGGCACCCGGAACACCGGTCCGCGCACGTCGGGCACGAGCCGGCCGGACGGGTCCTCGATCGCCGGCACCAGCTCGCCCTCGGGCGACAGGCAGGTCCGGACGGCGAACCCCCCGTACCGGACGTACAGCGGGCCGTCCCCCCAGCGCAGGTCGCTGAGGATGTACGGGCCCGGGCGGCCCGCGAGGACGGGGCCCAGCTCGTGGAGGACCGTTTCGAGCTGGGCCTCGTCGGCCGGGTAGATCGTGACGAACTTGCCGCTGGATCCGCGGGGGGCGTACTTCGCGTTGGCGAGGAGGAGGTGGTCCTCGCTCGGCAGGAACTTGAAGGCGATTCGGGCGGGGACGCAGTAGTCCCGGACGGCGGTCAGGACGTCCCGGGCCGTGCCAGGTGTGGCCGACACGTGGATCTTCCAGCCCTGCGGCGGAAGCACCAGCCCGTCGGGGGTGAGTACCACCCAGCTCTCCAGGTCGGACCGGGTCCATCCGTCCGGGGCCGGACATCGGGCCAGTTCGAAGCTGTCGCTCTGGCCTTTGGCGCGGGCGGGCGTGTCGTAGAAGTCCGGGTCCATGAGGCAGAACGCCTCGTAGCGCATGTCCACGGGAGTCTCCCGGGTCTGCCGGTGGGGCTCGGTGCCCTTGAGGCGGTGTCCACGGCTCCTGGGATGAGAGGAGCCGGCTGGACTTCGTGGGGGGAACGTTCACCCGGGGTCACTACCGAGCTTTGCAGAGTCGGTCGCCGCGGAACACCTCCGTTCGTCACGCGTGCGGCGGGAGATCGTCACCCCGGGGCCGGGAGGAACGACGAGATGCCCCGGGTGTTTTTCGACCAGGAGGCCCGCTGTCAGCGGCCGCCGCGGATCAGCCCCGTCAGATAGCGCCACAGCGACGACCGCTGCCGGGCCGACTGGTCCGGCAGGACCTCCTGGGCCACCTCCGGCGCGGGGTCGTCCGTCACCGGCCGCGCGGGCGGCGCCGAGGCGAGGGCGTAGCGCACGGGCAGCGAGCGCAGTCCGCGCATGAACGGCGAGGAACGCCAGGGCAGTTGGTCGGCCGGCAGGGCGAGGTCGACGTGGTCGAACCGCTCGAACAGGCGGCCCACACCGGCCGCCGCGACCGTCGAGGCCAGCTCCCGCGCCGGGCACTGGCGCGGACCGGCACCCCAGGACAGGTGCGCCCGGGTGCTGATGGCGGTGCCGGAGGCGACGTGGTCGGCGAAGAGCGGGTCGGCGTGCGCGGCGGCGGAGGAGACCCACACCGGGTCGCCGGCGTGGATGGTGTAGTTGCCGAGCCGGGTGTCCCGGGCGGCGAAGCGCGGGACGAAGTTCACCAGCGGCGGCTTGCGCATCACCACGCGGTTCATGGTCTCCCTGACCATCCCGGCGGACAGGCTGGCGCGCACGCTGCCCTCGCCCGAGATGACCTCCACGACGGTGTTGGAGATGAGGATGCCGACGTGGTCGGAGGTCATGCCGAGCAGCATGAACAGCTCCCGGGCCAGGTGGTCGAGCGACAGGCCCGGGTGGGCGGCCAGCAGGTAGGACGGGAAGTCGTCGCCGGGCTTCTCCAGTTTGTGCGCGGCCAGTTCGGCCAGGGTGGCCAGCAGGCGCTCCAGCGCGGCCTCGGCGTCGGGGCCCGCGTCGAGCACGCGCCACATGTCCATCAGCGCGTCGTCGCCCTGCGAGCCGGGGAAGCCGAGCAGGTGACTGGCCACCATCAGCGGCAGCGGCCGGGAGAACTGCGCGGACAGGTCGGCCACGCCGGTCCTGCCGCCCTGGCCGACCAGCGTGATGAGTTCGTCGGCGTAGGCGGTGACGGCGGACTTCAGGCGCTTGGCCTGGGGGTGGCGCGGGTCCTGGAACGGCTTGAGGGCCACGTCCCAGGCCGTGCGCAGCGGCCGGTAGCCGGGGCCGCCCTGGATCAGGATGTGGTTGACCTCCAGGGACGGTCCGAGCGGCCAGTCGGCCGGGACCCGGCCCTCGGAGCGGGCCCGCCAGTTCTCCAGTCCCTTGGGCCAGCCGTCGTCGTCCTGGAGGACTTGGAGCGCCTCGCGGTAACCGAGGACCAGCCAGGCGGGCACCCCCAGCAGGTCGACCGGCGCGACCGGGCCGTGCTGCTGCCGCAGCCGCTCGTACACGAGCGCGGGCCGCGTCTCGTAGTCGCGGGTCAGCAGCGGTTCAGGATTCAACGACTCCAGCCGCGTGTCGTCCAGGTCCACGGATCCGCCGTCACCCCACTGGGATTCCATCGTCTTGCCACCCTCCGACACGCCCTGTACCGGCACACCATCAGTCGGTAGCCGGAAACGGTGGGGACCCTACCCCAGGCGGAACTCCCGGGTAACGACGGGGGTGGGTGAGGCGACGCCCCGGTCGCGCGTCAGGCGGCGGTGTAGCCGAGTTGACGCCGCATGTAGGGCGTCATGAGGGTCTTCGCCTTGGCCAGGGTGGTGGTGCGGCTGCCGAGGACCGCGGACTCGCCGCCCGGCACGGGCAGCATGGTCAGCCCGTCGGCCGCGCCGAACGGCACGATGAGCGGGGTGCGGTGGATCGGGCGGTACAGGCGCGGCTCCTTGCGGTGCTTGCCGGAACTCTGCAGGTAGGCGCGGATGTTGTGGGCGGCGAGGTCCGCCTGGGCGAGGGCGGCGGGGGTGATCTTGAGTTCGGTGGCGTCGTTCACGTCGCCGACGGCGAACACGTCGAGTTTCCCGTCGACTCGGAGCATCCGGTCGACCTTCACGTGTCCGGCGGCGTTGAGCCAGTCGCCGTGTCCGGCCAGGCGGAGCCAGAGGGTGTTGGGGGTGGTGCCGGTCGCCCAGAAGGACAGGTCGGCCTCGAGGACGGTGCCGCGGGCGTCGCGATAGGTGCCGAAGTCGTTGCCGGGAGACATGAAGGAGTCGAGGCGGACCTCCACGTCGTGGGACTCCAGCCAGGCGCGTGCCTTGCGGCCCGGCCGCTCGCTGCCCGTGGAGTCGAGCAGGGCCGGCCCGGAGTGGGCGAGCGTGACCCGGGCGTCCGGCCGGGCGAGGCGGATCTCGGCGCTGAGTTCGACGCCGCCGGGGCCGCCGCCGACGACGAGGACGTGCTCGGCGGTGGCGATGGTGCGCTGGTGCTCGGCGAAGGACTTGGCGGCCTCCTCGGTGGTGGTGCCCACGAAGCGGGCCGGTTCGGGGTAGTCGGCGCCGGTGGCGATCACGAGGACGTCGTACGGCAGCCGTTCGCCGGTGGCGAGGGCGACCTGCCGCTCGGCGGTGTCGATGCGGACGGCCTTGCCGGTGACCACCCGGCCATGGTGCAGCAGCCGGTCGTAGGGGATGAACGGCGTGTGCGTCCACTCGGGCCGGACACCGGCGCGCAGGGAGGCGATGCGGTGGAAGAAGACCTCCTTGCGGTCCACCAGCGTGACCCGGGCCGTGCCGTCCAGCCGCCTGGCCAGCCGGACACCGGCGTAGCCGCCGCCGATCACCACTACGTCGCCGTCGAACACGCCGAGTCTCCTGTGCTGGTGGGGGGTGCGAGTGCCGCCGCGGACGGGCCCCGCTCGGACCGGCCCCGGCGGCCACTCGACTGACGGTGAGAGTAGCGCTTGAAAATTAAAGGGATTCCGAGGTTCCGTGCACGTTCCGTGAAGAGATCGGGCCTCTGACAGGCCGTCACTTCCCCCAGATCCGCCGGTAGGCCTCCCGGTAGCCCGCGGGGTCCCAGGTCGTGGCGCCGGCGCTGTTGTCGGCGGTGGCGATGTGGACGGGCGCCACGTACCCGCTGGCGGGGCGGCCCGCGAAGGCGCGGTTGAACTCGTCGACGATCTGCCAGCCTTGGAGGGACAGCGGCTCGGGCACGGTGGCGGCCTGGTACTGCCCGCTGTTGATGCGCTGGAAGGCGGACGGGTCGCCGTCACCGGCGCCGATGTTGAAGGGCGGGCCCGAGCCCTTCTCGCCGGCCGCGCGGAAGGCGGGGGCGGCGTCGGCGAAGTACAGGTCGTTGATGGCGACGGAGTGGGTCCACCGGTCCTGGAACCGGGAGAGCAGGGAGGAGATCTCGCGCGGCGTGCGGCTGCTCGCGTCCGGGATCGGGATGTTCTCCACCGAGAGCAGCCGCACCCCCTGACAGCTCGTCAGCTCCTTTCTGATCAGGTCGGACTTGTTCCTGGCGAAGGGGATCGAGGCGTCGGTGATGAGCACGACCCCGGCGCGCCCGTCCGAGTCGGAGATGATCCACTGCGCGCTGATGCGGGCCACGTCCTCGACACGGGTGGTGACGTTGGTGAAGAGCTCGGGCTGCCGGCTGGGGCCGGGTTCGGGGACCGCGTGCCAGCCGATGAGCGGGATGCGCTGTGCGGTGGCCCGGGCGACCTGCTGTGCCGTCGAGTTCGGGTCGAACCCGCCGATGACGATGCCCGAGGGCCGCAGGGCCACGGCCTCGCTCATGGCGGCCTGGATGCCGGCCGGGGTGCCCGCGCCGTCGATCACGCGGACGTTCCAGCCGATGACCCGCGCGGCCTCGCGCACGCCCCTCGCGGCGCCCGCGACACCGGGGTTGGTCATGGTCTGGGCGACGTAGACGAGGGTCTTGCCGGACACCGCCTCCGGGCCGCTGGTGGGTCCGCCCCAGGGGATGTCCGTCCGCTCCGCCCGCGTGACGGCGTCCTGGGCCCTGGCGTGGACGTCGGGGCAGCCGTTCCGGCCGGTCGCCGTCTCGTCCGGGCCGTCCGACGAGCCGCGTTCGCAGCCGAGGAGGGCGGTGACGGCCGCCAGCAGGGCGCAGCAGGCGAGCCGCGCGGTGCGGACTGTGGGGGCGGCCTTGCGGTTGCGGTGCACGGGAAGCTCCTGGAAGGAAGTCGGGGCGGCTCAGGGGGGCGTGCCGGCGGGGCCGCCCTCCGGTGCCGCGGCGGGCGGCGGCGGGGGCGGTGCGGCCGGGGTGTCGCGGGCCGCGGCACCACCGCGCAGCCTGCGGCGGGCGGCGTAGCCGGCCAGGCCGACGGCGATGAGCAGGGTGCCGCCGTGGAACAGCGGAACCGTCCAGAACTCGGCGCCCAGTTGGGCGATGCCGGTGAGGCCGACGGCGAGCACGGCGACGGCGACGACGGTGCCGAGGGCGTTGGGCCGGCCGGGCCGGATCGCCGTGGAGCCGAGGAGGGCGCCGACGAAGGCGGGCAGCAGGTAGTCGAGTCCGACGCTCGGGTTGCCGATCTGCTGCTGGGCGGCGAGCAGCACCCCGGCGAAGCCGACGATCAGCCCCGAGGCGGCGAAGGCGTAGACGGTGTACGTGCGGGTCGGGATGCCGACGAGGTCGGCCGCGCGGGGGTTGGACCCGACGACGTAGAGGTACCGGCCGAGCGGGAGCCGCTCCAGCACCAGCCAGAGGACGGCCGCGAGGGCCAGCACGTAGAAGGCGGGGACCGGCAGGCCGAGGAATGTGGAGTCGTAGAGGTCGGTGAAGGCGGGCGGGAGGCCCTGCGGGCCCGGGACGATCCGGCCGCCGTCGGTGATCCAGCCGGTGACGGCGTACATCATGCTGCCGGTCCCGAGGGTCGCGATGAAGGAGTCGATCCGGCCGAACTCGACGATGACGCCGTTGAGGACGCCCACCGCCAGCCCTCCGGCGAGCACGGTGAGGCAGGCGAGCGGCCAGGGCCAGCCCTGGTGCACCACGAGCTGGAGCACCATCACGTGGGCGAGGCCGAGGCCGTAGCCGATGGAGAGGTCGAACGCGCCGGTGACGATGGGCACCATGGCGGCGAGGGCCAGGACGGCCGGGATCGACTGGTTGGACAGGATCGAGTCGACGGTGTCCAGGGTGGGGAAGGTGTCCGGCAGGGCGAGGGAGAAGACCAGCCAGAGCAGGGCGGTGAGGACGAGCAGGCCGTAGGCGCCGATGTGGTGCCCGCCCGGGCGGCGCGGACGGCCGGGGCGGCTCTGCGGCCGGGGCGGCGGCGTCATGGGCGCGCGGTGGTGGCCGGGGGCATGGCCGAGGCCGCCCGGGTGAGTCCGGCGACGGTGAGGGCGGGGCCGCCCAGCTCGGCCGTCACGGCTCCGCGCACGAAGACCAGGGTGCGCCGGCACACGCCCGCGACCTCCTCGAAGTCGGTGGACAGCAACAGGACCGCCAGGCCCGCCTCCAGCGCCTGCTGGAGCAGGCGGTGGATCGCGGCCTTGGCGCCGACGTCCACGCCCGCGGTCGGCTCCTCGAGGATCAGCAGCCGCAGGTCCGCGCGCAGCCAGCGGCCGATCATGACCTTCTGCTGGTTGCCGCCGGAGAGCGTGGCGATGGGGGTCTCGCTGTCGCGGGGGCGCACCGCGAAGCGGTCGATCAGGGCGGCGGCCCGGGCGCGTTCGCGGCGTGGTCCGATCCAGCGGGGCGCGGGTCCGCCGCCCGCGCGGGGGTTGGCCATGAGGTTCTCCCGCACGGTCAGCTCGGCGAGGCAGCCCTCCCGCAGCCGGTCGCCGGGCACGAAGCCGACACCGCGGGCGACGGCCTCCGCGACCGTGCGGGGGCGGTACGGCCGTCCGTGGAGCACGGCCCGTCCGCCCAGCAGGGGCCCGGCGCCGGCCAGGGCGCGGCCCAGGTCCGTGTGCCCGGCGTCCGAGAGGCCGACCAGGCCGAGGACCTCCCCGGCGGCGAGTTCCAGGCTGACCGGTGCGGTCCGGGCGGTGCGTACGCCGTCGAGGGTCAGGACGGCCGGCGCGGGGGCCGGGGCCCTGGCGGGGCGGCGAGCGGCAGGAGCCTCCTCGGCGCCGACGATGTCGTGGACCAGGCGGGCGGGGCTGTGGCCGGCGAGCGGGCCGTGGCTGACGAGCCGGCCGTCGCGCAGGACGGCGAAGGTGTCGGCGACCTGGTACACCTCGTCCAGGCGGTGGCTGACGTAGAGGACGGCGTGGCCCCGGTCGCGCAGGTCGTGCAGGACGCTGAAGAGCCGGGCGCTGTCCGCGGCGGGCAGGCGGGCGGTCGGCTCGTCGAGGACGATGAGCCGCGCGCGTGCCGCCAGGGCCCGGGCGATCGCGACCAGCGAGCGGTCGGCGGGGGCGAGCGCGGAGACCGGCGCGTCGGGGTCGAGGTGTCCGGCGACGATCCGCAGGGCGCCGACGCAGCGCTCGCGGGTGCGCCGCCAGGAGATCAGCCCGGCCCGGCGCGCGTAGCCGGTGGTCAGGGCGATGTTCTCGGCGACCGTCATCCAGTCCACGAGGCCGAGGTCCTGGTGGATGAAGGACATGCTCCGGGAGGCGGTGTGGCTGCCGAGGGGGTGTCCGGCGACCGTGATCTGTCCCGCGTCGGCCTGGTGGACACCGGCGAGGATCTTGATGAGCGTGGACTTCCCGGCGCCGTTGGGCCCGAGGAGGGCGAGGACGCTGCCGGCGTGGACGTCGAGGTCGACCCCGGCCAGCGCGACGGTGCCGCCGAACCGCTTGCCGAGCCCCCGGACGCGGACCAGGGGCTCCGGGCCGAAGGGCGAGGCCGCCTTGGCTGAGGTGTCGGGAGCGTCGCGCACCCGAACAAATTACAGCATTTCGGTCATCTTTCAGGTGTGCTGTGCCTGCGCTGCCGCGGTCGATGTGTCAGGCCGCGTCGAGCCCGCACTCGGCCCAGATGACCTTGCCCTCGGGGAGGTAGCGGGTCCCCCAGCTCTGCGAGAGCTGCGCGACCAGGAACAGGCCGCGGCCGCCCTCGTCGGTGCTGGCGGCCCGGCGCAGGTGGGGGGCGGTGTTGCTGGTGTCGGAGACCTCGCAGATCAGGGTGCGGCCGTACAGCAGCCGCACCCGGATGGGGCCGGCCCCGTGCCGCATGGCGTTGGTGATCAGCTCGCTGAGGATCAGCTCCGCGGCGAACGCGGTCTCGTCGAGCCCCCAGTCGGTCAGGCGCCGTATGGCGGAGGCCCGGACCTCGCCGACGAGCGCCGGGTCGGCGGACAGCTCCCAGGTGGCGATCCGTTCGGGGTCGAGGGCGTGGACGCGGGCGACGAGCAGGGCGATGTCGTCGTGCGGGTGGGCGGGCGCCACGGTGTCCAGGACCGCCTGGCAGGTCTCCTCCGGGGCGCGCTCGGGGTGTGCCAGGGCCGTGCGCAGCTGCTCCAGGACGACATCGACGTCGCGGTGCCGGTCCTCGATGAGGCCGTCCGTGTAGAGCACCAGCTGGCTGCCCTCGGGGAGATCGACCTCCACGGCGTCGAAGGGCAGCCCGCCGAGGCCGAGCGGGGGCCCGGCCGGCAGGTCGGGGTAGGTCACGGTGCCGTCGGGGTGGACGAGCGCGGGCGGCGGGTGCCCGGCCCGGGCCATCAGGCACTGCTGCGCGGCCGGGTCGTAGACGGCGTACAGGCAGGTCGCGCCGATGACGCCGGCGCCCTTGCCGTCCGGGTCCTCCCGGTCCAGGCGTCCGACGAGGTTGTCCAGGTGGGTGAGGACCTCGTCCGGGGGGAAGTCCAGCTCGGCGAAGCTGCGCGCGGCCGTGCGCAGCCGGCCCATGGTGGCCGCGGAGAGCATGCCGTGGCCGACGACATCGCCGACGAGGAGCCCGACCCGGGCGCCGGAGAGGGGGATGACGTCGTACCAGTCGCCGCCCACGTCCGATTCGGCGGGCAGGTAGCGGTGGGCGACCTCGACGGCGTCCTGGTCGGGCAGGCCGTGCGGGAGGAGGCGGCGCTGGAGGGCCAGGACCATGGTGCGTTCGTGGGTGTAGCGCCGGGCGTTGTCGATGGAGAGGGCGGCGCGGGTGGCGAGTTCCTGGGCCAGCGAGCGGTCGTCGTCCCCGAAGGAGCCCCCCGCCCGGTAGAAGCTGGCGATGCCCAGGACGACCCCGCGGGCGAGCAGGGGGACCGCGATGAGGGAGTGGACGTGGGACAGCAGGCGCGCGGTGTGCTCGGGGTCCTGGGCGAGCCAGCCCGCGGCGGCCTCCAGGTCCGGCTCCAGCACCGCCTCGCCGCTGGTCAGGCAGCGCAGCTGCGGCGCGGTCGGGCCGAAGTCCATGCGCTTGCCGGGCGGGGTGAAGGGCAGGCCCTCGCGGACGCCGTGGACGACCGTGCGGCGCAGGTCGGCGAGGGGGTCGGCGGACTCCTCGCCGCGCAGGACGGCGTCGGGCAGGTCGATGGTGACGAAGTCGGCGAGGCGCGGGACGGCCGTCTCGGCCAGTTCCTCGGCGGTGCGGCGGACGTCCAGGGTGGTGCCGATGCGGGCGCTGGCCTCGGACAGCAGCTCCAGGCGCCGGCGCGCGGCCAGGGCGTAGGCCCCCACGTGCGGCTCCCCCACCATCAGCAGCCCCCTGGCCGGGAACGACGAGCCGGGCCGCTCCTCCCCCACGCCCCGGCCTCCGTCCGGAGTGCGGACCTCACCCGGCCGGGCGGCGCCGCCCCTGCCTCCCCCGGGGACGACGGCCTGCTTCACCTCGGCCGGGTCCCCGCCCCCGTCGGGGGCGACGCCCTTAGCCGGCTCGGCGGAGCCGCCACTCCCATCGAGGATGCCGCCGTCACCCGACTCGGCGGACCCCCCACTCCGGTCGTGGATGCCGCCCTGCCCCGGCTCCGCCGGCCCCCCACTCCCGTCGAGGATGACGCCCTCGCCGTCGGCCCTGAGCCTCGGGCCGGGTTCGGTGGCCAGGTGTCCGGGCGGAAGGGTGAGCGACGGGCGGGCGGGCAGTGGGGTGGTCGCGAGGGCGGCCAGGTCCGGCACGGTGTCCAGCTGATGGGGCAGGACGAGGGGCGCTCCCGCCGGGGAGCCGGGCAGCACGGCCTCCACGGCGAAGCCCCGCACCCCGGAGGCACTGGTCATCGGACGGCTCACGAGCGTCACCAGGCGGCCGTCGGGCAGGGCCACGTCGACGGCGGCCCGCTGCGCGCGGGAGATCAGCTCGGCGGCCTTCTCCAGCAGGATCTCCCGGTCACGCGGGGGGAGCGCGTCCGCCGGCGCGTCCCTCGCGACGCCCCGGCGCAGCCCGGCGGCCCCCGCCCCACTGGCCGCGTACGCCCGCAGCAGGGCACGCTCGTGCGCGGAGCTCTGCCCCAGCAGCCGCCGCTCGATGACCTCGGCCGCCCGGCGGATGGTGACGCCCAGCCCGGGCTGCTCGAAGCCGCGCGGGTAGCCGAAGCACAGGACGCCCTCGATGCGCCCGCTGAGCGGGTCACGGACGGGCAGCGCGACACAGGCGTTCTGCTGGGAGCGCTCCGCGAAGTGCTCGGCGCCGTAGACGCGGATGAGCTGCCGCTCGGCGAGGGCCAGGCCGATGCCGTTGGTGCCGGCGACCTGCTCCGAGAAGACGAAACCGGGGACGACCTGGATCGCCGGAAGGCGCTTGGCCATCGACGGGTCCCCGAAGCGGCGCAGCAGGACCGTTCCGTTCGCGTCGGCGACCGAGATGTTGACCTGGCTGCCGGAGAACGTGGCCTGCAGCCGGTCCAGCACGGGCACGGCCGCGCGGACGATGCGGCCGCCCGGGTCGAAGTCGTCCCGGTAGGGCAGGTCGGACTGGTCCGGCGACAGGCCCAGGGACCGGCAGCGCCGCCACGAGTCCAGGATGGATCCCCGCACGCCCTCCTCGACCGGCTCGCCCTGGAGGAACCGCTCGCGAAGGCGGGCGGGCCCCGTGCCCTCAGTCGCACGACCCGCCGGCTGGGGTTCCTCGCCGGACCGAACCACGCTCCGCCTCACTTGTGCCCGTGACCATCCGCTACTCGGAAGAATCCTGCTTTTCGGAGGAGAATCTTGCATTGATGAGGATACGGGCATTACGGGCACGCGTCACGGTGTGCCGGAGCGCCCGGGCCCGGCGGCAGGGCGGGCCGGGCCGGGCGGACCGCGCTCAGCCCAGGAAACTCAGCCGCACCTTGCGGTCCGGGTTGTCCTTGTTGGTGTCCACCAGGCACACCGACTGCCACGTCCCGAGCTCCAGGCGGCCGCCCAGCACCGGCAGGGTCGCGTGGGGCGGCACGAGGGCCGGCAGGACGTGGTCGCGGCCGTGGCCGGGGCTGCCGTGCCGGTGCTGCCAGCGGTCGTCGGCGGGCAGCAGCGTGTGCAGCGCGGCCAGCAGGTCGTCGTCGCTGCCGGCGCCGGTCTCGAGAACGGCGATCCCGGCCGTGGCGTGGGGGACGAAGACGTTGAGCAGGCCGTCACGGCCGGCGGCGGCCTCGCGGAGGAAGGACTCGCAGTCGCCGGTGATGTCGACGACCCTCTCCGCGGAACCGGTGGTGATGTTCAGGACTCGGGTGGTGAAGGCATCTGACATGCCCTCCATCCTGACGCACGCGCCGGGTTCCACCGGGACGCGCCGGACCGTGTACTGATACCGGAGTCCACTGGACGAGACGCCCGTTGACCGTGCGCATGCCGACTGGCTAGGTTCTGGCGCATGTTGCGTTCAGCCCTGCTCACCACGCGCGGTCACATCGACCTGCTGCGGGTGGCCTCCGCCGCGTGTCGCCGCGGCTGCTGACGCCCTTCTCCCTCTTCTCCTCCCTTTTTCCTTTCCTCGCCTTCGTCGCGCCTGCCCGCTGACCGGCTCTGAGCCCGTCGGCGTGGCGCGGCGCGGGTGAGGTGTGCCCTCACCCCGGCCCTCGCTCTTCTCCCGTGGAGCCCCCATGAGCATCAGCCATGCCCCGCCCACATCATCGGCACCCGATATAGCGCCTATATCCGGTGTGGATCTCGATCTCCAGCCCCTGGTGCCCGCCTCCTCCCGCCGTGCCCGCGTCCCCCGCTGGCTGCGCCGTACCACCGGCCCGGTCCTGCTGCTCGCCCTGTGGCAACTCCTCAGCAGCACCGGGGCGTTGCCCCCTGACGTGCTGGCCTCACCCGGCCGGATCGCCCGGGTCGCCGGGGACATGGTGGCCGACGGTTCGCTGCCCGCGGCCATGGGCACCTCGCTCCGGCGGGTCGCCGCCGGGCTGCTGCTCGGTCTGCTCGTCGGCATCGGACTCGCCCTGGTCTCGGGCCTGTTCCGGATCGGCGAGGACCTCGTCGACGCGCCCGTGCAGATGCTGCGGACCGTGCCGTTCGTGGGTCTCATCCCGCTGTTCATCATCTGGTTCGGCATCGGCGAGGCCCCCAAGGTCGCCATCATCACGCTCGGCGTGACCTTCCCGCTCTACCTCAACGTGTACGCCGGGATCCGTGGCGTGGACGCCCAGTTGATCGAGGCCGGGGAGTCCCTCGGGCTGTCGCGCTGGGGGCTCGTCCGGCATGTCGTCCTCCCGGGCGCGCTGCCGAACGCCATGACCGGCCTGCGCTACTCGCTCGGCATCGCCTGGCTCGCGCTGGTCTTCGCCGAGCAGGTCAACGCCGACTCCGGCATCGGGTTCCTGATGGTGCAGGCCCGGGACTTCCTGCGGACCGACGTGATCGTGGTCTGCCTGGTCGTCTACGCCTTCCTCGGCCTGCTCGCCGACTTCATCGTCCGCTCTCTCGAAAAGGTGCTGCTGCAATGGCGACCGACGTTCACCGGCCGGTGACCCCCCAGGCGGTCCACGTCGAGGGGCTCACCCGCTCCTTCGACGGGCGTGCCGTCATCGACGACCTGCGACTGGACGTCCGGCCGGGCGAGTTCGTGGCCCTGCTCGGCCGCAGCGGCTGCGGCAAGTCGACGCTGCTGCGCATCCTCGCCGGGCTGGACCGCGACATCGAGGGCACCGTACTGGTGCCGCGCCGCAAGGCCGTCGCCTTCCAGGCACCGCGGCTGATGCCATGGAAGAAGGTGTGGCGCAACGTCCTGCTGAGCCTGCCCGGCAAGCCCGCACGTGCCGTCGCCGAACAGGCCCTGGACGAGGTCGGCCTCGGCCACCGCACGGACGCCTGGCCCAAGACCCTCTCCGGCGGCGAGGCCCAACGCGCTTCCCTCGCCCGGGCGTTGGTGCGCGAGCCCGATCTGCTGCTGCTCGACGAGCCGTTCGGCGCGCTGGACGCGCTCACCCGCATCAAGGCCCAGCGGCTCGTGGGCGAGTTGTGGCAGCGCCGGGGCTGCGCGGTGCTCCTCGTCACCCATGACGTGGAGGAGGCCGTGCTGCTCGCCGACCGTGTCCTGGTGATGGACGGCGGCGTCATCGCCCACGAGCAGCGCGTCGACCTCGACCGCCCCCGCGACATCACCGACCCGCGCTTCGCCGCCCTGCGCGCCGGGCTCCTCGAACGCCTGGGCGTCGAGGCGACGGCCGCCGAAGCCGCTTGAACTCCCCTCTCCTCCCCTCTACAGCGAACGGAACCACCATGCGACGACGCCTCGCCCCCGCCGCCCTGCTCCTCCCCCTCGCCCTGCTGCTCACCGCCTGCGGCGGGAACTCGGCCGCCAGCACGTCGGACGGCGGCACCGACGGCAAGGGCTCCGTCACGATCAACGTCGGTGACCAGAAGGGCGGTTCGGAGGCCATCCTGCGCGCCGCCGGGGAGCTGAAGAACCTGGACTACAAGATCAAATGGTCGACGTTCACCTCGGGGCCGCCCCTGCTGGAGGCGGTCAACGCGGGGGCCGTCGACATCGGCGGCGTCGGCAACACCCCGCCGGTCTTCGCGGCCGGGGCCGGCTCGAAGATCAAGGTCGTGGCCGCCTGGCACGGCACGTCCAAGGGCGACACCATCCTCGTCCCGAACGGCTCGCCCCTGAAGAGCCCCGAGCAGCTCAAGGGCAGGTCGGTCGCCGTCGCCCAGGGCTCCTCCGCCCACTTCCAGCTGGTCGCGTCCCTGAAGAAGGCCGGGCTGAAGCTGAGCGACATCAAGGTCAAGTACCTCCAGCCGGCCGACGCGCTCGCCGCGTTCACCTCCGGCAAGGTCGACGCGTGGGCGGTGTGGGACCCGTACACCTCGCAGATACTCAAGGCCAGGCAGGGCCGGGTCCTCACCGACGGGGAGGGCGTGACCAACGGGCTCACCTTCCAGGTCGCCGCCCCGGCCGCGCTGAAGGACAAGAAGAAGGCCGCCGCCGTGAAGGACTACCTGGAGCGGCTGCGGCGCGCCTACACCTGGGTGTACGACCACGAGAAGGAGTGGGCCGAGGTCTGGGCGAAGGACACCGGGCTCCCCGAGGACGTGGCGCTGGCGGCGGTCAAGCGCACGTACACGACCCGGATCGCGGTCGCCGTCGACAAGCCGCTGATCGCCTCCGAGCAGGAGATCGCCGACACGTTCACGGCGCTGAAGCTCATCCCGCGCAAGGTCGACTTCGCCGAGTTCACCGACACCCGGTTCAACGGCGACCTGCCGCCGTCGACCTCGGCGGCACGGCCCTCGGAGGGCTCGTAACGCGGGAAGATCCACGACCGCCGCGCTGTTGGTAGAAGCGTGAACAACACACGCGAGGTCGAGGTAGTCGTCACAGGCGCTGGTCAGGCCGGTCTGGCCGGCGCCTATCACCTGCGGCGATCCGGTTTCGAGCCGGACCGCGACTTCGTCGTGCTGGACCACTCCCCCGGGCCCGGCGGCGCCTGGCAGTTCCGCTGGCCGTCGCTGACGTACGGCAAGGTGCACGGCATGCACGCGCTGCCCGGGATGGAACTGACGGACGCGGACCCGGCGCGGCCGTCCGCCGAGGTGATCAGCGAGTACTTCGACCGGTACGAGCGGACCTTCGGCCTGCGGGTGCGGCGGCCCGTCGACGTCCGGGCCGTGCGCGAGGGGGCCGGCGGGCGGCTGCTCGTGGAGACCTCGGACGGCGTGTGGTCGGCGCGGGCGCTGATCAACGCGACCGGCACCTGGGACCGGCCGTTCTGGCCGCGCTATCCCGGCCAGGAGACCTTCCGGGGGCGGCAGTTGCACACCGCGCAGTACCCCGGGCCCGAGGAGTTCGCCGGGCAGCGGGTCGTGGTGGTGGGCGGCGGCGCCTCGGGCACCCAGCACCTGCTGGAGATCGCCGCGTACGCGGCGGCCACGACATGGGTGACCCGGCGCCCGCCCGTCTTCCGGGAGGGACCCTTCGACGAGAACGCGGGCCGGGCGGCCGTCGCGCTCGTCGAGGAGCGGGTACGGCAGGGGCTGCCGCCCCGCAGCGTGGTCTCGGTCACCGGGCTGCCGCTCAACGACGCGATCCGGCAGGGCATCGAGGACGGGGTGCTCGACCGGCAGCCGATGTTCGACCGGATCACCCCGGACGGGGTCGAATGGAACGACGGCCGGCGCGTCGACGCCGACGTGATCCTGTGGGCCACCGGCTTCCGGCCCGCCCTCGACCACCTCGCCCCGCTGCGGCTGCGCGGCCCCGGCGGCGGCATCCGCATGGAGGGCACGCACGCGGCCGCCGACCCCCGCGTCCACCTCGTCGGCTACGGCCCCTCGGCCAGCACGATCGGCGCGAACCGTGCGGGCCGGGCGGCCGTCCGCGACATCAGGCGGTTGCTGGAACGGGAACCGGCCGCGGCATGAATCTCAGGGACGTTCCGCCCTGCTCTTGCGGTGGGCGTTGAACTCCGCGACGTTGCGGGTGTGTTCGCGGTAGTCCGCGGTGAAGCGGGTGTCGCCCGGCTTGACCGTGACGAAGTACAGCCAGTCTCCCGGGGGCGGGTTGACGGCGGCGCGCATCGCCTCCTCGCCGGGGTTGTCGATGGGCGTGGGCGGGAGTCCCATGCGCTGGTACGAGTTGTAGGGGCTGTCGAGGCGCGTGTCGCTCGCCGTCGTGCGGAGCGTCGCGCGGTTCAGCGCGTAGTTGAGGGTGGAGTCCATCTGCAGCGGCATGCCGCGCTCCAGGCGGTTGAAGATCACCCGGGCCACCTTGCCCATGTCGGCGCGGGTGGCCGCCTCCGCCTGGACGATGCTCGCGATGGTGACGGCCTGGTAGACGTTCATGGCGTTGCGCTGCGCCCCGGCGGCGATGGGCGCGCCGTTGAACCTCTCGTTCGCCGTGTCGACCATCAGCGCCAGCAGCTTCTCCGGCGTGACCTTCTCCTGGAGTGGATAGGTCGCCGGGAAGAGGTAGCCCTCGGGGTTGCCCTCGGCGTCGTTCGGCAGCTTCAGGGCGGCCTTCGCGAGGGACTTCTTCGTGCTGCCGGCGGGCAGGGCGAGGGCCTTGTCGACGGCGGCGTAGACCTGGCTCGCGCGCCAGCCCTCGGGGATCACCAGGGTCGTGGGCCGGCCGTCCTCCTCGGGCGCCAGGGTCAGCAGCGGCACCGCCACCGCGGTACCGACCACGACGGCCCCGGTCGCGACGAGGGCGATGCGGCCGCGGCGCGTCAGTCGAATCGTGCTCCGTGGCGGAGTGTTCTTCTGCATGCGGGCACGGTAACCCGCATATCGCCACAAACCCGGCATATTTTCATCTTGTCGGTTCCAGTTGGGCGTCCCGGCGTACGAGCGCCGCGTACCGGCCGTCCCGCTCCAGGAGTTCCTCGTGCGTGCCGCGTTCGACCGCGCGCCCCGCGTCGAGGACCACGATCTGGTCGGCGCCCCGCACGGTGGAGAGCCGGTGGGCGATGGTCAGCGTGGTGCGGTTCGCCGACAGCGCGTCGATCGCGTCCTGGACCGCGGCCTCGGTCCGGGTGTCCAGCGCGCTGGTGGCCTCGTCGAGGATGAGGACCGGCGGGTCGCGCAGGATCGTGCGGGCGATGGCCAGGCGCTGCTTCTCGCCGCCCGAGAAGCGGTGGCCGCGCTCGCCGACGACGGTGTCGTACCCGTCGGGCAGGGACGCGATGTGGTCGTGGATCTGTGCCGCCTTCGCCGCCTGGTGCAGCTCCTCGTCGGTGGCGTCGGGCTTGGCGAAGCGCAGGTTGTCGGCGACGGAGGCGTGGAAGAGGTACGTCTCCTGCGAGACGACGCCGACCGCGCGGGCCAGGGTGTCGAAGTCGAGGTCGCGCACGTCGACCCCGTCGAGGGTGACGCGGCCGCCGGTGACGTCGTAGAGGCGGGGCACCAGGTAGCCCAGCGTGGACTTGCCGGCGCCGGTCGGGCCGACGATCGCGAGGCTGCCCCCGGCCGGGACGGTGAGGTCGATGCCGTCGAGGACGGGGCCGCCCTCGTCGTCGTAGCCGAAGGAGACGTTCTCGAAGCGGACCTCGCCCTTGATCCGGTCGAGGCGGACCGGGTCAGGGCGTTCGGTGATGTCGATCGGCAGGTCGAGGTACTCGAAGATGCGCTGGAAGAGGGCGAGCGAGGTCTGGATCTGCACACCGGTCGACAGCAGGCTCACGGCCGGGCGGAACAGGCCCTGCTGGAGCGAGACGAACGCGACGATCGTGCCGATGGAGACCTCGGGGCCGCCCAGTTGGAGGGCCATGCCGGCGGTCCAGTAGATGACGGCGGGCAGGGCGGCCATGACGATCGTGATGACGGCCATGCGCCAGCGGCCGGCCATGTTGGACCGCACCTCCAGGTCGACGAGTTCCTCGGACTCGTCGGCGAAGGACCTCGTCAGCGAGTCGGAGCGGCCCATCGTGCGGCCGAGCAGGATGCCGCTGACGGAGAGCGACTCGGTGACCGTGGCGGCCATGGCGGCCATCTGCTTCTGGCGCTGGGTGGTGATCTTCCGCCGTTCGTTGCCGACGCGGCGGCTGATCCACACGAACACCGGGAGCAGCAGCAGGGAGACGACCGTCAGGCGCCAGTCGAGGGCGATCATCGCGACGATCGTGGCGATCACGCTGGTGGCGTTGGAGACGAGCGAGGTGGCGGTGGAGGTGACGGTGGCCTGCATGCCGCCGATGTCGTTGGCGATGCGGGACTGCACCTCGCCCGTGCGCGTGCGCGTGAAGAAGGCGAGGGACATGCGCTGGAGCCGGCCGTAGACCGCGGTGCGCAGGTCGTGCATGACGCGCTGGCCGACCGTCGTGGAGATGAGGGTCTGCAGCACCCCGAAGACGCTGGTGAGGACGGCGCTGAGGATCATGCCCAGGGCGAGCAGACTGAGCAGGCCCGTGCGCCCCTGGGGGATCGCGACGTCGAGGATCTCCTTCAGCAGGAAGGGCGTGGCGACCGAGACCAGCGAGGAGGCGCCGACCAGCAGGCCGACGACGGCGAGCCGGCCCCGGTACGGGCGGAAGAGCCGGAGGATGCGGCGGACCTGCCGGGGCTGTTCCGTCGCCTCGGCGGGTGGGGTCCAGGACGCTTCGTGGTCGGGGTGCATGGGCTCCTTCGAGGGGGTGCGGCGGGCCGGATCACAGCTCATTGTTACCTATACTCACAATGAACTGCATCCTGATATTGTTCCCGCATGACCACCCCCGATCCCGACGGCCTGCTCGCCGAGCAGTTGCTCCGGCTCACCCGCCGGGTGCACCGCATCCAGAAGCGCCATCTGGAGCAGCGCGAGCTGGGCATCACGCCGGCGCAGTCCCGGCTGCTGCGCACCCTGGCGCACTGGGGCTCGCCACCGCGCATGGCGGATCTGGCCGAGCGCCTGGAGGTGGTGCCCCGGGCCGTGACGACCCTGGTCGACGCCCTGGAGGCGAGCGGCAAGGTGCGGCGGGTGCCGGATCCGGCGAACCGGCGCGTGATCCGCATCGAGCTCACGGACGACGGCCGGGGCGCCCTGCGCGAGCTGCGGGCGGCGCGCAGGTCGGCCGCGGAGGAGATCCTCGCGCCCCTGACGGAGGATCAGCGCGCGGCGCTCGGGGGGCTGCTGGACACACTGATCGACGGGACGCCGGTGCGTTCCTGCTGATGCCCCGGGCTCACGACGGGCCACGCCGCCCCTCACACAACGGGCGGCGACCACCGCCCGTCACCACAACGGGCCGCGGCCGCCGCTCCCTCTGCCGGAGCGGTGGCCGCGGCCCGTTCGGTTTCGGTCAGCCGGCCTCGGGAGCGGGCTCCTTGGGCTTCTGGGCGGGGATGCCCGGCGCCGGGGTCGCGGCCGTCGTCGGCTCGACCGCCCGGGCGTCGTCGCCGTCGCCGTCGCCGTCGCCCTGGGGCGGGTCCGTCTCCTCACCGTCGAGCGTCTTCTTCGCGCGCTCGATGTCCAGCGCCCCCTCCCAGCGGGACACCGCGAAGACGGCCACGCAGTTGCCCAGCAGGTTCGTGACGACCCGCATCGAGTCCATGATGCGGTCCACGCCGAGGAGCAGGGCGACGGCTCCGGCCGGAATGGCGCCCAGGGACGAGGCGGTCGCGGCCAGGGCGAGGAACGCCGAGCCGGGGATGCCCGCCATGCCCTTGCTGGTCAGCATGAGCACCAGGACCACGGTGACCTGCTGTCCCAGGGTCAGGTCCACGCCCACCGCCTGGGCGATGAACAGCGTGCCGATGGACAGGTAGAGCGAGGCGCCGTCGAGGTTGAACGAGTAACCGGTGGGCAGCACCAGGCCCACGGCGTCGTCGCGGGCGCCGGCCCGGCGCAGCTTCTGCATCACGCGCGGCATGACGGACTCGGTGGAGGCGGTGCCGAGCGCGAGCAGCATCTCCTCGCGGATGTAGCGCAGGAACTTCCAGAGGCTGAGCCCGGTCACCACCCGCAGGGCGACGGCGAGCAGCGCGATGAACAGTGCCGCCGCGACGTAGCAGAGCACGATGAGCTTGGCGTACTTCGTCATCACTCCGAGGCCGTAGTTGCCGACCAGGTGGGCCATGGCACCGAACACCGCGAGCGGGGCCAGCCGCATCACGAAGCCGACGACCGCGAAGATGATCTCCTGGGCCTGCTCGATCGCGGGCAGGATCTTCGGCACCTTGGTGTGCCCGAGGTGGAGCAGGGCGGCGCCCACCAGGCAGGCCAGGATGAGCACCTGGAGCAGCTCGTTGTCGGCGAAGGCCCCGATGAAGCTCTGCGGCAGCGCGTTCAGGACGAACTCGGTCGTCGAGGGCAGATGGCCGCCGCCCGTGGTCTCGTTCACCGCGGCGGCGTCCAGCGACGAGGGGTCGACGTTCATGCCCTTGCCGGGGCCGACGACGTTGGCGGCGACGAGGCCGATGACCAGGGCGGCCGTGGAGGCGACCTCGAACCAGATCAGGGCCTTGACCCCGATCCGGCCGAACGCCTTCAGGTCACCGGCCTTGGCGATGCCGACGACGACCACGCAGAACACCAGTGGCGAGATCACCGTCTTGATGAGCCGGGTGAAACCGTCGCCGAGCGGCTGGAGAGCCGTGGCCGTGTCCGGCCACAGCTTTCCGACGACGATTCCGAGGACGAGCGCGCAGAGGACCTGCGCGAACAGTGAGGTACGCAGCGTGCGTGCGACGCGTCGCGGCAGGGACGGTACGGACGGTGGCACGGGGCCTCCTTGGGGGACGGACTACACAGAAGCCGGAGGGGACTTCTGCGATACGGAAAGCGGCTTCCGTGACCGATCACTGTGGAGGTTGTCTTGATCGCGCACAAGACCGCAACGTTTCGGCCATGTAAAAGCACCTTGAGTGGCGCAAATCACACGCGTCACACGAGTCGCCTCAGCAGCGCCTGTGGTCCGTCGTGAGCACCCCCTGCGTGGTGGTCAGCGTGCGGTCGTAGCAGCCGTGGGAGCCGTGGAGCCGGTACCGCTCGCTGGTCGTGCCGACCGCGTGCCGTTGGTCGCGCGGGACGCCCGCCGTGTAGGTGGCGTCGCCCGTGTAGGTGTCGTCGAGGCGTGACCACGCCGTGCGCCGGCCGTCGCGCAGGACGGCGGTGGTGGCGCGGTCACCGAGGGTCAGGACCGTGCGCAGCCGGTCGCCCGCGCCGAGCGTGGTCGTGCCGTCCATCGTGTAGGTGCGGTGCGTGCGGGTGCTGAGGCCGTCGACGGTCACCGACTCGTCGTCGGTCCAGGTGGCCGTCAGCCCGTCGCTCGTCTCGCCGTCGGTCCAGCGGTGTTCGGAGGTGTGGGCGAGGGAGCGACTGACGGTGGTGGTGACGCGGCCGTGCGAGGTGTCGACGTATCCGGCGACGGTCAGCCGGTGCGCGCCCTCGGTGTCCACCCGGTGTTCGGAACCGGGAGTGTATACAGAGGAGTTGGCCAGGTGGCCGGCCTTGTGCACGGTGAGGGCGCCGGTGACCCGCGCGCGTCGTTCGTCCTGCCAGACCAGGACGTTCACGGGCGCGCTCCAACCGGTCTGCCCCTCGGGCACGCCGACGACCGAGACCTCGACGCGGTGCGGGCGGCCGTCGTTGAGGAGGCCGGCGAAGGGAGTGAGGTCATAGGTGATCGGCTTGATGTCGAAGGCGCGGGGGCCCGGGATCACGTACCAGAGGAACGGGTTGGACCAGCCGCCGGTCCACACGGTCGGGAACGGCGTGGCGATGCCCGCGAGTCGGCCGTCCACGCGGATCTGCACCTCGCGGTAGGGGCCCTGGCCGGCCTTGCAGGAGTACGGCGCCGGATCGGGCACCGTGAGGTACCAGTACTCCTCGCAGCCGCCGCCGGAGCCGGTGGCGTACACCTCGGCGACGATGCGTTCGCTGTTGCGCGGGGTGGTGAGGGTCGTGCCGCCGTCGAGGGTGAGGACCCGGTCGGGGCTCGCGGCGTCGGGGCGGCCCGGGTAGAACGTCAGCGTGACCGTGACGTCGAGGACGCCCGTGTAGGTGTCGTCGACGACGTTCCCGATGAGCATCTCGACGTCCCGGCTCTTTTGGAAGGTGTCGCCGTAGCGCGTGACGTCCTTCTCCACCGACCACTCGATGCCGTCGGGCGAGGGCTGCGGCGTGGAGGTGCGGAAGATCTCCACCCCGCCGACGTGGAGGTAGCCGAGCCGGTCGTACTGGCGGCCCTTGACCTTGCCGTCGAGCCGCAGCACCACCTTGCTCCAGCGGTCGCCGCAGCCGTCGGGCGGGGTGTAGGTGCCGCGGTAGGGGGTGAAGTCGCGGAACTGTGCCCGGGCGAGGGTGACTTCGCAGGACTTTCCGGACGGCCGCTCGACGGGCGGGGCGGCCGTGACCGGGTCGTGCCAGTCGGTGCCGAACTCGGCCGGGACGTCGGCCGCCCGGGCGGGACCGGTGCCGAGGAGGGTGCTCGCCAGGAGGGCCGCTCCGGCAAGCATGGACATGACGATCCGTCTCTTCATGGGCGGTGTTCTACGGGGAGTCCGCCGCCCGCGCAATGAGCACCGGCCCGCCGGGGCAGCCCTGTTCCCACCCGTGTCGGCCGGTTCCGGCCGGTGGACGGAAAACCGGTTGCCTCCGACCACGTGGCGACGCGAACCTGTCACGGTTTGCTGCCCTCGGTCCTCACCCCCATC
Source organism: Streptomyces sp. NPDC006140 (assembly GCF_040628815.1). Taxonomy (NCBI): domain Bacteria; kingdom Bacillati; phylum Actinomycetota; class Actinomycetes; order Kitasatosporales; family Streptomycetaceae; genus Streptomyces; species Streptomyces sp. NPDC006140. The sequence goes on along the minus strand of NZ_JBEXTS010000002.1, from coordinate 260,650 downwards.
CCCTGACACGAGCCACTGGGACGTCATGCAGATTCAAGACCTTCCGTATCCCGACCCGGGCGTGCCGGACACGCGATCGGGTCCCCGATTCCTGTGGTGGCTCTTCCGGAACCAACTGGGCGGTCAGCTCAAGTCGCTGGCCTGGGGGCTGCTGCACTTCGCCTCCGTCGCCGCGCTGCCGTTCTGCGTCGGTGTCGCCGTGCAGGCCGTGGTCGACCGCTCCGGCTCGCGACTGGCCCTGGCGGGCGGGCTGCTGGCGCTGGCCTGCGCCGGCAACGCGGTCGGCGACACCTTCCTGCACCGCTCCGCCGTCACCAACTGGATCACGGCCGCCGCCCGCGTCCAGCAGCTCCTCGCCCGCAAGGCCGCCCAGTTGGGCTCGGCGCTGACCCGGCGGGTCGCGGCCGGTGAAGTGGTGGCGGTTTCCACGGGTGACGTGGAAAAGATCGGCTGGTTCGTGGAGGCCCTGTCCCGGTTCACCGCGGCCGTGGTCACCGTCGTGCTGGTCTGTGCCGGCCTGTTCGTCTACCAGCCGGCGCTCGGCGTGGTCGTCGCCGTGGGCCTGCCCGTGCTGGCACTCGCCGTGCTGCCGCTGCTGCCCCGCGCCACCCGGCGCGCCGACGTCCAGCGCGAGAAAGCCGGACGCGCCACCGAACTCGCCTCCGACACCGTCGCCGGGCTGCGCGTGCTGCGCGGCATCGGCGGCGAGGAACTCTTCCTCGAACGCTACCGGCGCGCCTCCCAGGAGGTCCGGCACGCGGCCGTGCGCAGCGCCCGGATGTGGTCCCTGATCACCGCGATCCAGGTCCTGCTGCCGGGACTGCTGCTCATCGCGGTCGTCTGGTACGGCGTGCACCTGGCGCGGCAGGGCCGGATCACCGTCGGTGAACTGGTCACCGTCTACAGCTCGGTGATGGTCCTCACCTATCCGCTGCGGCACTTCGAGGAGATCGCCATGGCGTACTCCTTCTCCCGGCCGTCCGCGACGCGGGCCGCGGGTGTGCTGGCGCTGGAGCGGGCCACGGACACCGCAGGGTCGCGTGCGGCCGGCGTCCCGTCCGGGGACCTCTACGACCCGGAATCCGGGCTGCTCGCGCCGGCCGGCCGGCTGACCGCCGTGGTGTGCGGCGACCCGGACGCGGCGGGCCGGCTGGCCGAACGGCTGGGCGGGCACCCCTCGCAGGAGGGCACCTCGGTGCTGCTGGGCGGAGTACCGCTCGACGAACTCCCGCTGGACAGCGCCCGTACGGCCGTCCTCGTCCAGGACAAGGACCCGGTCCTGCTGTCGGGCACGCTGCGCGACCTGCTCGACGTGCCCGCGTCAGGTGACGTGGAGCCGCGCGCGGCGCTGGCGGCGGCGCAGTGCGAGGACGTACTGGCGGCGCTGGTGCAGGGGTCGCTGGACGCGACCGACCCCATGGACGCCCGGATCACCGAACGCGGCCGGTCCCTGTCCGGCGGTCAGCGGCAGCGGCTCGCGCTCGCCCGGTCGCTGCTCACGGACCCGGAGGTGCTCGTCCTGGACGAGCCGACCTCGGCCGTCGACTCGCACACCGAGGCCCGGATCGCCCAGGGCGTACGGGAGTTGCGCGCGGGGCGCACGACCGTGGTGTTCACCTCCTCCCCGCTGCTGCTGGACCGGTCCGACCGGGTCGTGTTCCTGCACGAGGGCGAGGTCGTCGCGGTCGGTACCCACCGGGAACTGGTGCACTCCGAGCCCCGCTACCGGGCGGTGGTCACGCGCGAGACGGACGACGAGGCCGCGCTGAGCGGTTCCGTCGCCCTGACGGACGTCCTGCAGGAACTGGAAGAGATCGAGGAGAAGGCATGATCGGCGTAGCGCCACCGGCGTACGACCCGGCGGCCCCGACGACGGCGAACACCCTGCCGGTGGGGGCCCCCGCGACCGTCCGCGCCTACGTGGCCGAACTGCTGCGCCGGCACCGCCGGGCGTTCCTGCTGCTGGTCGCCGTCAACACGGTCGCCGTCGTCGCCTCGATGGCCGGTCCGTGGCTGCTGGGCGGACTGGTGGAGCGGGTGTCCGACGGGGCGCGGGAGCTGCGGCTGGAGCTCACCGCGGGGCTGTTCCTGGCCGCGCTGGCCGTCCAGGCCCTGTTCGTCCGTCAGGTGCGGCTGCGCGGCGCGATGCTGGGCGAGCGGATGCTGGCCGACCTGCGCGAGGACTTCCTCGTCCGGTCGGTCGGGCTGCCGCCCGGCGTGCTGGAGCGGGCCGGGACCGGCGATCTGCTGTCCCGGATCACCACGGACATCGACCGGCTGGGCAACGCGATGCGCGAGGCCGTGCCGCAGCTGTCCATCGGCGTGGTGTGGGTGGTCCTGCTGATGGGCGGGCTGGTCGTCACGGCGCCTCCGCTGGCGCTCGCCGTGCTGCTCGCCCTGCCGCTGCTGATCGTCGGCTGCCGCTGGTACTTCCGGCGAGCGCCCTCCGCGTACCGCTCGGAGTCCGCCGGGTACGCCGCCGTGGCCGCCGCGCTCGCCGAGACGGTGGACGCCGGGCGCACCGTCGAGGCCCACCGCCTCGCCGACCGCCGCATCGCCCTGTCGGAGCGCCGCATCCGGGAGTGGACCGCCTGGGAGCGGTACACGCTCTGGCTGCGGTCGGTGCTCTTCCCGGTCATCAACACCACGCACGTGACCGTGCTCGCCTCGGTCCTGATGATCGGCGGCGTGTTCGCCCTGCACGGGTGGATCGACGTCGGGCAGCTCACGACCGGCGCGCTGATCGCCCAGATGCTCGTCGACCCGGTGGGCATGATCCTGCGCTGGTACGACGAGCTGCAGGTGGCGCAGGTGTCCCTGGCCCGGCTCGTCGGGGTCCGGGACATCGAGCCGGACGACGGTGACGCCGAGCTGGTCCCCGACGGGCGCCATGTGCACGCCGACCGGGTGCACTTCGGCTACCTGGAGGGCGTGGACGTCCTGCGCAAGGTGTCCCTTGAGGTCGCCCCCGGCACCCGGCTGGCGCTGGTCGGCCCCTCGGGGGCGGGCAAGTCCACGCTGGGCCGGCTGCTCGCCGGGATCTACGCGCCCCGGGACGGCCGGATCACCCTGGGCAGCGCCGAGCTGTCCCGGATGCCCGCCGAACGCGTCCGCGAGCACGTGGCGCTGGTCAACCAGGAGCACCACGTCTTCGTGGGGTCCCTGCGCGACAACCTCCTGCTGGCCCGGACGGGTGCCGACGACGCCGAGCTGTGGGCGGCGCTGGGCGCGGTCGACGCGGACGGCTGGGCCCGGGCGCTCGACGACGGCCTGGACACCGAGGTCGGCTCGGGCGGGCTGGCGCTCACCCCGGCGCAGGCCCAGCAGATCGCGCTGGCCCGCCTGGTGCTGGCCGACCCGCACACGCTCGTCCTGGACGAGGCGACGTCCCTGCTCGACCCGCGCGCCGCCCGCCACCTGGAGCGCTCCCTGGCCCGGGTCCTGGACGGCCGCACCGTCGTCGCCATCGCCCACCGGCTGCACACCGCGCACGACGCGGACGTCATCGCCGTGGTCGAGAACGGACGGATCAGCGAGCTGGGCAGCCACCAGGAGCTGGTCGCGGCGGACGGGGCGTACGCGGCGTTGTGGAGGTCGTGGCACGGGTGAGCGGGTCCCGGGGGTAGGGGCACATGCCCGGCCGGGGCCCGGTCTCGTGCCGGTGATGAGGCCGGGCCGCAGGCAGGGGCGGGCCACGGCTGGGGCGGGCCGCACTAGGCCGGGCCGCAGGTGGGCCGCGTCGCAGACAGGCCGGGCCGCAGGCAGACCGGGCCGCAGGCAGACCGGGCCGCCGGTGGGCCGCGCCGCCGGTGGGCCGCGCCGCCGGTGGGCCGCGCCGCAGGCAGACCGGGCCGCCGGTGGGCCGCGCCGCAGGCAGACCGGGCCGCAGGCAGACCGGGCCGCACGCAGGCCGGGCCGCACGCAGGCCACGGGCAGCGCCGTGGCGTGTGGCCCGGCCTTGGCGTTGCGCGGTGGCGAGGCTCGGTGGAAGGCTGGAAGCAGGCACCGGCTCGGGGAACGCCCGGGAACCACGCGGTTCGGCGACGGGCGACGCCAGTGCTCCGTGCGGCGGCCGGCCCGGCGCGGGCCCCCGTGGCGACGGGCTCGTCCCCACCCCCTGGAGGTACCCGTGAACAGCTCCGACGGCTGGGGCGACGACGTCTACCAGCCGGACCAAGACGAGCAGAGGGAGGACACGGGGCTGCTCGACGCCGAGGACACCCTGGAGTACGACGGCGTCGACGATCCCCTGGACCGGGGCTGGTCCCCTCCCGAGCGGCCCTGGGCCGTCGAGCACCTCGGCGTGACGGCGGCCGAGCGGCTGCGGGGCGAGACGCTGGACCAGCGGCTCTCCGAGGAGCTGCCGGACCCCGTCGCGCCCGACGGGGACGGCCTCGGGGACTGCCAGGGCACCGACGGGGAACTCCTGGACAACGAGGTGGGCGCCGCCCGCTCCGGCCGCCTGGTGGCACCCGACGAGGGCGCGCACGAGGACGAGGAGGCCGCGCTGGTCGCCATGGACGTGGGCATCGACGGCGCGGCCGCGTCGGCCGAGGAGGCCGCCGTGCACATCGTCGACGAGGACACCCTGCCCGGCTGATCACAGCACCGACCCGAGCCGACCCGAGCCGACCCGAGCCGTCCGAGGAGCATCCATGCAGCAGGACAAGCACCCCGACTACCACCCCGTCGTCTTCCGCGACCGCGCCGCCGGGTACGCGTTCCTCACCAGGTCCACCGCGAGCAGCGACCAGACCATCGAGTGGGACGACGGCGAGACCTACCCGGTCGTGGACGTGGAGATCTCCTCGGAGAGCCACCCCTTCTACACGGGCAAGGCCCGCACGGTGGACTCGGAGGGCCGGGTCGCGGCGTTCGAGCGGCGGTACGGCAGCGGCTGAGGCCCGTGGTGGGGGGGGGCGCGCTCAATGCTGAGGCCCGTATTGGGGCGGGCTCAGATGACGTTGAGCGCCGCCGCGCAGCCCACCCCGCCGAGCAGCATGAACGCCGGCATCAGCACCCTGAGCTCGACCCAGCTGCCCGCCCGGAACCGCATGGCCTTCGGCGGCCCGACCGGGTACCAGCGCTTGCGCCCGACCGGGATGGGCCACAGGATCGGGCAGCCGGAGACGGTCAGCGCGTCCCCGATGTCGTGCACGATCGCGCCCAGCACCACCGGCAGACCCAGCCACAGGTACTCCTGGCCCGGCGCGGTGAACAGCCAGTCCGCGCCGTTGCCCGGCTTGTCCAGGATGCCCGCGAGGATCCACGCCGTGGTCGCGGCCAGCAGCCAGACCAGGACGTCGGCGCTGGAGCCACGGGTCGCCCGCCACAGCAGGCCCTCGATGGCCAGGACCAGGTGCACGAAGAGGATCGCGAGGACGCCCCAGCGGTCACTGCTGATCGCCACGACCGAGGTGCCGGCGCCGATCAGCACCGCCCACAGCCAGGTGTGCGTGAGGGTGCGGTGCCCGCCGGAGCGGCGCGGGTCGCCCTGCTTCTTCGTGGCCTTGTAGACGGCGTACGACAGCTTGTCGACGATCTCGCACAGCCAGCGCGACAGCGGCCCGAAGGACCGGGAGATGGTGGCCGCCTTGTGGTCCAGGTCCGGGGCGAGGGCGGCTCCGGCGCAGATCAGGGCACCGACGAGGAGGACCGGCCAGGGCATCGGCTGCCCGGCGGCGGCCGCGGCCGCACCGACGCCGAGCCAGGCGGCGGCGCCCGACAGTGAGTGTGCTGGTCCCATCATGGCCGTTGCCCGCCCCATTCCTCGTGTGCCGCTGTCCAGTTGACCGGGTGCGCTGACGCGTCGTCGGCGCCCCAGCGTAGCGTTCGTGATCTTCCGGGCCGCAGCCGATTCCCGCATCGGGCACCGGGCCAGGCAAGATGGGGGGCGTGACCCTCATCGATCAGCTGCCGCCGACCGCCGACCCCGACGCCCTGTACGAAGCCTTCGAGTCGTGGGCCGGCGAGCGGGGGCTCACGCTCTACCCCCACCAGGAGGAGGCGCTGATCGAGGTGGTCTCCGGCGCGAACGTGATCGTGTCGACGCCCACCGGGTCCGGCAAGAGCATGATCGCGGCGGGCGCGCACTTCGCGGCCCTGGCCCGGGACGAGGTCACCTTCTACACGGCTCCGATCAAGGCGCTGGTGTCGGAGAAGTTCTTCGAGCTGTGCAAGATCTTCGGCACGGAGAACGTCGGCATGCTCACCGGCGACGCGTCGGTCAACTCCGACGCCCCGGTCATCTGCTGCACCGCCGAGGTCCTCGCGTCGATCGCGCTGCGCGACGGCAAGGACGCGGACGTCGGCCAGGTCGTGATGGACGAGTTCCACTTCTACGCCGAGAGCGACCGCGGCTGGGCCTGGCAGATCCCGATCCTGGAGCTGCCGCAGGCGCAGTTCGTGCTGATGTCGGCGACGCTCGGCGACGTCTCCTTCTTCGAGAAGGACCTCACCCGCCGCACCGGCCGCCCCACGGCGGTGGTCCGCTCGGCGACCCGCCCGGTCCCGCTGTCCTACGAGTACCGCTACACACCGCTCACGGAGACGCTGACCGACCTGCTCCAGGCCCGGCAGGCACCCGTCTACATCGTCCACTTCACGCAGGCGCAGGCGGTGGAGCGGGCGCAGGCGCTGATGAGCATCAACATGTGCTCGAAGGAGGAGAAGGAGCAGATCGCCGACCTGATCGGCAACTTCCGCTTCACCACCAAGTTCGGCCGCAACCTCTCCCGTTACGTCCGGCAGGGCATCGGCGTCCACCACGCGGGCATGCTGCCCAAGTACCGCCGCCTGGTGGAGAAGCTCGCGCAGGCCGGTCTGCTGAAGGTCATCTGCGGCACGGACACGCTCGGCGTCGGCGTCAACGTGCCCATCCGCACGGTGCTGTTCACGGCCCTCACCAAGTACGACGGCACCCGCGTGCGCACCCTGCGGGCCCGGGAGTTCCACCAGATCGCGGGGCGTGCCGGCCGGGCCGGTTACGACACGGAGGGCTTCGTCGTCGCGCAGGCCCCCGAGCACGTCGTCGAGAACGAGAAGGCCCTCGCCAAGGCGGGCGACGATCCGAAGAAGCGCCGCAAGGTCGTCCGCAAGAAGGCCCCGGAGGGGTTCGTCGCCTGGTCGGAGCAGACCTTCGAGAAGCTCATCGGCTCCGAACCGGAGCCGCTGACCTCCCGGTTCCGGGTGACGCACACGATGCTGCTGTCGGTGATCGCCCGCCCCGGCAACGCCTTCGAGGCGATGCGCCGGCTGCTGGAGGACAACCACGAGCCGCGCAAGCAGCAGTTGCGGCACATCCGCCGGGCCATCGCGATCTACCGTTCGCTGCTCGACGGCGGCATCGTCGAGAAGCTCGACGAGCCGGACGCGACCGGCCGGATCGTCCGGCTCACCGTCGACCTCCAGCAGGACTTCGCGCTCAACCAGCCGCTGTCCACGTTCGCGCTGGCCGCGTTCGAGCTGCTCGACCCCGAGTCGCCGTCGTACGCGCTGGACATGGTGTCCGTCGTGGAGTCGACCCTGGACGACCCGCGGCAGATCCTCGCCGCCCAGCAGAACAAGGCGCGCGGCGAGGCCGTGGCCCAGATGAAGGCCGACGGGGTCGAGTACGAGGAGCGCATGGAGCGCCTCCAGGACATCACGTACCCGAAGCCGCTGGAGGAGCTGCTCTTCCACGCGTACAACACGTACCGCAAGAGCCACCCCTGGGTCGGCGACCATCCGCTGTCGCCGAAGTCGGTCATCCGGGACATGTACGAACGGGCGCTGTCCTTCACGGAGTTGGTGTCCCACTACGAGCTGGCCCGCACCGAGGGCATCGTGCTGCGCTATCTGGCCAGCGCCTACAAGGCCCTCGACCACACCGTCCCGGACGACCTCAAGTCCGAGGACCTGCAGGACCTGATCGAGTGGCTGGGCGAGATGGTGCGCCAGGTCGACTCCAGCCTGCTGGACGAGTGGGAGCAGCTCGCCAACCCGGAGGAGATGACCGCCGAGGAGGCCCAGGAGAAGGCCGACGAGGTCAAGCCGGTCACCGCCAACGCGCGTGCCTTCCGCGTCCTGGTCCGCAACGCCATGTTCCGCCGCGTCGAACTGGCCGCCCTGGACCAGGTCGAGGAGCTGGGCGAGATGGACGCGGAGTCCGGCTGGGACGCCGAGACGTGGGGCGAGGCGATGGACAAGTACTGGGACGAGTACGACGACCTCGGCACCGGCCCCAACGCCCGCGGCCCCAAGCTGCTGCTCATCGAGGAGGAGCCGGAGAACGCCCTGTGGCGGGTCCGGCAGATCTTCCACGACCCGAACGGCGACCACGACTGGGGCATCAGCGCGGAGGTGGACCTCACCGCCTCGGACGCGGAGGGCCGCGCGGTGGTCCGGGTCACCGACGTGGGCCAGCTGTGACGGGCCGGGCCGCAGCGAGCACAGGAGGATCCCACCGATGACGACGAACCCGGCCGAGAGACTGGTCGACCTGCTCGATCTGGAGCAGATCGAGGTCAACATCTTCCGTGGCCGCAGCCCGCAGGAGTCCCTGCAGCGGGTGTTCGGGGGCCAGGTGGCGGGCCAGGCCCTGGTCGCCGTCGGCCGCACCACGGACGGTGACCGTCCCGTGCACTCGCTGCACGCGTACTTCCTGCGCCCGGGCATCCCGGGCGTGCCGATCGTCTACCAGGTCGAGCGGGTGCGCGACGGCCGGTCGTTCACGACCCGCCGGGTCACCGCCGTGCAGCAGGGCCGCACGATCTTCAACCTCACCGCGTCCTTCCACAAGCCGGAGGAGGGCAGCTTCGAGCACCAGCTGCCGCCGGCCCGCGAGGTCCCGGACCCGGAGTCCCTGCCCACGGTCACGGACGAGATCCGGGAACATCTGGGCGCGCTGCCCGAGCAGTTGGAGCGGATGGCCCGCCGCCAGCCCTTCGACATCCGCTACGTGGACCGGCTGCGCTGGACCACCGAGGAGGTCGCGGACGCCGAGCCGCGCAGCGCCGTGTGGATGCGCGCGGTCGGGCCGCTCGGCGACGACCCGCTCGTCCACACCTGCGCCCTCACCTACGCCAGCGACATGACCCTCCTGGACGCCGTCCGCATCCCGGTCGAGCCGCTGTGGGGCCCGCGCGGCTTCGACATGGCGTCCCTGGACCACGCGATGTGGTTCCACCGCCCGTTCCGCGCGGACGACTGGCTGTTGTACGACCAGGAGTCCCCCATCGCGGTCGGCGGCCGTGGTCTGGCCCGGGGCCGGATCTACGACCGTGACGGCCGGCTGGTCGTGTCGGTCGTGCAGGAGGGCCTCTTCCGGAAGCTGGGCTGACCTGGCCCTCTCCTCGTCAGGCGCCCGGGGCTCAGACGGCGTCGGCGGGCCCGGGCAGGAAGATCAGGTCCAGCTGGTGGGCGAGCACGCCGGTGGCCGACTCGGCGCTGCGCTGGCCGACCAGGACGCTGGTGCCGAGCCCGGCGGACAGGGACAGCAGACCGGCCGCCGCCGCCCGGGGGTCCACGCCGGGCCGCAACCGCCCCTGCTCCGCCGCTTGCCGGAGCAGCCCGGCCACGGTGTCCTCGGCGCTGTCCGGGTCCTTGATGAACGGCTGGGCGGCGAGCGCCTCGTCCGTCACGGCCAGGACCGCGTACGAGGTGTACAGGTGGTGAAAAGTGCGGCTCTCGGCATCGACCGGCAGGGCCGCCGCCAGGAGCGCCTCGATCACCGCGCGCGGCCCCGGGTCGGAGCCCGCGGCCGCCACCCGGGCGGCCACCCGTCGCGCGAACCGCTCGGTGAGATGGCGGAGCCCGAAGAGCAGCAGCTTCTCCTTGGACTCGAAGTAGTACTGCACCAGCCGGAGCGACACACCCGCCTCCGCCGCCACGTCGCGCATCCCCACCGCGTGCAGGCCCAGCCGCCCGGCGGCCCGGACGAGTGCCTCCGCGATCTCGGTCCGCCGCTCCGTATGGTCCACGCGTCTGGGCATCGTTCGGCTCTCCGCTCCGGTCGGCAGTGCAGGGGCCCTCCGGCCCCTTTGATGATACAGCCGTACCATCATCGTGGTACGGTCGTATCACAAAGATGCCGCCCCGGGAGGTAGCCGTGTCCCCGTCCGCAACAGCCCCCCGCCAGGCCGATGTCGGCCGCTTCGTCAGCGACGCCTGGCGCGAGCGGTACTTCGCCGCCTGCGACGCCGTCTACGCGCTGGGCGCACCGGCCTCCTGGGAGCAGGACGTGGAGACGTCCTTCGCGACCACCCACGTCTACCGTTACGACCCGGCCGACCCCGCCGCCCGCGACCGCACCCCGGTCGTCCTCGTGCACGGCGCGGGCAGCTGCTCCGCCATGTGGTACCCGAACACCGCCGACCTGAGCGCCGAGCGGCCCGTCTACGCCCTCGACACCCCGGGCGATCCCGGCCGCAGCGTCCAGCGCGCGCCCATCCACCAGCCCGAGCGGGCCGCCCAGTGGCTCGACGAGGCCCTCGCCGCCCTCGGACTCGACCGGGTCCACCTCGTCGGCAGCTCGTACGGCGGCTGGCTCGCCCTGAACCAGGCCCACCGCAGGCCCGAGCGCCTCGCCTCGGTCACGCTGCTCGATCCGGGCGGCCTGGAGAAGGTGGGGCTGCGCTTCTTCGTGTGGATCTTCGCGAGCCTGTTCGCCACCTTCGCCCCCAAGACGCTGCGGCCCCGCCTCGCCGCCTGGCTGGAGCAGCCCGTGCTCGTGGTGCCGGAACTGCGCGCCATGGTCAGGAGCGGAGTGCGCGCCTACCGCATACGCCGCCCTGCGCCCCTGCCCTTGTCCGAGGCCGAACTGGCGGGCATCACCACGCCGCTGTACCTGCTCATGGGCAAGCGCAGCCTGCTGGTCCACCCCCAGCGGCAGCTGGAGCGCGTCCCGCGACTCATCCCGGGCGCCCGGGCCGAGATCCTCTCCGACACCGGCCACGGACCCCAGATCGACCATGCCGAGCGGAGCAACCGCCTGATGCTGGACTTCATGGGCGCCGTGGAGCGTGGCGGGGCTGATGCGGTGAGGTGATCGGACGGGGCCCGGGCTGGCCGCGTTCTCCTCGGTGGGCGCGGCGATGAGTTCCTGGGGCGTGCGGGGTCTATCGGTGTGACGGCCGGCGATGTTCCACCCGGGAAGATCGCCGGTCCGTACCCGCACCGATCGCCCCCGCGCGAGGAGAACCCCATGACCGCCACCTACACCTTCGACGTCTTCTCCAGCCTCGACGGCTACGGCACCGCCCGCGCCGACTGGACCGGCTACTGGGGCAAGCAGGGCCCCGAGTTGCTCGACCACCGCCTTGACCTGTACGGCACGGAACAGCGGATGGTCTTCGGGGCCAACACCTACCGGGCGTTCGCGCGGATGCTGGCGTCGAGCACCGAGGAGTCCGACGTACGTGACCCATGGGTCACCCGGATGAGGAACCTGCCGGCAACGGTGGTGTCGACGACGCTGGAAGGCCCCCTCGACTGGCCCGACGCGACCGTCGTGAGCGGTGACGCCGTCGACGTCGTCGCCCGGCTCAAGAAGGAGTCCGACGTGCCGTTGCGCTCGCACGGCAGCCTGGCGATGAACCGGGCGCTGATGGCGGCCGGCCTGGTCGACCGCCTGCAGGTGACGCTCTTCCCCGTCATCACCGGCCGGACCGGGCTGAACCCGGTCTTCCAGGGCGCGGCCGACTTCGACCTCGAGCTGGTCGAGCACCGGACGCTCGACGGTCACATCCAGGAACTCGTCTACCGGCCCACCCTCCACTGACCCGTACGCATGCGCGGAGGGCCGCGGATCGCAGGGGGCACTGTCAGTGGCGGGTGGCAGCATCGGTCGTATGACGGACACCACGGCATTCGACTGGCGTTCCTTCCTGCTCAAGTGGAGCGGGGAGTGGGCGGATTCCCTGCCGGACGACGACACGCGGAGTGCGGACGACGAGGCCGCGTGGCAGGCGCGGTGGCTGGGATTCCCACCCGCGTCCGAGGAGCGGATCGCCGCCATGGAGGAGCGCCTCGGCCGCCGGATGCCCCCGTCGTACCGGGAGTTCCTCAAGGTCAGCGACGGGTGGCGGCACGCGGGCGGCTTCGTGTGGCTCCTGGCGGGCACCAAGGACGCCCGCTGGCACGACAACGAGTCGGGCCTCGCCGACCTGATGGAGGAGTACCTGGACGAGGACGCCGGGCCCGAGGAGCGGCAGGAGGCGGACCTCTGGCGGCGCGGGCTGCAGCTCGACGTCGAGGCCGACGCCACCTACGTCCTCCTGGACCCCGAGGACGTGGCCGAGGACGGCGAATGGGCCGTGTACACATGGGCCAGCTGGCGGGCCGCGCCACCCGAGCGGCACGCGAACTTCCTCGCCTTCATGCAGGACATGCACCGGGAGTTCCACAGCCTGCGCGCGCACCGGGACGACGAGGAGCCGGAGTTCGCCAACGACACGACGCGCGAGCTGGACGCCCGGATGGAGGAGGCCCGGCTGCGGGCACTGCGCGGCGACTGGGAACAGGCCGGGAGGGCGCTGGACGAGGCCAAGGAGTACGGCAGACCGCGGGCCGCGGGGCTGGGCGACCAGATACGCCGTCTGCTCGGCGAGACCTCCATGGTGTACTTCGACGGGCTGGTGACGGACCCGCGGTACGCCCCCGAGCTGCTACCGCCGCTGGTCGCCGAGCACGCGGCGCACTCGTACCGTGACGACTCCACGCTGCTCTTCCATCTGCGGGGCGCCGACGAGGACTTGGTGTCTCTCGCCCACGCGACGCTGGACCAGGTGCGGAACGGCACGTACCGGTACACGCCGGCCGGACCGTTCGGGGAAGCGGTCGAACGGGCGCGGGAGCTGGCCCGGTGGGGGGACTCCGACGGGGCGTGGCGGACCCTGACCGACGCCCTGCCCCTGTGGGAGCCGCTCGGGCCGGACCACCTGGCGCCGCTGGCCTGGGTGGCCGATCCCCTGCTGGGACCGCTGCTGACTCCGGAGCGGGGCCGGGAGCTGCTGTCCACGCCGAGGGGCGGGCAGGAGGGCGAGGCACCGCCCCCGGGGGCTGGGCTCGACCCGGGCGGGCTGGCGTGGCTCGCGGAGCCGGACCCGGGCAACAACCGCACCTCTTACCGGTTCGTCCTCGTGGAGGGGGTGGGGCCGGAGGAGCTGCCCGGACGCCTCGCGGACGGGGACGGCGCCGTGCTGAACGAACCCATGACCCTCTGGGAGGCGCGCCGCGGGTCGCTGGGCAGCCGGCAGGAGTTCTCGTCCTTCGACGACAGGGCGCTCATGGCGGTGGGCCGGGCCGGCGCCGGCTGGAGCTTCGCCTTCGACGGTGATCCCGCCCCGTTCGACCAGCGGCGGTTCGTCTCCCCGGCCGCGGCCGCCGGCGCGGGCACCCGCGCGGTGGTGGTGTGGAGCGGCCTGAGGTCATGGCACGGGGAGCCGTTCTTCCACCTTTCGCTGGCGCTGGACGGTGTCGAGCAGTACGCGTTCACGCACGCGGACGGAGAGACCCGCCGGAGCGGGGAGATACCGCGGGCGCTGGACCCGAGCCGGTTCTTCGGCGGTGCCCCGGAGGACAGCGCCGAGGTGGAACGGTCGCTGCTGGAAGCGGTGGGCGGGGAGTTCGGTGTTTCGCTGCCGCGTCACGCCATCGTCAACGGACGGCTGCACACGTTCACCACCCGCTCCTGGACGCGTCCGCCGCGGGACGGCGAGACGTACGCGGTGCTCCGGATCGGGTAGACCGCAGGGGGTCGGTGATCTCCTCGGCCGGGCGTGGAGCCGGGGGGCGCCGGGCCGGGTGTGGAGCCGGGGGTGCCGGGCCGGGCGGAAACCGCCCGGGCTGCTCCGATCGCGTCGGCGCCCGGGTCCGGCGACCATGGCATGAGGAGGCCCAGCCGGGTCACACGCCCGCCGATCCGGGAGGTGACCACGCTGCACACCGTGCTCCCCGTCGTGTTCGCGGTCTGCGCGGCCTTCAGCAACGCCGTCGCGACGGTGCTGCAACGCAAGGCGGCGCTCACCGTGCCACGCTCGGCGGGGTTCCGGGCCGGGCTGATGCTCGATCTGCTGCACCGGCCCGTCTGGCTGGCCGGGATCCTCGCGGTGATCGGCGCGGCCGTCTGCCAGGCGCTGGCGCTGGCGACCGGGCCGCTGACGATCGTGCAGCCGCTGTTCGTGCTGGAGCTGCCGCTGACCCTCGTCGTCGCCTCGCTGCTGATGCACCGGCGGCTGCCGGGCACGGGCTGGCTGGCCGTGACGGTGGTGGTGGCGGGGCTGGCGATCGCGCTCGCCGCCGCGTCGCCCACCGGCAACCGCACCCATGTCGAGCTGGACCGCTGGATCCCCGCGCTCGCCGTGTGCGCGGGGGCGGTGGTGGGCCTCGCCCTGACCGCCGTCCGCCGCCCGGAGGGCCGCGCCCGGGCAGCGTGCCTGGGTGCCGCCACGGCGATCAGCTACGCGGTGACGGCGGCGCTGATGAAGGCCGCCACCCACATCCTCGACGACCAGGGGATCGTCGGTTTCCTCACCGCCTGGCAGACGTACGCGTTCGCCACGACCGGCGTGTGCGCGCTGTTCCTGCTGGAGAACGCGATGCAGGCCGGTCCGCTGGTCGCCTCGCAGCCCGCGCTCACCCTCGGCGACGCGCTGGTGAGTCTCGCCCTCGGCATCCTCCTGTACGAGGAGACGGTCCGCTCCGGCTGGTGGCTGCTGCCCCAGCTGTTCGGTGCGGCGCTGATCGCCGCGGGCGTCCTCGCGCTGGCGCGGATCCCCCTCACCCAGTCGCTGGTGGCGCCGGACGAGGAGCGCCGGCCGGCCGAAGCGCCCTGAGCCAAGGAGGTCACGATGGGACGTCTCGACGAGCAGGTGGCGATCGTCACCGGTGGGGCCGGGGGCATCGGAACGGCCGTGGCCCGCGCCCTCGCGGCCGAGGGTGCCGCCGTCGTGGTCGCCGACATCCGGGACGCCGAGGGCGCGGACCTGGCGGCGCGGCTCGGCGGCCGGGCCCGCTTCACACACCTGGACGTCACCAGCGAGGACGACTGGCAGCGGGCCCTGGCGGAGACGGAGCGCGACCTGGGGCCGGTCTCGGTCCTCGCGAACATCGCGGGGATCATCGACTGGGGCCCGATGGAGGAACAGAGCCCCGAGTCCTTCCGCCGGGTCGTCGACGTCAACCTCACGGGCGCCTGGCTGGGCATGCGCGCGACGGCGCCGTCACTGCGGCGGGCCGGCGGCGGCGTCATCGTGAACATGTCCTCCCTGTCCGGGCTGATGGCCTACGCCGGTATCGGGGCGTACGCGGCCAGCAAGTGGGGGCTGCGCGGACTGACCAAGAGCGCCGCGCTGGAACTGGCGCCCGACCGGATCCGGGTCTGCTCCGTGCACCCCGGAGCCATCCGCACCCCCATGACGGCCGGCTTCGACGACGCGTACACCGCCGGGCAGCCGATCCCCCGCTTCGGCGAGCCCGACGAGGTCGCCCGCATGGTGCTCTTCATCGTCACCGACGCCACCTACTCGACGGGCTGCGAGTTCGTCCTGGACGGCGGCATCCTCGCCGGACCGCCGGTCGTCCTGGACCCCGACGACTGACGACGCCCCGACGGGCGACGACCGGCGGCCGACGACCCGCCGCGGTCGACGACCCGCCGCGGCGGGATCAGCCGTCCGGCTGGCACCTCGGGCACCACACCGTGCCGCGGCCGGCCATCCGGGACCGGCGCAGTCCGGTGCCGCAGCGCGGACACTGCGGGTCGCGGTCGTCGCGATGGCCGGTGAGCCAGGAGTCACGCGGCGGGACGCAGCCCGCGGAGACGGAGGAGCGCAGGGTGCGGCGCATCTCGCTGTACAGGCGACGGCGGTCGGTCTGAGCGAGATCACGCGCCGGACGGTCGGGGCGCAGCCGGGCCCGCCACAGGATCTCGTCGGCGAGCAGGTTGCCGAGCCCGGCGAGGACGGACTGGTCGGTGAGTGCCGTCTTGAGCGCCCCGCGCCGCGACGCGAGCACGGACTCGAACTCCCCTCGGTCCACCGCCAGCGCGTCCGGCCCCTGCCGCCCCAGCAGCCGGTCGACGTCGGCCTCGTCGTGGGCCAGCCACAGCCCCTGGAGTTTGCGCTGGTCACGGAAGCGCAGCTGACGCCCGCCGCCCAGGGTGAACAGGACCCGGTCATGCGCCTCGACGGGATCGTCGGCACGGCCGCAGACCAGCCGGCCCGTCATGCCGAAGTGCAGCACGAGGGTGGGGCCGCCGGTGCGGGCGAGCAGCCACTTGCCGTGCCGCTCCGGCGTGCCGAACCGCCGCCCCTCCAGCGCGTCCCGCAGGTGCCGGGCGTCGACGCCGTGCAGGACACCCGCGTCCCGTACGTCCACGCCCCGGATGACCCGGCCCTTCGCGCAGGACTCGAGCACCTGGCGGAACCCCTCGACATCGGGCAGCTCGGGCATGGCCGGCGCGTCAGGGCTCCTGGAGGACGGAGAGCACGTTCCCGGCCGGGTCGGTGAACCACGCGATCAGCGGGCCGCCGCCGCGGAAGATGCCCTTCTCGTCCACCTCGAACTGGTCGTACCGCTCGAACCGCACCCCTCTCCTGCCCAGCTCGTCGACCGCGGCCTCGATGTCGTCGACGGGGAAGTTCAGGACGGTGTACGTCGCCGGGGCGTGGTCCGGCTTGGGGTAGACCAGGATGTCCCGGTCACCGGCTATGTGCAGGAACAGCATGCCGTTGTCCTCGGACACCCGCAGCCCCAGCGTGTCGCCGTAGAAGCTCCTGGCCGCGTCGATGTCGTCCACGGAGAAGCCGCTGTACGCCTTTGTCTCACCGAACATGATCGCCTCCGGAATGGGTCTCCTCTTGTGTCGGACGCGGGCGTCCCGCCTGGGTTCACGTGACCGTGTACCGCGTCCGCGGGGAAGTAGGCGGAGCCACGGGCGCGGGCGGTCGCAGGCTGTGGGGCGGCCGCGTTCAGCCCACAGGTGGCGGCCGGGCGGGTTCAGCCCGCGCAGATGGCGGGGCGGGTGGGTTCAGCCCACAGGACGCCGGCTTCTGCGGCGCAGCCAGGCCAGCAGGCCGTGGGCGGGAGCGTGGTCCAGGGGTGCGGGCCGGTCCCCCGGTGGAGCCAGGCGTGCGGCCAGGGGCTCCGGAGCCGATGGTGGTGTCGGGGCCGGGGCCTGCTGCGGGGTCGGGCGTGGTGCCGGTCGCTGCCTGCGCGCCGTCTCCATCGTGTGGGCGAGGTCCGCACGGAACCAGGCCGCTTCGTCCGGCTCGCTCGCCGTCATGAGCGTCTCGGCCAGGTCGGCGGCGGGTGAACCCGGTGCGCCGTGTGCCGGGAGCCGGGGGCGGCAGCGGTCCAGGTGGGCGCGCTCGTAGGGGTCCCCGACGACGTCCGCCACGTCGGCGGGGTCGAGGAAGCAGGCGACGGCCGCGGCCCGTGCCCAGGGGTCGTCGCCCGCCTGCCGCGTCAGGAATCCGACGTGGCGTCCCCGCCAGTTGCGGGGCCGTCGGTCCAGCCCGGCCTTCTGCCCCTCCCGGATCTCCGGGGGTGTGCGGGCGCCGGTCAGCAGCGGGGCGTTGCTCTTCTCGGCCGCGAACTGCTCCAGTTCCTCGGCCAGGTACAGCCAGACGACGGTCCGGTATCGGTTGAGGTAGAAGCGGACGGGAATCAGCAGGCCGTGGCGGGCGAGGCTCGTGAACCTGCTGGGCGCCACGTCCATGAGCGCGGCGCCCTCGGTGGTGCCGACCGTCGCGACGCGTCGGCGCAGGTCGTCCGGGAAGGCGTCCACGGCGCGCAACCGCTCGATCTCGGCGCGTGTGACGCGCCTCCCTCCGCCGCCTTCGTCGGGAACGGTCCGGATGAGCCCGAGGTTCACCGCCAGGTCGAACTCGCCTCGCTTGAGGCCGAGTTCGCGGGCGGCCCGGCTCGGGGCCCAGGAAAGCCGGTCGGATTGGGTGCTGGTGCCTGACATGGTCGGTCTCCCCCGTGGAGTCAGCGGCTCGCGCCGTGTGCGGTCGCCGTGAAAAAACCGTAGCCGCTTCGGCGGATCGCGTGGCGAGCCTGTGGATAACTCCGCGGGGGATGACGAATGCGCAGGTCAGACGTCTGTGATGGGTTTCCGCTCGGGCTGGCGCGCATCCACGTCGAGATGCTCGCCGACCCGGTTGACCAGCAGCGTCATCTCGTAGGCGATCTGCCCGATGTCGGCCTCGGCGCCGCTGAGGACGCACAGGCAACTGCCCGTGCCCGCCGCGGTGACGAAGAGCACCGCGTCGTCGAACTCGATCATCGTCTGGCGTACGCTGCCCGCCCCGAAGTGCCGTCCCGAACCCTTGGCCAAGCTGTGCAACCCGGACGACACGGCCGCGAGGTGCTCCGCGTCCTCGCGGCGCAGTCCCGTGCTCGCGCCCGTCACCAGGCCGTCGTTGGACAGCACCAGCGCGTGCCGCACCTCGTGGACTCGCTCGGTCAGGTCGTCCAGCAGCCAGTCGAGCCCCTGGTTGTGCGCCATGTCCCGATCTCCCCGTTTTCTCCCCGTGCGATTCTCCTCCTGGCCGGAGGATCTCCACGCCAGCCTTCCCCACGACCGCTGTCGGGGCAAGGAGGATGGGAGCCATGGCAGAGAAGATGACCGACGCGCAATGGCGGGAGTTCGTTTCGTACGGCACCCGCACCGGAAAGCTCTCCACCGTACGGGCCGACGGGAGCCCGCACGTGACCCCGGTCTGGTTCGTCCTGGACGGGGACGAGTTGGTGTTCAACACCGGCAAGGACAGCGTGAAGGGGCGCAATATCGCCCGGGACGGCCGGGTCGCGCTGTGCGTGGACGACGACCGGCCGCCGTACTCGTTCGTGGTGCTGCGGGGTCGCGCCCGCGTCTCGGAGGACCTGGACGAGATACGGCGGTGGGCCACCCGCATCGGCGCCCGGTACATGGGCGAGGACCGCGCCGAGGAGTTCGGGGCCCGCAACGGCGTCCCGGGTGAACTCCTCGTCCGCGTCAGCATCGACCGGGTGCTGGCGGAGCGGGACGTGGCGGACTGACCACGCGGGCCCGCGGCGGGCAGCCGGCCGCCGCGGGAGCGGACGTCGGCGCCCCGGTCAGCCGACCGAGTCGAGGAGCCGGGCGGTGTGCATGCGCCCGGCGTACTCGACGAGCCGGATCAGGACCTCTTTCCCCGAGTCGCGGTCCCGGGCGTCGCACAGCACCACGGGGGTGCCCTGGTCGAGGTCGAGGGCGCGCGAGACGTCGGGGGCGCCGTGCCGCCGGGCGCCCGCGAAGCAGTTGACGGCGACCACGAACGGGATGCGCCGGTGCTCGAAGTAGTCGACCGCCGGGAAGCAGTCCTCGAGCCGGCGGGTGTCGGCGAGGACCACCGCACCGAGCGCTCCCTGCGACAACTCGTCCCAGAGGAACCAGAACCGGTCCTGCCCCGGTGTGCCGAACAGGTACAGAGAGAGGCCGGACCGGATGGTGATGCGCCCGAAGTCCATGGCGACGGTCGTGGTGGTCTTGTGGTCCACCCCTTCCGTGTCGTCCACCGACTGGCCCGCCTCGCTGAGCAGTTCCTCGGTGCGCAGCGGCCGGATCTCGCTGACGGCTCCCACCAGGGTGGTCTTGCCCACGCCGAATCCACCGGCGACCAGAATCTTCAGCGCCAGCGCGGCGGTCTCGCCGTCCGCGGCGTCGGAGTGCTCGGAGACCATTGATCACTTCTCTCGGGAGGGCCGGCAACGGGTGGCGTGCGTAGGGGCTGGGTGTGCATGCGTACGGGTGGGGTGTGCGTTCATCTACAGCGCTCTCAGTCCCTCGATCACCTCGCGCAGGATGCGTTCGTCGGGCAGCTGCGCGGGCGGTACGGGGCGGCTGACGGTGACGCAGCCGAGTTCCAGGAGGTCGCCGAGGAGGACCCTGACCACGCCCACGGGCAGGTCCGCCCCGGCGGCGAGTTCGGCGACCGACTGGGTCTCCGTGCGGCACAGGCCGATCAGGGTCCGGTGTTCCGGGCCGAGCAGGGCCTCGTCCGCGCCGGGCGCGCCCGGGTCCAGCGTGACCAGGGCGATGAGGTCGAACCGCACGCCCGTGGGGCCGGGTTGGGTGCGCCCGCCCGTCATGGCGTAGGGGCGCACGAGGGGGCCGGCCTCGTGGTCGTACCACTGGCTGCCCTGCTCGCGCGGGGTGCCCGTCAAGTCCTCGGTCATCTGCGCGGACCGCCCTCCCGGCTCATCCGGCGGCGGGGGGCCGCGCGCCGACGCGGGGCGCCGTGCCGAGGTGCTCGCCGACGCGCTTGACCAGGCGTGCCATCTCGTACGCCACGAGTCCGATGTCCGCGGTCACGGCGGTGAGGAGGGCGAGGCAGGAGCCGTCGCCCGCGGCGGCCACGAACAGGAAGCCCTCGTCCATCTCCACCATGGTCTGGCGGACGCCGCCGGCGCCGAAGTGCCGTCCCGCTCCCTTGGCGAGGCTGTGGAAGCCCGAGGCGACCGCGGCCAGGTGCTCGGCGTCCTCGCGGCGCAGGTCGCTCGAGGCGCCCACGGCGAGGCCGTCGTTGGACAGCACCACGGCGTGCCGTATCTCGCTCACGCGGAGCACCATGTCGTCCAGCAGCCAGTCGAGTTCGCCGGAGGGCCGGGCGGTCCGTGTGCTCGGGTCCTGGATCATGCGGGGTCTCCTTCGCTGCTGTCGCTGCCCGCCGCGGGGCCGGGCGTGGTCCCGCGGCCGGGTTGCCTGCCGCCGCCGCGCGCCCAGCCGTCGCGGTAGGCCGCCATGCGGTCCCGTACGAGTTCGGGGGTGCGGTCGTCGTCCCTGGAAGCCGGTGTGGGCGGGGGCTCCTCGGGGCGTCCGTCGCGCAGTTGGGGAGCGAGACTGGCCTGCCGTACGCGGCGTGGGAGGTCGTCGGAGCCTTCGGGCTGCTCCTGGGGGCGGTGCAGTCGCAAGGTGGCGACTCCTGGGGGTGGGGCGTGGCCCGGGGTCTCCGCGTGGCCGGTGGTCTCCGCGGCGGCCGGTACGGGAGCCACGAGGGCGCGCCGGTCGACCGGTGCGGTGACGGGGTCCTGGAGGGAGTGGTCGTCGGGCACGCGCGCGTAGGCGCGTTCCTCGGGCTGCCGCGCATGAGCCGCCTCCTCCGACGAGCGCCGCGCCGCGCCGGTGTGCAGCAGGGCGGTGGGCAGCAGGACGACCGCCGTGGTTCCGCCGTACGGGGAGGTCCGCAGGTGGACCTTGACGTCGTGTCGGGCGGCGAGCCTGCTGACCACGAACAGGCCGAGCCGGTCGCTGTCGAACAGGTCGAGCGCCTCGGACTGCGCGATGCGGCGGTTGGCCTCGGTGAGGGTCTCCTGGCCCATGCCGAGGCCGCGGTCCTCGACCTCGACGGCGTAGCCGTTGCCCACGGGTTCGCCGGTGATCCGCACGCGCGTGTGGGGCGGCGAGAACTGGGCGGCGTTCTCGATGATCTCGGCCAGGAGGTGGGTGAGGTCGGCGACGGCCGTACCGATGACGGCTGCCTCGGGGAGTTGCCGTACCTCCACGCGCGCGTAGTCCTCGACTTCGGAGACGGCCGCGCGGACCACGTTCGTCAGGGAGACGGGCATGCGCCAGGCCCGGCCGGGGGCCGCTCCGGAGAGGATGATCAGGCTCTCCGCGTGGCGGCGCATACGGGTGGTGAGGTGGTCGAGGCGGAACAGGTCGCTCAGTTCGTCGGGATCGTCGGAGCGGCGTTCCATGCTGTCGAGGAGGCTCAGCTGCCGGTGGACGAGGATCTGGCTGCGGCGGGCGAGGTTCACGAAGACACCGGAGATGCCGCTGGCCAGCTCGGCGCGTTCCACGGCGGCCCGCAGCGCGGCGCGGTGCACCGTGCCGAGGGCCTCGGCGACCTGCGCGGTCTCGTCCTCGGCGGGCGGCCCGGGCGGGGCCTCGGCGCGGACGTCGATCTCCTCGCCCGCGCGCAGTTTCCGCATGGCCTCGGGGAGTTTGCGCCGGGCGATCTCCAGGGCGCTGTTGCGCAGGCTCACCAGCTCCACCACGAGCCCGCGTCCGATGCGTACGGAGATGACGAGCGAGGCGGCGACGGCGGCGAGGCCGAGCAGGACGGCGGCGCCGGCCGGGGTGAGCAGCCCCCGGGTGAACGGGTCGGCCCGCTCCGCGACGCCGCGTGCCGCGTCGCCCTCGATGGTGCGCATGCCGTGCTGCACGCGCGTGTGCGCCGTGTTCCAGGCGTGCTCGGGTGCCGCCTCGACGGCCTTCGCGCCCGGCCCGCGGGCGAGGATCCTGTCCTCGGCGTCGCCCAGGCCGGCGTAGGCGCTGCTGTCGGAGAGGGCGTCCCAGGCGGAGCGTTCGGTGCCGCGCAGGTCCGCGACGGCCGACTCGGTGAGGGTGCGGCGCAGTTCGACGGCGCCGGTGAAGATCCGGAGCCGCTCCCCGTCCAGGGCGCCGTCCAGGCGGGCGCTCGCCAGCACGGCGTCCTCCCGGGCCAGTGCCTCTCCCGCGCGGGCGAATTCCAGCAGCACGCGCGCGTCGGAGCCGAGGTCGGCGTCCTGGATGCCGGTGAGGGCGCCGCCGGCGCCGAAGGCCGCCGAGATGGTCCGGGTGTAACGGCTGTACGTCTCGGCCCAGTCCGCGCGCCGGTCCCGTATCTCGGTCCGCAGCGGCCGTAGTTGCTCGGCACCGGTGACGAACTCCTCCAGCCGGCGGGCGACTCCGGCGGGCAGTTCCTCGCTGTCGGCGACGGTGTTGTCCTTGCCGAGCCGCAGTTTCGCGACGGCCCGGTCGGTGCGCCGGGCGAGTTCGGCCAGTTCGTCCGCGCGTACGGCGGACGGGTCGGTGGCGTGGCGTACCGCGGCCGCGCGTTCGGCCTGGAGGGCGGCGACCGCCGCGGAGACCGGGGCGCGGACCGCGGCGTCCACGCGCTGGACCTGCCGGAGCCGGGAGACGTCCTGGGCGGTGGTCACGGTGGCGTAGGCCCACAGGGCCAGGAGGGAGACGACGGGCACCATCAGCAGGCAGACGATCTTGGCGCGCACGGTGCGGGGGCGGATGTGCCAGCGCTCCGCGCGCGGGGGTACTGCGTCCGGCGCGGTGCCCGGGGGTGTCTCGGGGCCTTCGTCGGCGGGTGGTCCGGCGTGCGCGCGGCGACCGCGCGCGGGCGGGGGCGGCGGCGTGTCGGCGCCGGCCGCGGGGGTCCTCCGGGGTGTACGCATGGACTCCTCGCTCGGGAGTGGTTCGGCGGTGTGCCACCCCGGCTTCGGGGCGAGCCACTCGGGCTTCGGGGGGTGCCGTTGGGGCTACGGGCGCTGATGGGCGGGAGTCCCGACCGGCCGCTGGGCCGAGGCGGTCGCCTCGCGCTCCCCCGCCGTCGGCGACAGCGCGACGAAGGCCGAGGTCAGGAAGAGGTAGGACCCGAGGCCGACGGCGAGGGGGAAGATGAACTGCATCGCCGTGGCCCCGGGCAGGGCCTCCCCGGAGGGCGTGACGCGCACACTCACCGCGAACATCCCGGTGTAGTGCATGCTGCTGACGGCCGCACCCATGATCAGGGAGGCGAGGGTGACGGCGACGGGCGACTTGATGTTGAGCGCCGCCCACAGGGCCGCCGTCGCGGCGACGACGGCGATCAGGACGGAGAGCCCGACGAGCACCGGGTCGTAGGTCACGTCGCCGTGCAGGCGGACGGCCGCCATGCCCAGGTAGTGCATGCTCGCGACGCCGAGGCCGGTGGTGAGCCCGCCGAGCAGCAGGGCCCGGCCGCGGTCCCGGCCGTAGCCGACGGCGAAGACGCCGGCGCAGACGACGACCATGGCGACGAGCAGGCTCAGGAGGGTCAGCGGCACGTCGTAGCGGATGTCGGTGCCGGCGACGCTGAAGCCGAGCATGGCCACGAAGTGCATGGTCCAGATGCCGGTGCCGATCGCCGACGCGGCGGTGACGAGCCAGTTGCGGCGTGAGCGCCCGGTGGCGGCGAGCGCGCGAACGGTGCAGCGCAGCCCGAGGGCGGCGCCTATGCAGGCCATCACGTACGACAGCGCGGGGGTCAGCCACCCCAGGGCGGCGTGGTCCAGGTGTCCCATGGCCCCGGGACGCTAGACCCGCCAGGGGCGCGTGAAGGGGGCGCATTTCGAAAGGTGTTGGAATATGACGCAGAGATGTACCGGAACGATCGGGTCACGCTCGAACATGTGCACTGAGGCGTCATCTGTGCCGGTGAGGAATCATGCGGTACATGAGCGACGAGCAGACGCGTGTCCAGGAGTTCTTCACCGCCCGCGCCGCCGACTGGGACACCCGGTTCCCCGACGACGGCCCGGCCTACGCCGCAGCGGTCGCGGAGCTCGGGCTGCGTGCGGGCGACCGTGTGCTCGACGCGGGGTGCGGCACCGGGCGCGCCCTGCCGCCGCTGCGGGCCGCCGTGGGGCCGTCCGGAGTGGTCCTCGGGGCCGATCTGACCCCGGCCATGCTGCGCGAGGCCGTACGGGCCGGACGGGACCGCGACGGGGTGTTGCTGCTCGCGGACGTCGCCGCGCTGCCCCTGCGCCCGCGGTCGCTGGACGCCGTGTTCGGGGCGGGTCTCGTCTCGCATCTGCCGAGCCCGGCCGAGAACCTGCGGGAACTGGCGCGCGTGGTGCGTCCCGGAGGTCTGCTGGCGCTGTTCCACCCCATCGGCAGGGCGGCGCTGGCGGCTCGCCACGGCCGCCCGCTCACCGCGGACGACCTGCGCGCCGAGCCCAACCTGCGTCCACTGCTGGCCGGTTCCGGGTGGCGCTTGAGGTCGTACGTCGACGAGGACGCCCGCTTCCTGGCGCTCGCCGTCCGCGAGGACTGAGACAGCGTGTCACCGGGCCTCGGAGCCGGGCACTTCCACGTGCCGCACGGGGCAGCCCCGGACGCCGGGGACGGGGCGGGTGCCCAGGTCGGCGATCCGGTAGCCGTTCGGGTAGCTCTTGATCTCCCAGTTCTGCCGGGCGAAGTGCGGGGCGCGCCGGGGCGGCAGCAGGCGGACGGCACGCCCCCTCAGCCGTACCGCGCGACGCGCCCACGCGCGCGTGGCGGCGCTCGGCGGGGTGTAGCGGAAGGCGCGCAGGAGCGGATCGTCGAGCAGCGAGAGGATCGCGCCGCGCAGCAGGGGCGCGAGCGGGCGCGGGTACCAGGAGACCATGAGGTCGAGCGTGGCGTCCGCGACGCGGCGGGCGTCCTCGTCCCAGGCGAAGCGGGCCGCCTCGTAGTCGTCGAGGCAGGTCTCGAACTCCTCGTAGGTCTCGGGGATGTCCTTGATGCCCATGTGCCGGCCCAGCGTGCGGTAGTGGACGACGCTGGCGACGACCTCGTGGCTCGACATCCTGCGCCAGCCGTAGGCGTCGATCCACCGCCTGGGCATCACGACGAACGTGCAGAGCACGTAGCGCATGTCCTCGTCGCTGATGTCGTAGCTGCGGTGCATCTGGTTGATGCGACGGATCGCGGTCCTGCCCTGCTCGGCGTCGAAGCCGTGCTCGACGATGGCGTCCAGCAGCAGCGAGGTGTCGTCGTAGCGCTTCTGCGTACGCTCCGTGAGCTCCGCCGTCTCGGCGAGCAGGCGGCCGATGCTCGGGACGGCGTAGGTGCGGTACAGCGCCAGCTCCAGGGAACGGGTGAAGTCCCACGGGAACTCGTACGCCACGCTCAGCCGATAGATGTCCGAGGCGTCCCGGTAGGGGTCCATGCGACGGATTCGTTCCAGCCGTTCGAAGCGCTTCACGGTACCCTCCCCTTCCTGCCACCGAAGGTCCAACTCTACGTTGGTGAGCGGGAGATGAACGGTGAGCGGGGAAAACGCACAGGGGGAAGGTGGTCAGCACATGTGGAACAAGGTCCGCAAGGCCGGAGGCAGAGTCGCAGGTGCCTTGCGCACGGAGACGAAGTCCGACGGGGACAAACGTCCGCACAATCTCTTCGAGGCCGCGGCCGTCTACGTCACGGCCTGCGCCGAGGACGACCAGGAGCGGGCCGACGAGGCGTCCGGCTGGGTGTCGCCGGAGGCGCTGTCGTTCGGGGTGAACGAGCTGGCCTGCCGGGCCGTCGTCGCGCTCGCGCGGGAACGGGGCGAGTCTCCGGGGACCGTGGCCCGTGAACTGCTGGGCCTGCCGACGGCGTGAGGTGCCCGGCCCGGACGGCCGATTCGCCCCGTCCGCCGGAAAACTGCAGCTCCGGGTGCGCCTGCGAGGTCGTGACAAGCGGCTTCCGGGCGCACTAGGGTGCGCGCCGTTGGACCAACGGATGGGGAGGCTGGGATGGCCGGGACGGACGAGGACGCCGTCGCCGCCGCGGACGATGCGCTCTATGTGCTCACGGCGGTGCTGCTGACGCCGGCGAAGTTCCCGAGCGTGCTGGGCGACGACTACCCGGAGGCGTGCGCGGCGCTCGGCCTCGCGCCGCTCGCCGACGGGTACGGGCTGGTGCTCGGCCAGGACGGCGACGGCGCCCGCTGGACCGTGGTCATCGACGACGTCTCCCTGGTGGCCGTCGCGATCGCGTCCTGGGACTGCGGCATGGAGTACGAGCTGTCGCCCGACGAGCGCACGGTCGTCGCGGCGCTGCCCGGCTGGCCCCTCGCGGTCGCCGTCGCGGCCCCCGGGGTGCCCGCGCCGCACGACCCCGGCCCGGAGGTCGACGACCGGCCCCCGCTGACCCCGCCGGACACCACCGTCTGGGGACCGGCCCAGCGGCGCCTGGGCGCCGACGAAATCGCGCTGCAGTGGGCGACGTGGCGGGAGCAGGTGGACGACGCGGCGTTCGCGGCACCGGGGGCCTCCGGGACAACGGGCGAGGGGGACGGCGGCGAGGTGGACGGCGGCGACGTGGCCGGCGGTCCGGAGCAGAGCGGGGGGAACGAGCGGAGCGGGGGGAACGAGCAACCGGGCCACAGCGGCATCCGGCGCGTCCTCGCAGAGGCCCGCACCTACCTCGACTCGCCGCCGCCGCTGGGCCGGGTCCGCTCGTCCTTCGCGCCGGGCGACGCGCGGACCCTGCGGGCCGACGGTCCCGGCTGGTCGCTCGTGGCCAGGACCGACGACATCGCGTTCGTGCTGCTCGACGAGGAACCCGGCGAGGTCCTGCCGGTGGGCCGGGGGCCGGAGCTGCCAGGTCTCCTCGAGGCACTCGACAAAATGGCCGTGCGGCCGAACTGACCGGCGAGCCGGGGCGGCGAGCCGACTACGTACGGCCGAACCGACCGACGCCCCGGGCCCGCCGGCCGAGCTACAGCCCGGCCGAACCGACCGGCGCGGGCCGGGGTGGCCGGCCGGACTGCGGTGCGGCCGGTCAGCGGCCGAGTTCCTTGCGGGTGGCGCGGCGCAGCCTGCGCCGCTGTGAGGGGTCCAGCGTGAGGTACGCGGCGGCCGGGACTCCCAGGATGATCAGCAGCGCGGCCCACCAGGGCAGCCAGATCAGCAGGATGAGCCCGACCGCCACACCGCCCGCGGCGATCTTGGCGTTCTTCGACATGACTGTCGCCTCCTTCGCGGCCATTGCCGCTCTCTGTCCCGAAAACGGACCCGCGCGTGCGGCGGTTCCGGACCGCGACCCTGAGACATCCCTGAGGCGCGACCCCGACGCACCCCTGAGACCTCCATGGTGACCCAGCTCACAGCCTCGCCATACCCGTCTGCGCCGAAAGTGCTGTACTCTCGGCGACTCCGTCCCGCTAGTCAAATTTGAGGACTCAGTCATAGTCGAGCATCCGACTCCCCCGGCACCTTCCTCCGAGATCTCCGAACTGGCCTCCTGCTGCGCCGTGTTCCTGCCCGGCGACCCTGCCCGCACCGGCACCGTCGCGTTCTGGCGGCCCGACGGCGCGCCTCCTCCGGCCGTGGCGGCGGCGACCGTCGCGGACCTGACCGTCGTCGTGCCCGGCGACGACGGCGTCGAGCCGGAGGACGTGCCCGCCGTCCTGCTGCCCGTCCGCGCGGCCCTGCCGGTCCTCACACGCGCGCGTGCCGGTACGCAGGGGCACCGGTCCACCGTGTTCTGGGGCGCGGCGGCCCTGCACGCCCTGCACCTCGTCGCGCGCGGGCTGCTGCTCCCGGGACTGTCCCCGGGCGACCACGACGCCTGGCGCACCGGCCCGCTGCGCGCCCAGGACGTCGAGGCCGTACGCCGCCTCGCCGCCGCGATGCCGCCCGAGGCGCACGCCGTGCCGCCGGACGGCGCGGGGGCGCTGCGGTTGCCCGACCCGGAGCAGCTCCTGCGCGCCTTCCTCGACGCGGTCGCCGACACCCTGCCACGCTCCCCCGCAGCGCCACTGGTGACCGGCGACCCCGCCTACGCGGCACCTGACCCGGTGCACCTGCCGGAGCAGCGCGCGTGGGCGGCGGACGTCGCCGCGGGCCACGACGCGGGCGTGCGGCTGTCGCTGCGGATCGAGGCGCAGGGGCTGGCCGACGACACGGCGTTCGACGACACGGCACCCGACGACACGGACGTGGCGTTCCGGGCCGTGCTCCAGGTGCACAGCGTGAGCGATGCCGCGCTCGTCGCGGACGCCGCGGACGTCTGGGCCGACGGCGCCCGGAGCGAGGCGTTCGGCCCGCGCGCGCGGATGGACGCCCTGCTCGCCCTGCGCCGTGCGGCCCGGGCCTGGCCCTCGCTGACGCCGCTGCTGTCGGCGGCCGTGCCGGACGCGGTCGAGCTCGACGACGAGGAGGTCACCGAACTCCTCGGCGCCGGCGCCCGCGCCCTGGCGGCGGCCGGCGTCGACGTGCACTGGCCGAAGGGTCTGACCCGCAACCTCACCACGCGCGCGGAGGTGGGTCCCGCGGAGGCGGGGCCGTCCGACAACAAGCCCGAATCCGGGTCCGAGTCCGAGTCCGGCAAGGCCTCCGCCGCCATGCCGTCGTTCCTCTCCGCCGACGCGCTGCTCGCCTTCAACTGGTCGTTCACACTGGGCGACCAGCGGCTGAGTCGCGAGGAACTGGACCGTCTCGCCGAGGCCAAACGCCCGGTGGTGCGGCTGCGCGACCAGTGGGTCCTGATCGACCCTCAGGAGGTGCGCCTGGCCCGCTCCCGGCAGGACCGCAAGGTCACGCCGGTGGACGCGCTGGGCGCGGCCCTGACCGGCTGGGCGGAGGTGGACGGCCACCGGGTCGAGGTGCGGCCCACCGGGTGGCTGGCGGCCCTGCGGGAGAGGCTGGAGAACCCCGAGGGGCAGCAGCCCGTGGAACAGCCGGCCGCCCTCGCGGCCACCCTGCGGGACTACCAGCGGCGGGGCCTGAACTGGCTCGCGAGCATGACATCCCTGGGCCTCGGCTGCTGTCTCGCCGACGACATGGGGCTCGGCAAGACGATCACGCTGATCGCCCTGCACCTGCACCGGCAGACCGACTCCCGGTCCGCCGGGCCCACCCTGGTGGTCTGCCCGACGTCCCTGATGGGCAACTGGCAGCGGGAGATCGAGCGGTTCGCGCCCGGCACCCGGGTGCGGCGCTTCCACGGCGCGCGGCGCAGCCTGGACGGCCTGGCCGACGGGGAGTTCGTGCTCACCACGTACGGCACGATGCGCCTGGACGCCTCCCGGCTGGCCGGGGTGCCGTGGGGCCTGCTCGTGACGGACGAGGCCCAGCACGTGAAGAACCCGTACTCCTCGACCGCCCGGGAGCTGCGTTCCATCGGGGCACGCGCGCGCGTGGCGCTCACGGGCACCCCGGTGGAGAACAACCTGTCGGAGCTGTGGGCGATCCTCGACTGGACGACCCCGGGACTGCTGGGCCGGCTCGGCACCTTCCGCCGGCGGTACGCGGAGGCCGTCGAGGGCGGCCAGGACCCGGCCGCCGCGGACCGGCTGTCCCGGCTGGTCCGGCCGTTCCTGCTGCGCCGCCGCAAGTCTGACCCGGGGATCGCGCCCGAGCTGCCGCCGAAGACGGAGACGGACCACGCCGTGTCGCTCACCCAGGAGCAGGCGGCTCTGTACGAGGCCGTGGTGCGCGAGGCGCTCGCTGAGATCGCCGGGGCGGACAGCATGGCGCGACGGGGCCTGATCGTGAAGCTGCTGACCGGCCTCAAGCAGATCTGCAACCACCCCGCGCAGTACCTGAAGGAGGAGCGGCCGGTGATCGCCGGACGCTCCGGGAAGCTGGAGCTGCTGGACGAACTGCTGGACACGATTCTCGCGGAGCGGGCGGGCGTGCTGGTCTTCACGCAGTACGTGCAGTTGGCCCGTCTCCTCGAACGGCACCTGGCGGCCCGCGGGACGCCCACGCAGTTCCTGCACGGCGGGACGCCCGTCGCCGAGCGCGAGGCCATGGTGCGGCGCTTCCAGGACGGTGACGTGCCGGTGTTCCTGCTGTCGCTGAAGGCGGCCGGCACCGGTCTGAACCTCACCCGGGCCGAGCACGTCGTGCACTACGACCGCTGGTGGAACCCGGCGGTGGAGGCGCAGGCGACCGACCGCGCCTACCGCATCGGGCAGACGCGGCCCGTGCAGGTCCACCGGATCATCGCGGAGGGAACCATCGAGGACCGCATCGCCGAACTGCTCGCCCGCAAGCGGGAGCTGGCGGACGCGGTCCTGGGCTCGGGCGAGGCGGCGCTCACGGAGCTGACGGACGCGGAGCTGGCGGATCTGGTCGAACTGCGAGGGGGCCTGCGATGACTCGGCACGACGAAGGCGAAGACAGGGAGCGGACGTTCGCCGCGCTGCCTCCCGCGCGCGGGAAGGGCTTCGCGCAGACCTGGTGGGGCCAGGCGTGGCTGAAGGCGCTGGAGGACACGGCGCTGGACTCGGCGCAGCTCAAGACGGGCCGCCGGCTGGCGCGCGCGGGAGCGGTCGGCGCGGTGTCGGTGCGCCCGGGGCGGCTCACGGCCGTCATCCAGGACCGCGACCGCACGCCGCAACGGGCCGACGTCCTGCTGGCGGAGCTGACGGCCGAGCAGTGGGACCGGCTCCTGGACATGACCGTGGAGCGGGCCGGTCATGTGGCGGCGCTGCTGGACCGGGAGATGCCGCCGCACCTGGTCGAGGATGCGGCCGCCGCGGGCGTCGAACTGCTCCCGGGCCTGGGCGATCTGGAGCCGGAGTGCGGCTGCGAGGCCTGGGATCACTGCGGGCACACGGCGGCGCTCTGCTACCAGGTGGCACGGCTGCTGGACCAGGACCCGTTCGTCCTGCTGCTGATGCGGGGGCGCGACGAAGCCACCCTGCTGGGCGACCTGCAGTCGCGCAGTGGGGCGTCCACCGCCGAGCCCTCGGGGCCGGAGGGCGTGGACGCGGCCGAGGCGTACGCGGCCGGTGACATCCTGCCCCCGCTGCCGGCCCTGCCCGAACTGCCCGGCGAGCCGGGCCTCCCGCCGTCCCTGGACACCGGGACACCGCCCGCCGCGGGCATCGACCCGGCCGCGCTGGAGTTCCTGGCCGCCCGGACCGCCGTTCAGGCCCACCGCCTGCTCGCGGAGGCGCTCCGGGGCTCCTGCGACACCGAGCCGACGGTGGCGCAGGACGCGGTGCGACTGGCCGCGGGCGACCCCCCGGGGGAGGTGGCGGACCGTCTCGCCGACGGGTCGGGACGCGGCCGGGAGGGGCTGGCGGCCGCGGTACGCGCCTGGCGGCTCGGGGGCTCGGACGCGCTGTCCGTCCTCGACGAGGAGTGGCGGGTGGAGGGCGAGGCGCTGGCACGCGCGCGTGCCGCCCTGGAGTCGGCCTGGGACGCGGACGAGCGGCCGGAGCTGCGGGCCCGGGGCAATCGGTGGACGGTGGTCGGCGCACCGGTCCAGCTCCGGCTCGGCCGGGACGGCCGGTGGTGGCCGTACCACAGGGAACGCGGCCGCTGGATGCCCTCGGGAGGCGCGGCCCAGGATCCGGCGACGGCCCTGACGTCCGCCGGACTCGCCGCCGGGGACGATTCCGCGCTGCCGTCAGCGCAGTAGCTCGCCGGGGTCCAGCGACGGAAGGAGCGATTCGAAGCCGCTCGGCAGATCGCTCGGCAGCCGGGTGGGAAAGCCCGACGGCAGCCGGGTCGGCAGCTCGCTCGGCAGCCTGGAGGGCAGCTCGGTGGGAATGCCGAAGGACGGCGCGGGAGTGCGGCTCGCGCTGTCGCCGGGCGGCTCCTTGTCCGCCGGGTCGTCCCGCCCCGAGGCCATCAGCACCACGACGGACACGGCTGCGGCGGCCACGAGCACGGCGAGCAGGACGATCAGCGGATTCCGGCGCCGGGGAGGCCCGGGCGGGTGAGGCGGTACGGGCGGCAGGGCCATACCGACCAGGGTCGCCGCCTTCTCCTCAAGGCGGGAGGGGCGCACGGAGGTTGATACGGGCTCATGCCACGGATCGCATGATTCCGGAGCATGACGGGCCCGTCGGCCGCTCACCATGACCGGCCGACGGGCCCGTACGCGCGCGTGGGCTCACGACTTCGGGCCCGTACGCGCGCGTGGGCTCACGACTTCGGGCCCGCACGCGCGCGTGGGCTCACGTCTCCGGGACGGGCAACGCCCGGCTCGACCGGACGGGCCCACCCGCGCGCGTGTCTCAGCCGCGCGCCCCCAGCAGGTGGTCCATCGCCAGCTGGTCCAGGCGCTCGAAGGCCATGCCGCGGGCCGCGGCCGCCTCGACGTCGAAGGCCTCGAAGGCCGACCGGTCGGCAAGCAGGGCCTGCAGGCCGTCCGCGGCGGTGGGCTGGGCCAGCTCGTCCAGGCGGGCGGCGCGCAGGGCCTCCTGGACCTCCGGGTCGGAACGGAAGGCGGCGGCGCGCTCCTTGAGGATCAGGTAGTTGCGCATGCAGCCGGCCGCGGAGGCCCACACGCCGTCCAGGTCCTCGGTCCGCGGCGGCTTGAAGTCGAAGTGCCGCGGGCCGCTGTAGCCGGCCGACTCCAGCAGGTCGACCAGCCAGAACGCGGCGCGCAGGTCACCGGCGCCGAAGCGCAGGTCCTGGTCGTACTTGATGCCGGACTGGCCGTTGAGGTCGATGTGGAACAGCTTGCCCGCCCACAGGGCCTGCGCGATGCCGTGCGGGAAGTTCAGCCCGGCCATCTGCTCGTGCCCCACCTCGGGGTTGACGCCGTACAGCTCCGGACGCTCCAGGCGCTCGATGAACGCCAGGGCGTGGCCGACGGTCGGCAGCAGGATGTCGCCGCGCGGCTCGTTCGGCTTGGGCTCGATGGCGAAGCGCAGGTCGTAGCCCTGGGAGGTGACGTACTCGCCGAGCAGGTCGAAGGCCTCCTTCATCCGGTCCAGGGCCGCGCGGACGTCCTTGGCGGCGCCCGACTCGGCCCCCTCCCGGCCGCCCCAGGCCACGTACACCTGGGCGCCGAGTTCGACGGCGAGGTCGATGTTGCGGATGGTCTTGCGCAGGGCGTAGCGGCGCACGTCGCGGTCGTTGGCGGTGAACGCGCCGTCCTTGAAGACCGGGTGCGTGAAGAGGTTGGTGGTGGCCATCGGGACCTTCATGCCCGTGGCGTCCAGCGCCTGCCGGAAGCGCTTGATGTGGGCCTCGCGCTCGGTGTCGCTCGAGCCGAACGGGATGAGGTCGTCGTCGTGGAAGGTGACGCCGTGCGCGCCGAGCTCGGCCAGGCGCTGCACCGTCTCGACCGGGTCGAGGGCACGCCGCGTGGCGTCGCCGAAGGGGTCCCGTCCCTGCCAGCCGACGGTCCACAGGCCGAAGGTGAACCTGTCCTCGGGGGTGGGCTGGTAGCTCATGCCGCGGCTCCTTGCTCGCTGAGGCTATTTCGTCATGCCGATTTACAAATTAGTATGCGAGCACCTCTCTGGGAAGAGACAAGGTGCCTCCGAACGGAGACACGAGCCGCGCGCAGTAGGGAGAAGCCCGATGTCAACAGCCGAGGGTCCGCTCGTCGTCGGCGTGGACTCGTCCACCCAGTCCACGAAGGCGCTGGTCGTCGACGCGGCCACCGGCCGGGTCGTCGCGAGCGGCCAGGCGCCGCACAGCGTCTCCTCCGGGGCCGGCCGCGAGAGTGATCCGCGCCAGTGGTGGGACGCGCTGTGCGAGGCCCTGCGCCAGTGCGGCGACGCGGCGCACGAGGCCGCCGCGGTGTCGGTCGGCGGCCAGCAGCACGGCCTGGTCGCCCTGGACGACCGGGGCGAGCCGGTGCGCCCGGCCCTGCTGTGGAACGACGTGCGCTCGGCGCCGCAGGCACGCCGGCTGACCGAGGAGCTGGGCGGCGCGAAGGTCTGGGCCGAACGCACCGGCCTCGTCCCCGCGGCCTCGTTCACGGTCACCAAGTGGGCCTGGCTGGCCGAGCACGAGCCGGAGGCGGTCCGCGCCACGAAGGCCGTGCGCCTCCCCCACGACTACCTCACCGAGCGCCTCACCGGTCAGGGCACGACCGACCGCGGCGACGCCTCCGGAACGGGCTGGTGGGCGTCGGGGACGGAGGCCTACGACGAGGAGATCCTGGCGCACGTGGGGCTCGACCCGGCCCTGCTGCCCCGCGTGGTCCGGCCCGGGGAGGTGGCGGGCACGGTGCGCGACAGCCATGACCTGCCGTTCTCCAAGGGCACCCTGGTCGCGCCCGGCACCGGCGACAACGCAGCGGCGGCGCTGGGTCTGGGCCTGCGCCCCGGCATGCCGGTGATGAGCCTCGGCACGTCGGGCACGGTGTACGCGGTGTCGCGGCGGCGGCCCGCCGATCCGAGCGGCACGGTGGCGGGCTTCGCCGACGCCCGCGGCGACTGGCTGCCGCTGGCGTGCACCCTGAACTGCACGCTCGCCGTCGACCGCGTGGCGACGCTGCTGGGCCTGGACCGCGAGGCCGTCGAGCCGGGCACGGCCGTCACGCTGCTGCCCTACCTGGACGGCGAGCGCACCCCGAACCTGCCGAACGCCTCCGGGCTGCTGCACGGCCTGCGGCACGACACCACCGCCGGGCAGCTGCTCCAGGCCGCCTACGACGGTGCCGTCCACTCCCTGCTGGGCGCGCTCGACCTGGTCCTGGACGAGGACGCGGACCCCTCGGCACCGCTGCTGCTGATCGGCGGCGGCGCCCGCGGCACGGCCTGGCAGCAGACCGTCCGGCGGCTGTCGGGGCGCCCCGTGCAGGTGCCCGAGGCGAAGGAGCTGGTGGCGCTCGGCGCCGCCGCGCAGGCGGCCGGGCTGCTGACCGGGGAGGACCCGGCGGCGGTCGCACGGCGCTGGGACACGGCGGCCGGGCCGGTGCTCGACGCCGTCGAGCGGGACGAGGAGACGCTGGCCAGGATCGCCGGGGTACTCTCCGACGCGGCTCCGCTGCTGGAGCGGGGGACGGCCGGGAGCTGAGGCAAGTGCACGGTGAACGCCCTGGGAGCCGACGCGGCCATCCCGTGCTCGGACGACCCGGTGGAGGCGCGGAGCCGGCTCGGAGGACCCTGTGGAGACGCGGAGCCGGCCCGGACGACCCCGGGGAGGCCCACCGGCGGGCCTCCCCCGCCCCACCCCTGACCCAGCCCGGAGGCTGACGCAGGCATGACCGCACCACCGCACGAGAGCGACCCCGCCGGACCGGGGCGTGCCCCACACGAAGGCCACCCCGCCGGACCAGGGCACACGCCGCACGCAAGCCACCCCGCCGGACCGGGGCGTGCCCCACACGAGAACCACCCCGCCGGACCAGGGCGTACCCCGCACGCGGGCGGCCCGCGCCGGGCCACGCCCGACACCCAGCAGGGCATGCGCCGCCGCAACCTCGCCCGTGTGATGCACACCGTCCGCGCCGAGGGACCGCTGTCCCGGGCCGCCGTCGCCTCCCGGATCGGCCTGACCCGGGCGGCGGTGTCGACGCTGGTCGACGAGCTGGTCCGCGCGGGGCTGATCGAGGAGCTGGGGCCCGAGCGGCCCGGCCGGGTGGGTCGTCCCGGATCCGCGCTCGCCGTCAGTGGGCGCGGTCCGGCCGGGATCGGCGCGGAGGTCGGCGTCGATCACCTCGCGGTCTGCGCCGTCGACCTGCGGGGCACCACGCGGGCGCGGGCGATACGGCAGGGCGTGAACCGCGGCCGCTCCCCCGAGCCCGTGCTCGCGGAACTCACCGAACTGATCCACGGGGTCGTCGCCGAGGCGGAGAGCGAGGGCCTGTGGCCGGCCGGGCTCGCCGTGGCCGTGCCGGGTCTGGTGGCGCGTGACTCCCGGACCGTCGTCCGGGCGCCGAACCTCGGCTGGCACGACACGGACCTCGGCGGCCTGCTGCCGAGCGAGTTCCCGCTGACGGTGGACAACGAGGCCAACTTCGGCGCGCTCGCCGAACTCTGGCTCGGTGACGGCACG
Organism: Streptomyces sp. NPDC006140; assembly: GCF_040628815.1. Classification (NCBI taxonomy): domain Bacteria; kingdom Bacillati; phylum Actinomycetota; class Actinomycetes; order Kitasatosporales; family Streptomycetaceae; genus Streptomyces; species Streptomyces sp. NPDC006140. Next base: position 224,461 of record NZ_JBEXTS010000002.1, on the reverse strand, counting down.
CCGGGCGACTTCCTGCACGTGTCGGCGGAGATCGGCATCGGTGCGGCGGTCGTGGTGGACGGCGGGCTGCTGCGCGGAACGCGCGGTTTCGCCGGCGAGCTGGGGCACGTGCCGGTCCAGCCCGACGGGCCGGTGTGCGCGTGCGGGGGGCGCGGGTGCCTGGAGCAGTACGCCGGTGAGGAGGCGGTGCTGCGCGCGGCCGGGCTGGAGCCGGACGAGGACCGCGTGGGACTGCTCGCGGGGCGCGCCGCGGACGGCGACGAGGATGTGCGCCGGGCTCTGCGTGAGGCGGGCACCGCGCTCGGTGTCGCCCTGACGGGGGCGGTCAACCTGCTCGACCCGGAGAGCGTGGTGCTGGGCGGGGAGCTGTCGGGCCTGGCGCCCTGGCTGCTGCCCTCGTTGAGGGAGGAGTTGGCGCGGCGGACCGCGGGTCCGGTCTGTCCCGTGTCGGTGTCCCGGCTGGGCCCGGAGGGGCCGCTGCTCGGGGCGGCGCACTCGGTGGTGCGGGCGGTGCTGGACGACCCGGCGGCCGTCGCAGGGCGGGCCTGAAAAGGGCGTTCACCGACCCGCCGCTCATGTCGTCCCGCGTCTCGAATCACCCGGCCGAGTGAGCGAGTTATCCACATTCTCCGGCCCGTCCACCGTCTTGCGGCGCGTCCCGACGGCCTGCCCGCGGTCGCCGTAACTTGATCCACGCGAGCCGCGACCACAACGGCCGCCACGCTCCGCAGTTGAGCACGTGACACCTGCCCGTGGACACCGGAAGGCCCCACTCATGCATCGGACACGATCTTTCCCCAGCAGGCGAGGCATCCTCATGGGCGCCGCCCTCACCGCCGTCCCGTTCGCCCTGCTCCCGGACGCCCGGGCCGCCGCCCGGCCGCAGGCCGTCGACCACCCGGGAGCCGCCTGGCAGCCGGCGAGCCGCGCCAACTACACACCGTCGAACCGCCCTCGTGCCCATCCCCTGCGCTATGTGGTCATCCATGTCGCGCAGACGACCTACTCCGGCACCCTGTCCGTCTTCCGGAATCCCAGGACGAAGGTGTCCGCGCACTACGTGGTACGCGCGGCCGACGGAAAGGTGGCGCAGTGCGTGCGCGAGTCGGACATCGCCTGGCACGCCGGGAACTGGGACTACAACACCCGCAGCATCGGCATCGAGCACGAGGGCTGGGTGGATCGGCCCAAGTACTTCACGGATGTCATGTACGAGCGGTCGGCCCGGCTCACGGCGGCGATCTGCGCCAGGTACGACATCCCCCGCAACCGCGCGCACATCATCGGCCACCACGAGGTACCGGGCAGCGACCACACCGACCCGGGCCGGCACTGGGACTGGAAGCGCTACCTCAGACTGGTCAACTCCTTCTGAAAACACGGCCAATGCCCACCGCAGACACCTCACGTCCCGGTTACAAATCACTCAACCTCTGGTTGCGCGACGGTAAGCAGGCGACGATGGGACCATGACTCTGGCCCAGCGCGCCCTGGAGCGCCTGCAGGCCTGGCCCGACCTCACGGCGGGCCCGGCGAGTTGCGGTACCGGACGGGCGCTCCGTTCCGTCCGCGACGAGATCGTCCACTTCCACTCTCCGCGGGACGTGGACCTCCACCTCACTCGCCGGGCCATCCAGCGCTTCCACTACGACCTCTCCGGTTCGAGCGCGATCCGCCTCGTTCCCGGATCGTGCTGGGTGACGGTCCACCTCGACTGCGAGGCGGACGTCGACCTGCTGCTCACCCTGGTGAGCAGCGCCCTCAAGGCCCACCATGCCCGGCCGCCCGCCGACGAGCCACGGCCCGTCGGTTGCAACTTCCACCGCGTCACGGTGCTTCCGCGCGACGCGGCGGCGGGTGGCTGAGCCTTGCCGAGCCGACCTGAGGCGGTCAACGCCGAAGCATGGGACACGTACGGGGCACACCACCTGCGGCGCGGCACGGTGCTGCCGGAAGTGGCCGGTCTGGACTGGGGGTTCGGGGGCGCCGGGCCGGGCGTGGAGGTGCTCGGGGAGCTGGCGGGGCGGCGGGTGCTGGATCTCGGGTGCGGTCCGGCCCGGCACGCCGCGTATCTGGTCCGGGCGCACGGCGCGCTGGTGGACGCGGTCGACGCCTCGGCCGGCCAGTACGAACGGGCGCGTGCCCGTTACGGCTCGCTGCCCGGGCTGCGGCTGGTCCTGGCCGACGCGGTGGAGCACCTGCGCTCGGCGGAGCCGTACGACGTCGTCTACTCCGTCAACGCCGTCCCGTATCTCGACCCGCACCGGCTGCTGCCCGCCCTCGCCGGGGCGCTCAGACCGGGCGGCAGGCTCTGCTTCACGGTGCTGCACACCAACGCGCGCGGCGACGGCCCGTCCGAGCGTGTCGCGGCCCGGCCGGAGATCCTGCGGCTGGCGGGCGGCGGTGACGTCACCGTCCAGATGTGGGTCCTCACCCCGGACCTGTGGGCGGAGCTGCTCACCGAGTACGGGCTGCGGGTGGAGCGCGTCGACGTCCTCGGCACGCCGCAGGACGGCAACCAGGCGTCCTACCGGCTGTTCCAGGTGACGCGGCCCGTCCGCCTCTCCTCCCGGCCGCGCGTCGGGAAGCCGCCGCCGGCGCACGCGGCGCTCGGGGTGGGTGCCGTCCTGTACGGGCCGCGCGGACTGCTGCTCGGCCGGCACCGGCGTGGGACGTGGGAGCTGCCCGGCGGGACGGTGGAGCCCGGGGAGTCGCTGCGGGAGACGGTCGTGCGCGAGCTCGCCGAGGAGACCGGGATCGTGACGCGGCCGCAGGACGTCCGGCTGCTGGGGACGCTCCTGGACGACGTGGGCGGTGTCGTCCGGGTGACCGTGGCGGCCCTGGTCACCGCCTGGCGGGGCGAGCCGTCGGACCAGCCCGGGGAGAGCGTGGGCCGCTGGCGCTGGTTCGCCCTGGACCGGCTGCCGGACCAGCTGTTCGTGTGCAGCGCGCAGGCCCTCACCGCCTGGCGGCCCGGGCTGCCGATCGACCACGCGCCGGCGCACTTCACGCCGTACGCCACCGGAACGGACGACGGCTGAGACACCCGGAGGGGTGCGTTTTTTCAGCCGTTCCCGCGTAGTCGGCGCCGAGCCGCCCTGCTGGCCCCCGTGGTCTGGTGCACTGCCCCGTGAGTGTCGGGACAGTTGACGAGACATCAGGGGGCACGGTGACAGATCGTCACACACGGCGAGGAGCCGGCAGAGCGGTGCTGGCCTTCCTCACGGCGTTCGGAGCACTGGCCGGTGCGGCCCTGGCGGGGGCGGCACCGGCCGGCGCCGTCCAGAAGGGCGTGCGGGTCGCACCGGGCGTCACGTACCAGGAGTTCGACATCAAGGCGGCCAAGGGGGTGACGCACGCGCATGTGCTGAGCGTCGACCTGGGCAACCCGCACGTCCGGGTCGAGCTGTTGTACCCCGGCGCGGTGGCCTCGCGCGCGCAGGTCTCGCGGATGGCCGACGCGCAGGGGGCGGTCGCCGGGGTCAACGGCGACTTCTTCAACATCTCCGAGACACAGCACCCGGGCGTGGAGGCGACCGGCGCGAGTGTCGGCCCGGCGATCGCGGCCGGGCGGACGCTCAAGGCGGCCGTGCCGAACGGCCAGCGTTTCGGGCCGGCGCTGCCACCCGGCACGTCCACCGAGGATGTGTTCGGCGTCGGCACCGACGGGCGGGCCCGGCTGGACCGGCTGGCTCTGCGGGGCTCGGTCCGCACGTCCGAGGCGCAGCTGCCGCTCGGCGGGCTCAACCAGTACGCGCTGCCAGTGGGTTCCGTCGGCGCGTTCACCTCCGACTGGGGCAGCGCCTCCCGGGTGCGCGCCACGTGCGGCACGGACACGGACCGCGCGGCGCCGTGCAGCACGGACACCTACGAGGTGACGGTCCGCGACGGCAAGGTCGTGTCGGCCGCCGACACCCCGGGCAGCGGTCCGATCGCCGCGGGGACCACCGTGCTGGTCGGGCGCGAGGCGGGCGCCCAGCAGCTGCGGAAGTTCTCCCCCGGTGAGGCGGTCGAGGTCGAGCACGCTCTCGTGGCGGCCACCAGCGGCACCCCCTACCGTCTCGCCCTCGGCGGCTACCCGGTCCTCACGGGCGGCCGGCCGCTGCCGGGGCTCGACGACACGGCCTCGGCCGTCCGTACGGCCGTGGGGATCGCCGACGGCGGGCAGCGCATGCTGCTCCTCGCGCTGGACGGCGCCGCCGCCTACCGCACCGGCCTGACGATCGCCGAAGTGGCCGCCACCATGCGGAAGCTGGGCTCGGAGGACGCCTTCAGCCTGGACGGCGGCGGGTCGTCGACGCTGGTCGCCCGGAAGCCCGGGGCGAGCACGGTCTCCGTGCGCAACCATCCGAGCGGCGGTGCCGAACGGGCCGTCCCGAACGGCATCGGCGTGTTCTCGGGAGCCTGAACCTCAGGGCCGCAGACTGCTCACGATGTCCGCCGTCGCCGTGAGGCCGCTGTGGATGGTGGGGGCGATGCTGGTGCTGGCCAGGTAGAAGCCGAGCAGCAGGCAGACCAGGGCGTGGGAGACCTTCAGCCCGCCGTTGCGCAGGAAGATCACCGCCAGGATCACGAGCAGCAGCACCACAGAGATGGAAATGGCCATCGTCGACTCCTCCGCCACGCCGCCTTGTCCGGTTCACGGCGTTCGGCCGTAAGTGTGGCGTAGCGGAGGGTTCGTCCGTGCGGCTGAGCTGTCCGCCGAACGTGTGGTGTCCTCGCCGGGACGCTATGCCGCCCGGCGGGCGTCGAGGAACGCCTCCAGGCCGGCGAGGTCGTCGGTGTTGAGGTGGTCGACGTCCGCGGCGAGCAGTTCGGACCACAGGGCGTCCCGGGCGGGTCCGGCCAGGTCCGGGGTCGCCCAGAACCGCACCCTCTGGCCCCGCCGGTGGGCGGCCGCGACGATGCCCCGCAGCTTCTGCCGCTCGGCGTCGGGGAAGGCGCCCACACCCCGCCAGGTGAAGTTGAGCGTCCAGTTGTCGCTGATCAGCGGGATGAAGGAGGCCGGGGCCTGGCTGCCGAGATCGGTGAGGCGGCCGTCGTAGAAGGCGTGCCGGACGGGCTGGGCCTCCATGGGGGCGCGGGCCGCCCGGTCGCCGGAGACGACGGCGGTGACCGGGCCGCGGTGGACGCGGCCATGGGCGTAGGTGGTGAACAGGTGCCGGTAGCGGCGCAGATGGCGGTCGAGTTCGAGGTACGTCGAGGCGCCCTCGGTCTTGATGTCGATGAGCAGTTGCAGCGAGCCCCGGTACCCCCGGTACACACACCCCCGGTTGGCCCGGACGCGGGCGGCGAGCGGGTCGAGGTAGAGGGACTCGAGAGTGCGGGCGGGGTCGAGGTCCTCCGGGTCGTGGGCGACGAGCAGTTGGTCGCCGACGAGGTAGATGTCGGCCTCGACGCTGCCGAAGCGGTGGTCGAGGGCGTCGAACAGCGGGCGCGGGTGCTCGTAGTCGTTGTGGGCGTGGGCGCGCCACAACGGGCGGCGCCCGTGCCGCCGTTCACCGGCCGACGCGTCGGTGGCGGGCAGGGCGACCGCGCCGGCGAAGGCCGCGCCGAGGGTGGTGAGGGCTCTGCGACGGGTGGTGAGGGCCATGCTCTGCCTCCCTGGGAGTGCCGTGCGGAACCCTGCGAGTATGGGGTGCCGGCAGGCACAAGAAGCAGGCCCGGGCGTGGAGTTGGCCGAACTGCCACCGGTGGTTCACTTCACCCGGCCTGGGCGCACGGAAAGGCCCGCCCCAGGTGGGGCGGGCTTCTCCGGGTCTTCCGCGGGCTGTTGCCGGGTGTCGGCGTGGTGTACGTCAGGGGGCCTGGAGGTCGACCAGTGCGGCCAGGGCCTCCCGGTGGGCTCCGGCGGTGCCGTAGGCGAGGGAGTCGGCCTTGGCGCGCTTGAGGTACAGGTGCGCCGGGTGCTCCCAGGTCATGCCGAGGCCGCCGTGCAGTTGCAGGGCCTCCTCGGCGGCGTGGACGGCGACCGGCGCCGCGTAGGCCTGGGCGACGGTGACGGCCACGTCGACGTCCTCGCCGGTGGCCAGGGCGTCGGCGGCGTTGCGGGCGGCCGCGCGGAGGTTGACGGACTCCAGCCACAGCTGGGCCAGCCGGTGCTTGAGCGCCTGGAAGCCGCCGACGGGCCGGTTGAACTGCTTGCGTTCCTTCAGGTAGCGGACGGTCTCCGTCAGCGACCGGTCGGCCAGGCCGAACTGCTCGGAGGCGAGCAGTCCGGCTCCGGCGCGCAGGGCCCGGCGGACGGCGGGCTCGGCGTCGCCGAGGAGGCGGCCCGGGACTCCGTCGAGGGTGACGGTCGCGAGCGGCCGGGTCAGGTCCAGGGAGATCTGGGGCGTGACGGTCGCGGCGGTGGCGTCGACCGCGTACAGGCCGCCGTCGTCGGCGGGCACGAGCAGCACGTCCGCGGCGGCCGCGTCCGCGATGGCGGTCAGCTCGCCGCGCAGGACGCCGTCGTCGTGCCGGACGGCCTTGTAGGCGGTGCCCGGTGCGACGTTGAGGGCGACCGCGAGTACGCCGATCGACGTCCCGGACGCCAGCTCGCGGAGCAGGTCGTCGGTGCCGCAGGCGAGCAGCGCCTCGGTGGCGACGACCGCGCTGGTCAGGTACGGCACGGGCGCGACCGCACGGCCCAGTTCCTCCAGCACCACGGCGGCTTCCCGGTGGGTGGCGCCCTGGCCGCCCAGTTCCTCGGGCACCAGCAGGCCCGCGAGGCCCATGCCATCGGTGAGCGTCTTCCACAGCTCCAGGTGGTGCGGGGCGTCCGACTCGGTGCGGGCGATGACGCCGGGCGCGTCGCAGTGGTCGGCGAGCAGGTCGCGGACGGCGGCGCGCAGCGCCTCTTCCTCTTCCGAGTACAACAGGTCGCTCATCGGGCGAGGTCCTTCCAGGCGACGTCCTTGTCGGTGCGCGGCTCGGCGGGCAGGCCGAGGACCCGCTCGGCGACGATGTTGAGCAGGACCTCGCTGGTCCCGCCCTCGATGCTGTTGCCCTTGGAGCGCAGGTAGCGGTAGCCGGCCTCGCGGCCGGTGAAGTCGACCAGTTCCGGGCGGCGCATGGTCCAGTCGTCGTACAACAGGCCCTCCTCGCCGAGGAGTTCCACCTCCAGGCCGCTGATCTCCTGGTTGAGGCGGGCGAAGGCCAGCTTCATGCCGGCGCCTTCGGGGCCGGGCTGTCCGGCGACGAGCTGCTGGCGCAGCCGCTCGGCGGTGAGGCGGGAGACCTCGGCCTCCACCCAGAGCTTCAGCAGCCGCTGGTGCAGGTCGTGGGTGCGCAGCTCGGGGCGCTCGCGCCAGGTCTTCGAGACCGGGCCGATCATGCCGCCCTCGCGGGGCAGCCGCATGCCGCCGATGGCCACGCGCTCGTTGTTCAGCGTGGTCTGGGCGACCTTCCAGCCCTCACCGACCGCGCCGAGACGGTGCGCGTCCGGGATGCGGACGTCGGTGAGGAACACCTCGTTGAACTCGGCCTCGCCGGTGATCTGCCGCAGCGGCCGCACCTCGACACCCGGGTCGGTCATGTCGCACACGAAGTACGTGATGCCGCGGTGCTTGGGCACGTCCGGGTCGGTGCGGGCGATGAGGATCGCCCAGCGGGCGACATGGGCGCTGGACGTCCAGACCTTCTGCCCGTTCACCACCCAGTCTCCCCCACTCTCGGCTTCGCTCGAGCGGGAGGGGCCCCCACCTTCCCGGACGGCCCGGGTGCCGAGCGCGGCGAGGTCGGATCCGGCGCCGGGTTCGCTGAACAGCTGGCACCAGACCTCCTCCCCCGTCCACAGCGGCCTGAGGAACCGCCGCTTCTGCTCCTCGGTGCCGTAGCCCAGGATGGTCGGCGCGGCCATGCCGAGGCCGATGCCGATGCGCCGCGGATCGTTGTCGGGAGCCCCGGCCGCCTCCAGCTCGGCGTCCACGACGGCCTGGAGGGAGCGGGGCGCGCCGAGTCCGCCGAGCCCCTCGGGGTAGTGCACCCACGCCAGTCCGGCGTCGAAGCGGGCCCGGAGGAAGTCCAGGCGGTCGGTCGAGGCCGGCGGGTGCGCGGCCAGCAACTCCCGCGTACGGCGGCGCAGTTCCTCGGCGTCGGTCATGCTGCTCCCTCCAGGACGACGGCGACGCGGCCGGTGGTGCGGCCGTCCGCGACCTTCTGCACGGCGTCGGCGGCACCGCCGAGCGGCACCCGCTCGCTCACCAGCGGCTTGATGGCGCCCCGGGCGGCCAGCTCGGTGAGCTGCTCGTGGCAGTGCCGGACCAGCTTCGGGTCCTTGGTGTTGTACAGGCCCCAGTGCAGGCCCAGGATCGAGTAGTTCTTCACCAGGGCGTGGTTCAGGCCCGGACTGGGGATCGAGCCGCTGGCGAAGCCGACGACGACGATCCGCCCCTCGAAGGCGACGACCTTGGCGGACTGGGCGTAGGCATCGCCGCCGACGGGGTCGTAGATCACGTCGGCGCCCCGGCCGCCGGTGGCCTCCTTCACGGCGGCGACGACGTCCTCGCCGCGCCGGTCGATGACCACGTCACAGCCCAGGTCCTTGGCGACGGCCGCCTTCTCGGGGCCCCCGACGACACCGATGACGGTGGCGCCGGCGGCCTTCCCGAGCTGCACGGCCGCGCTGCCGACCCCTCCTGCGGCAGCGTGGACGAGCAGGGTCTCGCCGGCTTCCAGACCCGCCCGGCGGTGCAGTCCGAACCAGCCCGTCTGGTAACCGATGTGCAGGGCGGCGGCCTCGGCGTCGTCCAGGGCGTCCGGGGCGGGCAGGAGAGCGGCAAAGTCCGCGACGGCGTACTCGGCGAAGCCGCCGTGGGGCAGCGCCGGGTTGGCGATGACGCGGCGGCCGTCCTCGGTCTCGCCGCAGATCTCGACGCCCGGGGTGAACGGCAGCGGCGGCCTGACCTGGTACTGGCCGCGGCACAGCAGGGCGTCGGGGAAGTTGATGTTCGCGGCGCGCACCTTCAGCAGGACCTGGCCGTCGCCGGGCGCGGGCGGCGCCACGTCCGCCAGGCGCATCACCGCGCTCGGCTCGCCGTTCTCGTGCACTTGCCATGCCTGCATGCGGTGCCTCCACGGGACTGCTTCGTCTGACCGGGGTCGGTTCGCATACTAAGCGGTCGCTTGCCGATCAGGGAACAGTCTCCGGGTGAAGAGTCCGGCCGGCCGACATCTCGTGTGTCACGACCGCTTCGGCCGCGCCCGCACGTGCATTCGCTCCCCCTGCGGCCCGAACAGGCTGAGGAACTCCACCGGCCCCTCCCCCGTCGACCCGAACCAGTGCGGCACCCGGGTGTCGAACTCGGCGGCCTCCCCCGCCGTGAGCACCACGTCGTGCTCGCCGAGCACCAGGCGCAGCTTCCCGGACAGCACGTACATCCACTCGTAGCCCTCGTGGGTGCGCGGGTCCGGCTCCTCCCTGCGCTGGGGTTCGAGCACCTTGTAGGCCTGGAGGCCGCCGGGCTGCCGGGTGAGCGGCCAGAGGGTGCGGCCGCCCATCACGATCGGCTTCGACCGCACCCGGGGATCACCGGCCGGCGGTGCCCCGACCAGCTCGTCCAGCGCCACCTGGTGAGCGCGCGCGATCGGCAGCAGCAGCTCCAGACTGGGTTTGCGCAGGCCCGACTCCAGCCGCGAAAGGGTGCTGACGGAGATGCCGGTGGCCTCCGAGAGGGCCGCCAGGGTCACCTCCCGGTCCTTGCGCATCTGCCGCAGCCGGGGGCCCACGCCCGCGAGTACCTCGTCCGTCGTCATGCTCGTATTGCAGATTCGGCAAACGCGTTTGTCAATCCCGTATCGCCGGGGCGATTCTCGGCGGCGGAGGTGGTCACCATGACCGAGAAGTACGCAGTGGTCGTCGTCGGCGGGGGTGCCGCGGGCCTGAGCGCGGGGCTGGTGCTGGGGCGGGCCCGGCACCGCACGCTGGTCGTCGACGCGGGCGAGCCGCGCAACGCGCCCGCCGCCCACATGCAGGGCTACCTGTCGCGGGACGGCATGCCGCCCGCCGAGTTCCTCGCCATCGGCCGGGAGGAGATCGCACGGTACGGCGTGGAACTGGTGCGGGACCGGGTGGTGGACGTGGAGAAGGGCGAGGACTTCTCCGTGGTGCTGGCCGGCGGCCGGACCGTGCGGGCGCGGCGGCTGGTGGTCGCGACCGGGCTGAAGGACGAGCTGCCCGCCGTCCCCGGCGTCGCCGAGCGGTTCGGCAAGGACGTGCTGCACTGCCCGTTCTGCCATGGCTGGGAGGTGCGCGACCAGCCGTTCGGGGTGCTCGCGACCAGCCCGGCGAGCGTCCACCAGGCGCTGATCGTGTCGCAGTGGTCGAAGGACGTGCGGTTCTTCCTGCACACGGTCGCCGAGGAGGAGCTGTCCGACCAGGACCTGCGCCGGCTCGCCGCGGCCGGGGTCGACGTGGTGCCCGGGGAGGTCGCCGGGCTGGTGGTCGAGGACGACCGGCTCACCGGGGTCCGGCTCGCGGACGGTACGACGCACGCCCGCTCGGTGCTGTTCACCGCCCCGCGGCCCGTGCCCCAGACCGGCCTGCTGGAGCGGCTGGGCGCCGAGCTGCACGAGACGCCGTTCGGCGCGTACCCGGTGGTCGACGGGAACGGCCTGACGAGCGTGCCGGGCGTGTGGGCCGCGGGCAACGCGATCGGCTTCGCCGAGCAGGTCGTGCACGCGGCGAGCGGCGGCTACCGGGCGGCGTCGGCCATCGTCGGGGACCTGCTGATGACGGACCTGGACGCGGTCTGAGGGCTCCTCTCCAAGACCGGCGCACCCGCCCGCCCAGGTGTAGAGGCATCGCCTCCGGTGCACCATGGCTGCATGCTGCTGCACCGGCTGGCCCGAGTGTCCCAGGAGGTCGCCGCCACCTCGGCGCGGTCCCGGAAGACGGCCCTGCTCGCGGAGCTCTTCCGGGACGCCGAGGCGGACGACGTGCCGATCGTCATCCCCTACCTGGCCGGACGGCTGCCGCAGGGCCGGATCGGCGTCGGCTGGAAGGTGCTGAGCCGCCCGGTCGAGCCGGCCGCCGAGCCGGGCCTGACCGTGCGGGACGTGGACGCCCGGCTGTCGGAGCTCGCCAAGGTGTCCGGCCCCGGTTCCCAGGCGGAACGCACCCGCCTGGTCGGGGAGTTGATGGGCGCCGCCACCCAGGACGAGCAGCGGTTCCTGCTCGGGCTGCTCACCGGTGAGGTACGGCAGGGCGCGCTGGACGCCGTCGCGGTCGAGGGCCTGGCCCAGGCGACCGGGGCGCCCGCCGCGGACGTACGGCGGGCCGTGATGCTCGCCGGTTCCCTCCAGGCGGTCGCCGAGGCCCTGCTCGCGGACGGCCCGGCCGCCCTCGACCGGTTCCGCCTCACCGTCGGCCGCCCGGTCCTGCCGATGCTGGCGCACAGCGCCTCCTCGGTCGCCGAGGCGGTCGACAAGCTCGGCGCCTGCGCGGTCGAGGAGAAGCTGGACGGCATCCGCGTCCAGGTGCACCGCGACGGCGACACCGTGCGCCTCTACACCCGCACCCTCGACGACATCACCGACCGGCTGCCCGAAGTGACGACCGCCGCCCGGGAGTTGCGGGGCGAGCGGTTCATCCTGGACGGCGAGGTGATCTCCTTCGACGAGAGCGGACGCCCGCGCTCGTTCCAGGAGACCGCCGGGCGCGTCGGCTCCCGCACGGACGTGGCGACGGCCGCCCGCGCGGTCCCGGTCTCCCCCGTCTTCTTCGACGCGCTCTCCGTCGACGGCCGCGACCTGCTCGACCTGCCGTTCACCGAGCGGCACGCCGAGCTGGCCCGCCTGGTCCCCGAGCCGATGCGGGTGCGGCGCGCCCTGGTGTCCGGCCCGGACGACACGCCCACGGCGGAGGAGTTCCTCGCCGAGACCCTGAAGCGCGGCCACGAGGGCGTCGTCGCCAAGGCGCTCGACGCCCCCTACAGCGCGGGCCGGCGCGGCGCGTCCTGGCTGAAGGTCAAGCCGGTGCACACCCTCGACCTGGTCGTCCTGGCCGCCGAGTGGGGCCACGGCCGCCGCACCGGCAAGCTCTCCAACCTGCACCTCGGCGCCCGCACCGCCGACGGCGGCCTCGCCATGCTCGGCAAGACCTTCAAGGGCATGACCGACGCGATGCTCACCTGGCAGACCGAACGGCTCCGGCAGCTCGCCGTCGAGGACAACGGGTACGTCGTGACCGTCCGCCCGGAACTCGTCGTCGAGATCGCCTACGACGGGCTGCAGCGCTCCACCCGCTACCCGGCCGGCGTCACCCTGCGCTTCGCCCGCGTGGTCCGCTACCGCGAGGACAAGCGCCCCGAGGACGCCGACTCGGTCGAGACGCTGCTGGCCGCGCACCCGGAGGTGAGCCCGTGAGGCGCAGTGCCGGCCTGCTGCTCTTCCACCACACCGACGACGGCCTCGAAGTGCTGCTCGGCCACATGGGCGGCCCGTTCTTCGCCCGCCGCGACGCCGGAGCGTGGACCCTCCCCAAGGGCGAGTACGAGCCCGACGAGTCCGCCTGGGCGGCCGCCCGCCGCGAGTTCGAGGAGGAACTGGGGCTGCCCCCGCCGGACGGCGAGGCCATCGCCCTGGGCGAGGTCCGGCAGACGGGCGGCAAGATCGTCACGGCCTGGGCGGTCGAGGCGGACCTCGACCCGGCGACGATCGCGCCCGGCACCTTCCGGATGGAGTGGCCGCCGCGCTCCGGGCGGCTCCAGGAGTTCCCCGAATTGGACCGGGTGGCGTGGTTCGGCCTCGACCGGGCCCGCGCGGTGATCGTCAAGGCCCAGGCGGCGTTTCTCGACCGCCTGGCGGAGCACTCGCCCTGAGGAGACGCTCCCGCGTTGCGGTCCCCTCCGCCGCGCGGGAAGGTCGAGACACAGCCCGCACCGAGGGAGGTCAGCCATGCCCATCGCAACGGTGAACCCGGCGAACGGCGAGACGCTCAAGACGTACGAGGCCATGGGCGAGGAGGAGATCGAGCGCCGGCTCCAGCTCGCGGAGGCCACGTTCCGCACGTACCGGACGACGGCCTTCGCCGAGCGGGCCCGGCTGCTGCACCGGGCCGCCGACCTCCTGGACGAGGACCAGCAGGACATCGCTCGCGTGCTGACCACCGAGATGGGCAAGCCGATCCAGCAGGCCCGGGCCGAGGCGGCGAAGTGCGCCAAGGCGATGCGCTGGTACGCCGACCACGCCGAGGAACTGCTCGCCGACGAGGAGCCCGCCGACGCCGACGTGAAGGACTCCGGCGCCTCGCGGGTGCGGGTGCGCTACCGGCCGATGGGGCCGGTGCTGGCGGTCATGCCGTGGAACTTCCCGCTGTGGCAGGTGGTCCGCTTCGCCGCGCCCGCGCTGATGGCGGGGAACGTGGGCCTGCTCAAGCACGCCTCGAACGTCCCGCAGACCGCCCTCTACCTGGAGGATCTCTTCCACCGGGCGGGCTTCACGGAGGGCTGCTTCCAGACCCTGCTGATCGGCTCCGCCGCGGTCGACGACATCCTGCGCGACGAACGCGTCAAGGCCGCCACGCTCACCGGCAGCGAGCCCGCGGGCCGCGCGGTCGCCTCCACCGCCGGGGGGATGATCAAGAAGACGGTGCTGGAGCTGGGCGGCAGCGACCCCTTCGTCGTCATGCCCTCGGCCGACCTGGACCGGGCCGCGAAGGTCGCGGTGACCGCGCGGGTGCAGAACACCGGGCAGTCCTGCATCGCCGCGAAGCGGTTCATCGTGCACGCGGACGTCTACGACGCCTTCTCCGAGCGCTTCGCCGAGGGCATGAAGGCGCTGAAGGTCGGCGACCCCCTGGCCGAGGACACCGAGGTCGGGCCGCTCTCCAGCGAGCAGGGGCTGCGCGACCTGGAGGAGCTGGTCGACGACGCGGTGCGCGGCGGAGCGCGGGTGCTGTGCGGTGGCGAACGGCCGGAGGGGCCCGGCTGGTACTACGCGCCGACGGTTCTCGCCGGCATCACCCGGGAGATGCGGATCCACCGGGAGGAGGCGTTCGGGCCCGTCGCCACGCTGTACCGGGCGGCCGACCTGGACGAGGCCGTGCTGATCGCGAACGACTCGCCCTTCGGACTGAGTTCGAACGTGTGGACGCGGGACGAGGACGAGGTGGACCGGTTCGTCCGGGATCTGGAGGCGGGAGGCGTGTTCTTCAACGGGATGACGGCCTCGCATCCGGCGTTCCCGTTCGGCGGGGTGAAGCGGTCCGGGTACGGGCGTGAGCTGTCCGGGCACGGAATCCGCGAGTTCTGCAACATCACCACTGTTTGGCACGGTGCGTGAGTGTTGCGAGGCTACGATCCCGTCTGTGAACCGCGAAGTGACTCTGCCTCTGATCGTCGACGACCGCGGGACCTTGCAGGTGGCTGCGGCGGATGTCAGCAAGCTGCTGCGGACCGTGGGGGGTCGGTGGGTGCGGCTGGTGGAGGGCGGGGAGTCGGGGCTCGACGAGGACACGGTTGCCGAGTTGGCCATTGAGCTGGCGAAGCTGGCCGATCGGATTGATGTGGCCTGTATCGCGCACAGCAGTGGGAGTGCGACCTAGCGTCTTGCGAGTGCGGGTTGTGTGTGGCTGGTCGCGCCCGCGCGGCGGAGCCGCAATTCGACACAGCCCCGCGCCCCTAAAGGGACGTCTCCCCGAGCGTGGACCAGAACATCGCCTCGTATGTCTGGAGGAGGCGGCCGTATGTGTGTGCTCGCTTCTCGTCGAGGCGCCCGGCGTCCAGACCCGCCTCCACCGCCCTCTCCGCCAGGCCGTCCAGCTCCGGTGACGGCTCCGCGAAGAAGTCGAAGAACGCGCAGGCCTCGTCCGTGAAGCCGTAGCGCTCGCGCAGGGCCGTGGCGATCGTCGCGCAATAGCCGCCCCACGCCGAGAAGTTGGCCGTCAGGGCCAGGACCACGTCCGCCGGTGCGGCGTTGAGGGCCAGCCAGGCCACGTACGCGGGGTACGCCTGACAGCCGGGCAGCGGTTCGTAGGACGCCTCCTGCGCACCGCACGCCTGTGCGAAGGCGACCAGGCGCTCGCCCGCCAGTGCCTCGCCCTCCGCGAGGGTCGTGAAGAAGGCCGCGACCTCCGGGTCGGCCGCCTCGGCGCGGGCCGCCAGGTGCTCGAACGCGCGGCGGTCCGCGGGGATCACCCAGGTCTGTTCGAGGGCCAGCGCGGCGAGGGTGGCGCGGGGCGCCGCGCCGGCGGCGATCCGGGGGACCAGAGGGTTGGCATCCGGGTCCGGGGCGAGGGCCGCGGTGGTCGTCGTCAGCAGGTCCCGGGCCGTCCGCGTCATCGCGTCCTCCGTCGTCGAAGTGTCGGTACGAGCCTGGCACGGCGTCCCCGAGACGGAGTAGTCCGGCGCGAGATCGGCGTCCCACCGGGTGATCGTGGGTGGACCACCCCTTGAGGTGAACCACCTTCTGACCGGGGGGCGAAGGGCCTTCCGGGAGGCGAAAGCAGGCACGGTTCATGGCGACTTTGTGCAGACCCTCGGTGTCCGTTCCAGAGCACGTGATCACGATGGAGGAGACGCTGGAGCTGGCGCGTGAGCGCCACGCCGACCACCCCCAACTGCCGCTGGCCCTCCGGCTCATCGAGAACACCGGTGTGCGCACGCGGCGCATCGTGCAGCCCATCGCGGAAACCCTGAAGCACCCCGGCTTCGAGGAGCGCAACAAGCTCTACGAGGCCGAGGCCAAGGCGCGGGTGCCCGCCGTCATCCAGCGGGCGCTGGACGACGCGGAGCTGCTGACCACCGACGTGGATCTGATCATCTACGTGTCGTGCACGGGCTTCATGATGCCCTCGCTCACGGCCTGGCTGATCAACGAGATGGGCTTCGACCCGACCACCCGGCAGCTGCCGATAGCCCAGCTGGGCTGTGCGGCCGGCGGTGCGGCGATCAACCGGGCCCACGACTTCTGCACGGCCTACCCCGAGGCCAACGCGCTGATCGTGGCCTGCGAGTTCTGCTCGCTGTGCTACCAGCCCACCGACATCGGTGTCGGCTCGCTGTTGTCCAACGGCCTGTTCGGCGACGGCATCGCCGCCGCCGCGGTCCGCGGCCGGGGCGGCGAGGGCGTCAGCCTGGAGCGCAACGGCTCGTACCTGATCCCCAAGACCGAGGAGTGGATCATGTACGACGTGAAAGCCACCGGCTTCCACTTCCTGCTGGACAAGCGGGTCCCGGCCACCATGGAGCCGCTCGCCCCGGCGCTGAAGGACCTGGCCGGTGACCACGGCTGGGACGCGTCCGACCTGGACTTCTACATAGTTCACGCGGGTGGGCCCCGCATCCTCGACGACCTCAGCACCTTCCTGCACGTCGACCCGCACGCCTTCCGCTTCAGCCGGGCCACGCTCACCGAGTACGGCAACATCGCCAGCGCCGTCGTCCTGGACGCGCTGCGCCGGCTGTTCGACGAGGGCGGCCCCGAGCACCGGGCGCGCGGGCTGCTCGCCGGGTTCGGACCCGGTATCACCGCCGAGATGGCCCTGGGCCGCTGGCACCGCGCGGACGGGACGAAGTGAGATGAGCGAAGAGACGATCACCGACACCCTGCCCCCGGTCCGGGACTGGCCGGCGCTCGACCTGTCCGGCGCGGACTTCGACCCGGTCCTGCGCGAGCTGATGGACGAGGGCCCGGTCACCCGCATCAAGCTGCCCAACGGCGAGGGCTGGGCCTGGCTGGTCACCCGCTACGACGACGTGCGCATGGTGACCAACGACCCGCGCTTCGGCCGCGAGGCCGTGATGGACCGGCAGGTCACCCGGCTGGCTCCGCACTTCATCCCGGCCCGGGGCGCGGTCGGGTTCCTGGACCCGCCGGACCACACCCGGCTGCGCCGCAGCGTCGCCGCCGCGTTCACGGCGCGCGGCGTGGAGCGGGTGCGCGAGCGGTCCCGCCGCATGCTGGCGGAGCTGGTCGACGAGATGCTCCAGGACGGCCCGCCCGCCGATCTGACCGAGGCCGTGCTCGGCCCGTTCCCCATCGCGGTGATCTGCGAGCTGATGGGCGTCCCGGCCGCCGACCGGCAGGCCATGCACCACTGGACCCAGCTGATCCTGTCCTCCGCGCACGGCGCCGAGGTCAGCGAGAAGGCCAAGAAGGAGATGGGCGCCTACTTCGCCGACCTGATCGGCCTGCGCGAGGGCAGCACCGGCGAGGACGTCACCTCCCTGCTCGGCGCCGCCGTGGGCCGGAGCGAGGTCACCCTGGAGGAGGCGGTGGGCCTCGCGGTCCTCCTCCAGATCGGCGGTGAGGCGGTCACCAACAACAGCGGCCAGATGTTCTACGTGCTGCTGACCCGCCCCGACCTCGCCGAGCGGTTGCGCGCGGAGCCGGAGATCCGCCCCCGGGCCATCGACGAACTCCTGCGCTGGATCCCCCACCGCAACGCGGTCGGCCTGTCCCGGATCGCCCTGGAGGACGTGGAGATCCAGGGCGTGCGGATCCGCGAGGGCGACGCGATCTACGTGTCGTACCTGGCGGCCAACCGCGACCCGGACGTCTTCCCCGACCCGGAGACCATCGACTTCTCCCGCAGCCCGAACCCGCACGTCTCGTTCGGCTTCGGTCCGCACTACTGCCCGGGCGGCATGCTGGCCCGGCTGGAGTCGGAACTCCTGGTCGACGCGCTCCTCGACGGCGTGCCCGGGCTGCGGCTCGCCGTGCCGGCCGAGGACGTGCCCTTCAAGAAGGGCGCGCTGATCCGCGGGCCCGAGGCCCTGCCCGTGACGTGGTGAGCCGGCGATGACGGCGACGGAAGGCCTGCTCGTCCCCCCGGGTCACGGCCGGGTCGTGCAGGCCCCCGCCCAGCACGTGACCTTCAAGGTGACCGGCACGCACTCGCGCATGGCCTCCACCTTCGAGGTGCTCGTGCCGCCGGGCTTCGACGTCGGCGCCCATGTGCACACCCGCAGCGAGGAGTTGTTCTACGTGCTCGAAGGCGAGCTGGACGTCCTCGCCTTCGAGCCCCGGGTGCGCACCCCCGACAACTGGCAGAGGTGGGAGTCCGCTTCGGGCAACCGGGTGGTGCGGGCGACGCCGGGAACGGTGATCGTCGTACCCCCCGGGTGCCCGCACGCGTTCGCCAACCCGACGGACACCCCGGCCAAGATGTTCTTCCAGGCGTCCCCGCCGCCGGATCACGAGCGGTACTTCGAGGAACTGCTGGAGATCCTGGCGAGCGGGGGCCCGCCGGACCACGCGGCGATCCAGGAACTGCGGGCCCGCTACGACATCGAACAGCTGACGCCCCTCAAGCACCGGTGAGAACCGGCAGGCGCCGCCGAACGGCCGGCGGACGTCAGGCGAGCTGCCACTCGCCGGTCTGCTCGGCGAAGCCGGAGTCCATCGCGAACTGGACCGTGGCCACCTTCGAGTTCTTCGGCACGTCGAACACGATCCACCCCAGTGCCTTGGCGCCGGGCTTGAGCCGGACGGCGGACGACATGGACGGCCCGGCGGTGACCTCGGCGAAGGTGGTCTGGAACTGCTGGCCCTGGTCGTCGGCGACCTGGGCGCCGTTCTGCGGGCTGTCCGCGTAGGCCTTGGTTCCGGTGTTGACGAGCTGGAACGACCTTGACGACGGTGACGTCGAGCTTGCTGCCGTTCTCCGTGCCCTTCAGGGCGAGGGTGTCGCCGGTCTTGGCGACCTCGGGTACGGCCTCCTTCTTGGCGGACTCCTTCTTGAAAAATCAGGTGCCCCCTCCCGATACCGGAGGGGGCCCGATCGCCGCGTCAGCGGATCGGCTTGCCGGACAGCGTGCGGGCGATCACCAGCCGCTGGATCTCGCTGGTGCCCTCGAAGATGGTGTAGATCGCCGCGTCGCGGTGCATCCGCTCCACCGGGTACTCCCGCGTGTAGCCGTTGCCGCCCAGGATCTGGATCGCCTGGGCCGTGACCTTCTTCGCCGTCTCGCTGGCGAAGAGCTTGGACATCGAACCCTCGGCCGCGGTGAACGGCTTGCCGTTGACGGCCATCCAGGAGGCACGCCAGACGAGGAGCCGGGCCGCGTCGATGGAGGTGCGCATGTCCGCGAGCTGGAAGGCGACACCCTGGTTGTCGATGATCGGCCGGCCGAACTGCTCACGCGTCACGGCGTAGTCGAGGGCGACCTCGTACGCGGCGCGGGCGGTGCCGACCGCCATGGCGCCGACGGCCGGGCGCGAGGCCTCGAACGTGGCCATGGCCGCGTTCTTCACGCGCTCCCCGCCCTGCTTGGCCTTCTCGCGGGCCCGGGCCAGCCGCTCGTCGAGCTTCTCCTTGCCGCCGAGCAGGCAGGAGCCGGGGACGCGCACGTTGTCGAGGATGACCTCGGCGGTGTGCGAGGCGCGGATGCCGTGCTTCTTGAACTTCTGGCCCTGGGACAGGCCCTCGGTGCCCGGCGGGACGATGAAGGAGGCGTGGCCCTTGGAGCCGAGCTCGGGGTCGACGACCGCGACGACGACGTGGACGTTGGCTATACCGCCGTTGGTCGCCCAGGTCTTGGTGCCGTTGAGGACCCACTCGTCCTTGGCCTCGTCGTACACGGCCCGGGTGCGCATGGAGGCCACGTCGGAGCCGGCGTCGGGCTCGGAGGAGCAGAAGGCGGCGACCTTGACGTCGTTGGCGTCGCCGTACATCTGCGGGATCCAGGTGCCGATCTGCTCCTCGGTGCCGTTGGCGAGGACGCCGACGGCGGCGAGGCCGGTGCCGACGATGGACAGGGCGATGCCCGCGTCGCCCCAGAACAGCTCCTCCATCGCCATGGGGATGCCGAGGCCGGTGGGGTCGAAGTACTGCTGGGCGTAGAAGTCCAGGGAGTAGATGCCGACCTTGGCGGCCTCCTGGATGACCGGCCAGGGAGTCTCCTCACGCTCGTCCCATTCGGCGGCCGCGGGGCGGATCACATCGGCGGCGAAGCCGTGGAGCCAGTCGCGGACCTCCTTCTGTTCGTCGTTGAGCTCCATGGTGAACTCGGCCATGTCGGTCCCCTCCAGCGGCACACGTGCATGTTACTTGCGGTAACACCAGTCTGTTACCGGTGGGTAGTCCGCGTCAACTCCTACCGACCGGTCGGCACCCTTTCGGTGTCCGGGCCATGCTTCAGTGTTAGTTTGCGCAGGCGTCATCGATACAGCACGGGTGGGGAGAGCACATGGACACCACGCAGCGGACCGACCAGCAACGGTCCGCCGACCGCCGACGGCGTGAGCTGCTGGAGGCCGCCGACCGGGTGGTGCTGCGCGACGGCCCGCAGGCCTCGATGAACGCGATCGCGGCGGAGGCCGGCATCACCAAGCCGATTCTCTACCGGCACTTCGGCGACAAGGGCGGACTTTACGCGGCCCTTGCCAAGCGGCACACGGACGCGTTGCTGGACTCGCTGCGGGCGGCGCTGGACGCGCCGGCGGACCGGCGCGAGCGCGTCGAGGCGACGCTCGACACGTACCTCGCGGCGATCGAGGCGCGGCCCCAGGTGTACCGGTTCCTGATGCACCCGGCGGAGGGGGGCCAGCCGGGGGATCAGGGGTTCGACGTGGGCAAGCACAGTGCGCCGTTGCTGCGGCGGATGGGCGAGGAACTGGCCCAGGTCATCGAGGAGCGGCTGGATCTCGGGCCGGGTGGGCAGCAGCTGGCGCGGGTGTGGGGGCATGGGATCGTCGGGATGATGCATGCGGCCGGGGACTGGTGGCTGGGGGAACGGCCTTGTTCTCGTGCGGAGTTGGTGCGGAGTCTGGCTGATCTGTTGTGGGGGCGGCTCGCGGCGGCCGGGGATCGGGTGGGGGGTCCGGGGTTCTGACCGTCGTGTGCCGTGTGCGGGCCGGTGGGGGCTGGTCGCGCAGTTCCCCGCGCCCCTGAACTACTCAGCTCGGCGCCAAGAAGATCTGGCCACTTGCCGCATCAGTCTGCGGTGGCGCCAGCCCGTCAGGTGGTCCGCGAAGATGCGGCCCTCCAGGTGGTCGCACTCATGTTGCAGGCAGCGGGCGAAGAAGCCCGTGCCGTGGACCGTGACGGGGTCGCCGGTCATGGTGAAGCCCTCGACCACCGCGTGGTCGTAGCGTTCCGTGCCCGCCTCCAGGCCCGGGAGGGACAGGCAGCCCTCCGGGCCCCGGATCACCACCCCGTCCGCCTCGACGAGGCGGGGGTTGACCACGTGGCCGAGGTGGCGGACGTCCTCGTCGTCGGGGCAGTCGAAGACGAAGACCCGCAGCGGCTCGCCGATCTGGTTGGCGGCCAGGCCCACGCCCTGGGCGGCGTACATGGTCGCGAACAAGTCGTCGACGAGCCGGGCCAGTTCGGGGCCGAAGTCGGTGACCTCCGCGCAGGGGGTGTGCAGGAGCGGGTCGCCGTGCAGGGTGAGGGGTCTCACGTGGCCGTGGGCGCCGGGGATGGAGCTGTGTCGCATGGCGGCAAGAGTAAGGTCCTGTCGATCCGCGCCTCCCGCACGAGTTCCCCACAGTGCCGCGGTTCGGGAGTGCGAAGGGATCTCGATAGGCTGAGGTCCACACCACGTGGCCGTCAGGCTTCAACGCGCGGCGCGTACGCAAGGAGGATCGAGAACTGATGGCAGGCAACTCGGACCCGCTCTCGCCGCGGGCCAAGCTGGCCGTGACCGCGGGCAAGGCGGTCGCAGCGGCATCCCGCGCCGCTGGACGCGGCAGCGGTTCGGTGATCGGCGGCCGGGTGGCGCTCAAGCTCGACCCCGACCTCCTCGCCCGGCTCGCCCAGAACCTGGACGTGATCCTGGTCTCCGCCACCAACGGCAAGACCACGACCACGCGGCTCATCGCCGAAGCCCTGCGCGCGGCGGGCCCGGTCGTCTCCAACGCGCTCGGCGCCAACATGCCGGCCGGCATCACCTCGGCCCTCGCCGGCGGCTCGGACGCCCGGTACGGCGTCATCGAGGTCGACGAGAAGTACCTCGCAGGCGTCGCCCGGGACACCGCACCGAAGTGCATCGCGCTGCTCAATCTCTCCCGCGACCAGCTCGACCGCGCCGCCGAGACCCGCATGCTCGCCGAGAACTGGCGGGAGGGGCTCGCGGGTTCCAAGGCCGTGGTCGTGGCCAACTGCGACGACCCGCTGGTGGTGTGGGCGGCGTCGTCCTCCCCCAACGTGATCTGGGTCGCCGCCGGGCAGATGTGGAAGGACGACGCCTGGTCCTGCCCGTCCTGCGGCGGCGTCATGCAGCGCCCGGGCGACGACTGGTACTGCGGCGAGTGCGGCTTCCGCCGCCCGACGCCGAGCTGGGCCCTGTCAGGCGACCATGTCCTCGACCCGCACGGCTCGGCCTGGCCGATCCACCTCCAGTTGCCCGGCCGCGCCAACAAGGCCAACGCCGCCTCCTCGGCCGCCGTCGCCGCCGTGTTCGGGGTGCCGCCGCAGGTCGCGCTGGAGCGCATGTACCAGGTGCAGGCGGTGGCCGGGCGGTACGACGTCGTCCAGTTCCAGGGCCGCGACCTCAGACTGCTGCTGGCGAAGAACCCGGCCGGCTGGCTGGAGACGTTCTCCCTGATCGACCCGCCGCCCGCCCCGGTCATCCTCTCCGTGAACGCGCGCTCCGCCGACGGCACCGACACCTCCTGGCTGTGGGACGTCGACTACACGCGTCTGACGGGCCACCCGATCTGCGTCGTCGGCGACCGGCGGCTGGACCTCGCGGTGCGGCTGGAGGTGGCCGACCAGCACTTCCAGGTCTACGAGAACCTCGACCAGGCCGTGGCCGCGTGCCCGCCAGGCCGCATCGAGGTCATCGCCAACTACACGGCGTTCCAGGACCTGCGCCGCCGCGTCGGCAACTGAGCACGAGACGTCAGGGGACTTTTGTGAGCGACAACCAACTGCGCATCGTCTGGATCTATCCCGACCTGCTCAGCACCTACGGCGACCAGGGCAACGCCCTCGTCGTGGAGCGCCGGGCCCGGCAGCGCGGCCTGGACGTGGCCCGGCTGGACGTGCGCAGCGACCAGCCGATCCCGACGTCCGGCGACATCTACCTGATCGGCGGCGGCGAGGACCGTCCGCAGCGGCTCGCGGCCGAGCGGCTGCGGCGGGACGGCGGACTGCACCGGGCCGTGGAGAACGGCGCCATCGTGTTCTCCGTGTGCGCCGGCTACCAGATCCTCGGCCACGAGTTCATCAACGACCTCGGCCAGCGCGAGCCCGGCCTCGGCCTGCTGGACGTGGTGTCGGTGCGCGGCGAGGGCGAGCGGTGCGTCGGTGACGTGCTGGGCGACATCGACCCGCGGCTCGGCCTGCCCCCGCTGACCGGCTTCGAGAACCACCAGGGCGTCACCCACCTCGGCCCCACCGCCCGCCCCCTGGCCCAGGTGCGCCTGGGCAACGGCAACGGCACGGGCGACGGCACGGAAGGCGCGTACAACGACACCGTCTTCGGCACGTACATGCACGGTCCGGTGCTGGCGCGCAACCCGCTCATCGCGGACCTGCTGCTGAAGCTGGCGCTCGACGTCAACGCGCTGCCGCCGACCGACGACCGCTGGTACGAGGCCCTGCGCAACGAGCGCATCGCGGCTGCTCAGCAGCCTGCCTGAGCAGGTCGTCGCAGCTGACCCGGGACACGCGTCAACCTGCTGGTCAACAGCCCGTCTGACGGCACATCCGCACAGGTGAGCGGGGTCGTCCAGCAGGCGGACGCGTGCTTCGGTCCGGCCCCTCGATGCCGCTAGGGTGGCGGGGTTTCCAGCCGGACAACGCGGTCCGGTCCCCGGCCCACGTTGAGAAGGTATTCGGGCTATGCGCATTGGTGTCCTCACGTCCGGCGGCGACTGCCCCGGCCTGAACGCCGTCATCCGGTCCGTCGTGCACCGCGCCGTCGTCGACCACGGCGACGAGGTCATCGGCTTCCGGGACGGCTGGAAGGGCCTCCTGGAGTGCGACTACCTCAAGCTCGACCTCGACGCGGTGGGCGGCATCCTCGCCCGCGGCGGCACGATTCTCGGGTCCTCCCGGGTCCAGCCCTCCCATCTGCGGGACGGTGTGGAGCGGGCGAAGGGCCATGTCGAGGAGCTCGGCCTCGACGCGATCATCCCCATCGGCGGCGAGGGCACGCTCAAGGCCGCGCGGCTGATGTCGGACAGCGGCCTGCCCGTGGTGGGTGTGCCGAAGACCATCGACAACGACATCGCCGTCACGGATGTCACGTTCGGCTTCGACACGGCCGTCGGGGTGGCGACCGAGGCGCTGGACCGGCTGAAGACCACCGCCGAGTCCCACCAGCGGGTCCTGGTGGTCGAGGTCATGGGCCGGCACACCGGCTGGATCGCGCTGCACTCCGGCATGGCGGCCGGCGCGCACGCCATCGTCGTGCCCGAGCGGCCCTTCGACATAGAGGAGCTGACCCGGCGGGTCGGCGAGCGGTTCGAGGCCGGCAAGCGCTTCGCGATCGTGGTGGCGGCGGAGGGGGCCAAGCCCCGCCCCGGGACCATGGAGTTCGACGAGGGCGGCAAGGACATCTACGGGCACGAGCGGTTCGCGGGCATCGCGCGACAGCTGTCCGTGGAGCTCGAGGGGCGGCTGGGGAAGGAAGCGCGGCCGGTCATCCTCGGGCATGTGCAGCGGGGCGGTACGCCGACCGCCTACGACCGGGTGCTGGCCACGCGGTTCGGGTGGCACGCGGTGGAGGCCGTGCACCGCGGGGAGTTCGGGCAGATGACCGCGCTGCGCGGGACCGACATAGTGATGGTGTCGTTGGCCGAGGCGGTGGAGACGCTGAAGACCGTGCCGGACGAGCGGTATGCCGAGGCGGAGACCGTTCTCTGAGCCTGAGCTGATCCGCCGAGTGCCGGTCGTGGGTGGTTGCTCGCGCAGTTCCCCGCGCCCCTGGAACCTTGCCCCCGGTCACTTGTGTGACCGGGGGCGGCTCTACTCTTGGGGGCGGACAGATTGCTGCACACCCCCACGAAACAGGAGCCGGCGGAATGGATCACAGCGGGCACGGCATGACCATGGATCTGCCGCCGTTCACGCTGGGGCGAGGGCTGGAATGGTCGACCGACCCGTTCTTTCTCGTCGCCTGCCTGGTAGGGCTGGGGCTGTACGGGTGGGGTGTCGTGCGGCTCGTGCGGCGCGGGGACAAGTGGCCCGTGGGACGCACCGTCGCCTTCGTCATCGGCGTCCTGACCATCATGCTCATGATGTGCACCCAGCTGAACGACTACGGCATGGTCATGTTCAGCGTGCACATGGTGCAGCACATGGTGATCAGCATGGTGTCGCCGATCCTGATCCTGCTCGGGGCGCCGATCACGCTGGCGCTGCGCGCGCTGCCGACGGCGGGGCGGGGCCGCAAGGGGCCGCGCGAACTGCTGCTGATGTTCCTGCACAGCCGGTACATGCGGATCGTCACGCACCCGGCGTTCACGATCCCGCTGTTCATCGCGAGCCTGTACGGGCTGTACTTCACGCCGCTGTTCGACACCCTGATGGGCTCCAAGCCGGGGCACATCGCGATGATGGTGCACTTCCTCGCCGTCGGCCTGGTGTTCTTCTGGCCGATCATGGGCGTGGACCCGGGGCCGCACCGGCCGGGCTATCTGATGCGGATGCTGGAGCTGTTCGCGGGCATGCCGTTCCACGCGTTCTTCGGGATCGCGCTGATGATGGCGTCCGAGCCGATGGTCGAGACGTTCAAGAACCCGCCCGCCTCCCTCGGCATCGAGGCGCTCTCCGACCAGAACGCGGCGGGCGGCATCGCCTGGGCGTTCAGTGAGATCCCGTCCGTGCTGGTGCTGATCGCGCTGCTGTTCCAGTGGTACGCCTCGGAGCAGCGGCAGGCCAAGCGCCAGGACCGGGCCGCCGACCGCGACGGGGACAAGGAACTCGAGGCGTACAACGCCTATTTGAGCTCGCTGCACGCACGCGGGAACTGATTTCCTCCGTCTCCCCAGGCCGCTCTTTTCCCTCCCCCTGCTCTTTTTCCACAACCCGGATGAATAGCATTTTCCTTCAGTAGCATGAAACGCGTCGGGGGGAACCGCAGGGGGGAGCGGTGATGCGGAAGCTTGCTGTCCTGGTCGTCTTTCTGCTGGCGCTCGGGGGGTGTGATGCGAACACGCCCCTGTTCGAGGTCAAGGCGGTCGCCGCCGGGGTGCCGTCCCTGGCGCCTTTCTTCGCCGAGGACAGTGGGCTCGGCCGGGACGCCCGGGTACGGTCGCGGCCGGTGCCGAGCGGGCTTCAGCAGGGCGACACCCCGGGGCTGTACGGGGGGACCGAGCAGCCGAAGATCTGTGACGTCGAGCGGTTGAAGCGGTTCCTCACCGCGCCCCGGAACGCCGGGAAGGCACGGGCCTGGGCAGCCGCCCTCGAACTCCGCACGGACCGGATCCCCGGATATCTCGACCGGCTCACCCCTGTTCTCCTGCGTCACGACACGCTCGCCCTGAACCACGACTACAAGAAGGGAAAGGCCGTTCCCTTCCGTGCCTTGCTCCAGGCGGGAATCGCGGTACTCGTCGACGAGAAGGGACTTCCGTCGGTCAAATGTTCGTGCGGAAATCCCCTGCGGCCTTTCGAGGGCGACACGAGCCGGATATCGGTCACCTTCGAGGACGGCAACGAGAAGTGGCAGGGCTACGACCGTTCCGAGGTCGTGGTCGTACGGCCCGCTTCCCGGGAACTGGAGCGGATCGCCCTCGTCGACGTCGAGGACGCGGAGCGGGGGATCCAGCGGCCCGTCGGGACGACGGGTGAGGCCGACTCCGACTTCGACGCGACGAAGCGGCGGGCCGTGCCGCGGCTCGCAGGGACGACGTTCGCGGAGGCGAGCCGGCGGCTGTCCGATGCGGGACTGGCGGTCGCGTACGGGGGTGAGGGGCTGCCGCCGGACCGGGCGCGGGTCGTCTCGACCGAGCCGGGGGCGGGGGCCGAGCTGCCGTTCGGGGCGTATGTGACGGTGCGGGTGGCCACCACTCCCCCGGCTCTCCCGGCTCCCCCGGCCGGTTCCGGTACGCCGACGAGTGCCGGGCCGACCGGGGTCAGGCCGACCGAGGCCGGGCCGACGAGTGGCGGTCCTACGAGTGGCGCTCCGACGAGTGGGGGTGCGACGAGTCAGGAACCGCCCTCGCAGCGGCCCCGGTCGAGTACCGCGCCGTCCTCCGGACCGTCCTCGTCGAGTGCCGCGCCGCCCGGTTCCGGGTCACCCGGGTCCGGGTCACCCGCGACGAGTGCCGCCCCGCCACGGAGCAGTGCTCCGCCTGCGACGACCAGCTCACCGCCGACCGACACCGGCACCGACACACCGCCGAAGGCCACCGGCGAACCACCACGTACGCCCAGTCCGCCGCCACAGACGACCAGCTCACCGCCGCGCGCGACCAGCCCGCCGCCACAGACCTCCGGCTCACCGCCGCAGACCACGAGCTCACCGCCCCCGGCGACCACCACACCCGCATCGAGCGCCACCCCTTAGCACCCCCGCCGACCCCGGGAGGCACCGGATGTCCTCAGGATCTGCGACGTCGGGAGCGGGCCGGGTCGTCGCCGGCCGCTATCTGCTGCTGCGGCGGCTCGGCAGCGGCGGCATGGGGCACGTCTGGCTGGCCCACGACCAGAGACTGGCCTGTGAGGTCGCGCTGAAGGAGATCGTGTTCCGCGACCCGGCCGAGGCCGGTCAGGAGCGGGAGGCGCGGGTCGCGCGGGCCCGTGCGGAGGCCCGGCACGCGGCCGGGCTGCGCGGCCACCCGCACGTGGTGACGGTGCACGACGTGCTGGAGCACGAGGGCCTGCCGTGGATCGTCATGGAGTACGTGACCGGCGCCGTCGACCTGCGGGAGCTGGTCGCCCGGCGCGGACCGCTCGCCCCGGCCGAGTGCGCCCGGGTCGGCCTCGCCGTGCTGGACGCGCTGACCGCCGGGCACGAGCGGGGCGTGATGCACCGGGACGTGAAGCCGGCGAACATCCTGCTCGCGCCGGACCGCACGGGCGCGCCCCACGGGCGGGTCCTGCTCACCGACTACGGCATCTCGGTGCAGCCGGACGCGGGTGAGACGCGGTACACCAAGGCGTCCGTGCTGGTCGGCACGGCCGGGTATCTGGCGCCGGAGCGCGCCTCCGGCGGTACGCCGACGCCGGCCGCGGACCTGTTCTCGCTGGGCTGCACGCTGTACTTCGGTGTCGAGGGCCGCAGCCCCTTCGAGCGGGAGTCGCACCTGGCGGCGCTCACCGCGGTGGTCATGGAGGAACCGCGCCCGCCGGTGCGGGCCGGTGCGCTGGAGCCCGTGCTGCGCGGGCTGCTCGCCAAGGACCCGGACCTGCGGATGACCGCGCCGGAGGCGGAGGCCGCGCTGTCGGGGCTCGTCGCCTCCCGGTCCGAGGCGTACGAGCGGACCAGGACCGATCCCGGGTCGCCGTCCCCCTGGGAGGCGGGAGCCGGGCCGGGCGGCCTCGGACCCGTCGCCGCCGCGTCCGGTACGCGGCGGCGCAGGCGCTCCCCCGCCCTGCGGGCCGTCGCCGCCTGCGGTCTCGGGCTGGTCCTCGCCCTGGGCGGCGTCTGGTACGCGCTGGGCGACCGCGCGGACGGCGGCGGGACGGGGGCGCCGTACGGAGACGTCGTCGGGCTGGGGAAGCCGCTCGCGGACGGGGACTGTGTGCTCGCCGACTGGCCCGGCGGGAGCCGCTTCGCCGGGACGCCCCGCCTGACGCTGGATCCGACCTGCCGGGACAAGGCGCCCGACGGGCAGGTGCTGGCGTTCGTGGAGGCCGCCTCCGCGGCGGAGGCGCGGAAGCTGGGTCCGGCCCGGTGCGAGGAGCGGACGCGGGAGCTGCGGGAGCGGCTCGCCGATGTCCGCAGCCATGCCCTCGTACCGAGCGCCACCGGGTTCGAGGCGGCCGGGCGGCGGACGGCCTGCCTGGTGCTCGGCGCGCACGGGCCGCTGTACGGGCCGCTCGGGGAGCGGCGTAGGTTCGGTACGCCGTTTGCCGACACCGCGACCATGCAGAAGCGCGACTGTCTGGACGTCCGTTCGAACCGGGAGGCGCGGCTGGTGCCGTGCGGCGGACGGTACGACGAACAGGTGCTCGGGTTCACCCGGCTGGGCGCGGAGGTGACGCTCGCCGAGGCGCGGACCTCATCGGACGCGGCGTGCGCGCGGGACGTCCCCCCGCGCGACTACGGCTTCGATCCGTCCGTCTACGAAGCCGGTTCGTGGACCAGCGAGGGTCCCTGGAAATCCGGTACTCATGTCGTCGTCTGCACCGTCAGGAGGCAGAACGGGGGCACCATGGAGGGGACCGAACCATGAGGAGGGTGTTGCGATGCCCGGTTCCACGAACGGTTCAAACTCGACGAAGACCATGGGAGTGCTCACCGTCGGCGGCCTCGTCGTGGTGACGGCCTACACGGTGGCGCTCGGCAGCAACGGCTGGCTGTGGTTCGGCTGGGTCGTCCTGGGCCTGATCACCCTGGGGATGGTGGCCACCACGAAGAGCACCTGAGGGCTCACTCCCGGGTCAGCCGGCCCGCCGAGTGCACGCCCGGCTGGTACTTGGGGAGCCGCACGGTGATCTTCATGCCCGCGCCCGTGGCGGTCTCGATGACGAGGCCGTGGTCGTCGCCGTAGACCTGGCGGAGCCGGTCGTCGACGTTGGAGAGCCCTATGCCGCCCGAGGGGCTGACCTCGCGGGCGAGGATGCGGCGCAGCAGGTCGGGGTCCATGCCGGCGCCGTCGTCCTCGATGACGACGAGGGCCTCGGCGCCCGCGTCCTGGGCGGTGATCTGGATGTGGCACTTGCCCGAGGAGACGGCCTTGCCCTCCAGGCCGTGCTTGACGGCGTTCTCGACGAGCGGCTGGAGGCACAGGAAGGGCAGGGCGACGGGCAGTACCTCCGGGGCGATCTGGAGGGTGACGGAGAGGCGTTCGCCGAAGCGTGCCCGGACGAGTGCCAGGTAGTGGTCGATGGCGTGCAGCTCGTCGGCGAGGGTGGTGAAGTCGCCGTGCCGGCGGAACGAGTAGCGGGTGAAGTCGGCGAACTCCAGGAGCAGCTCGCGGGCGCGCTCGGGGTCGGTGCGGACGAAGCTGGCGATCACCGCGAGCGAGTTGAAGATGAAGTGCGGGGAGATCTGGGCGCGCAGGGCCTTGATCTCGGCCTCGATGAGGCGGGTGCGGGACTGGTCGAGGTCCGCCAGTTCCAGTTGCACGGACACCCAGCGGGCGACCTCGCCGGCGGCCCGGACCAGGACGGCGGACTCGCGGGGCGCGCAGGCGACCAGGGCGCCGTGGACGCGGTCGTCGACGGTGAGCGGGGCGACGACCGCCCAGCGCACCGAGCAGTCCAGGCGGTCGCAGGTCAGGGCGAAGGCCTCGCCCCGGCCGGTGTCCAGGGGGCCCGCGAGGCGTTCCATGATCTGGGTGCGGTGGTGGGCGCCGTCGCCGTCCCAGACCAGGACCTGTTCGCGGTCGGTGAGGCAGAGGGCGTCGGTGCCGAGCAGGGAGCGCAGTTTGCGGGCGGACTTGCGGGCGGTCTCCTCGGTCAGGCCCGCCCTGAGCGGGGGCGCGGCGAGGGAGGCGGTGTGCAGGGTCTCGAAGGTGGCGTGCTCGACGGGGGTGCCGAGGCCGGCGAGGCTCTTGGCCCGGGCGGTGCGCCGGCCCAGCCAGACGCCGAGGGCCAGGACCGGGAGGACGGCGACGCACAGGCCGGCCAGGAAGTCGCTCATGCCGTCACCTCCGTGCGCAGTTCCTCGGGCAGGTGGAAGCGGGCCAGGACGGCGGCCGTGCCCGGCGGGACCCGGCCGGGGGTGGCCAGGGAGACCAGGATCATGGTGAGGAAGCCCAGCGGCACCGACCACAGGGCGGGCCAGGCGAGCAGGGCGTGCAGGGCGGCGCCCTCGCCCGGGTAGCCCGCCATGGTCGCGGCGACGGCGAGCAGGGCCGAGCCGCCGCCGACCAGCATCCCCGCCGCCGCGCCGGGCGGGGTCAGCCGCCGCCACCAGATGCCGAGGACGAGCAGCGGGCAGAACGAGGACGCGGAGACGGCGAAGGCGAGCCCGACGGCGTCGGCGACGGGGAGCCCGCCGACCAGGACGCTCGCCGCGAGGGGCATGGCCATCGCGAGGACCGTCCCGAGCCGGAAGTGTCTGACGCCCCGGGACGGCAGCACGTCCTGGGTGAGGACGCCCGCGACGGCCATGGTCAGGCCGGAGGCCGTGGACAGGAACGCGGCGAAGGCGCCGCCCGCGACCAGGGCTCCGAGGAGGTCGCCGCCCACTCCCCCGATCATCCGGTCGGGCAGCAGGAGGACGGCGGCGTCCGGGTCCCCGGTGAGGGTCAGTTCGGGGGCGTAGAGGCGGCCCAGGGCGCCGTAGACGGGGGGCAGGAGGTAGAAGGCGCCGATCAGGCCGAGGACCGCGACGGTGGTGCGGCGGGCGGCGACGCCGTGCGGGCTGGTGTAGAAGCGGACCACGACGTGCGGCAGGCCCATGGTGCCGAGGAACGTGGCGAGGATCAGCCCGTACGTGGCGTACAGCGGGCGTTCCGCGCGGCTCTCGGCCTGCGACGGGGACAGGTCGCCGCCGGCGCTTCGCTCGGCCGCGGGGACGGTCGCGCCCTCGGCGAAGGTGAGCCGGGTGCCGCGTTCGATGTGGTGGGTGCCGGCCGGCAGGTCGAGGCGCGTGTCGGTGTGGGCGCGGCCGTCGACGGTGCCGGTGACCGTGACGGTCAGCGGCCGCTCCAGCTTCAGGTCGACGCTGTCGTCGACGCGGACCACGCGCTGCTCGCGGAAGGTGGCCGGTTCGTCGAAGGCGTTCCGGGGGGCGCCGTCGCTCTGCCAGGCGAGGACCAGGAACAGGGCCGGGACCAGCAGCGCGGTGAGCTTCAGCCAGTACTGGAAGGCCTGGACGAAGGTGATGCTGCGCATGCCGCCGGCGGCGACGGTGGCGGTGACGACGACGGCGACGATCACGCCGCCGAGCCAGTCGGGCGCCCCGGTCAGCACCGTCAGGGTGAGCCCGGCGCCCTGGAGCTGGGGCAGCAGGTAGAGCCAGCCGACGCCGACGACGAAGGCTCCGGCGAGCCGCCGTACGGCCTGGGAGGCGAGGCGGGCCTCGGCGAAGTCGGGGAGCGTGTAGGCGCCGGAGCGGCGCAGCGGGGCGGCGACGAAGAGCAGCAGGACGAGGTAGCCGGCGGTGTAGCCGACCGGGTACCAGAGCATGTCGGGGCCCTGGACCAGGACGAGGCCCGCTATGCCGAGGAAGGACGCGGCGGAGAGGTACTCGCCGCTGATGGCGGCGGCGTTGAGGCGGGGGCCGACGGTGCGGGAGGCGACGTAGAAGTCGGAGGTGGTGCGGGAGATGCGCAGGCCGAAGGCGCCGACGAGGACCGTGGCGACGACGACCAGGGCGACGGCGGGGACGGCGTAGCTGGAGTTCATGGGGGCGGGGTCAGCGGTCTTCGACGAGGCGGACGAAGTCGCGCTCGTTGCGTTCGGCGCGGCGGACGTACCAGCGGGCGAGCAGGACCAGGGGGAGGTAGAGGCCGAAGCCGAGGACGGCCCACTCCAGGCGGCGGGCGTCGGGCAGGGCGGCGAACAGCAGCGGGAGCGGGCCGACGAGCAGGCCGAGGATGGCGAAGACGGTGAGGGCGGCGCGCAGCTGGGTGCGCATCAGGGAGCGGACGTAGGTGTGGCCGAGGGTGGTCTGTTCGTCGATCTCGGTGCGCGGGCGGTAGTAGCCCGAGGAGGTCCGTCGGGTCTGGCGGGGCGGGCCGGTGACGACGACGCGGCGCTCGGTGTGGTCCTGGGGCACCGTCACGGCCTCCTCATGAGCAGGTCGCGCAGTTCGCGCGTGTGGCGCCGGCTGACCTGGAGTTCCTCGGAGCCGACGAGGACGCTGACGGTGCCGGCGTCGAGGCGGAGTTCGCCGATGTGGCGCAGGGCGACGAGGTGGCGGCGGTGGATGCGGACGAAGCCGCGGGAGCGCCAGCGCTCCTCCAGGGTGGACAGCGGGATGCGCACCAGGTGGCTGCCCTTGTCGGTGTGCAGGCGGGCGTAGTCGCCCTGGGCCTCGACGTGGGTGATGTCGTCGACGGCGACGAACCGGGTCACGCCGCCCAGCTCGACGGGTATGTGGTCCGGGTCGGGTTCGCTGACGGGTATGCGCGGGGCCGCGCCGCGCAGCTCGGCGGCCCGGCGGACGGCCTCGGCGAGGCGTTCCTTGCGGACGGGCTTGAGGACGTAGTCGACGGCCTTGAGGTCGAAGGCCTGCACGGCGAAGTCCTCGTGGGCGGTGACGAACACGACGAGCGGCGGCCGGGCGAAGCCGGTGAGCAGCCGGGCCAGGTCGAGCCCGTCGAGGCCGGGCATCTGGATGTCGAGGAAGACGACGTCGATCGCCTCGGGCCCGCCGGGGCCGGATTCCAGGGCACGGTTGATGCGGCGCAGGGCCTCGGTCGCGTCGCCTGCGCCCTCCGCGCTGCCGATGCGGGGGTCGGCCTGCAGCAGGTAGAGCAGTTCCTCGAGCGAGGGGCGTTCGTCGTCGACAGCCAGGGCGCGCAGCATGAACCCGGAGTGTAGGGCGATCCCCGCTGTTCGGACACGTGGATACAGTGCCCGCATGAACAGCAGGTCGTCCGCGGCGTTCGACGAACTCGACCGGAAGATCATCACCGCGTTGATGGCGAACGCCAGGACGTCGTTCGCGGAGATCGGCACGGCGATCGGGCTGTCGGCCACGGCGGTCAAGCGGCGGGTCGACCGGCTGCGCGAGGCGGGCGTGATCACGGGGTTCACGGCCACGGTGAAGCCGTCGGCGCTGGGCTGGCGCACGGAGGCCTACGTCGAGGTGTACTGCGAGGGCGCGGCGCCGCCGCGGCGGCTGGCGGAGGTCGTGCGCGACTACCCGGAGATCACCGCGGCGATGACCGTGACCGGCGGCGCGGACGCGCTGCTGCACGTGCGGGCCCGGGACGTGGAGCACTTCGAGGAGGTGCTGGAGCGGATCCGCCAGGAGCCGTTCATCCGGAAGACGATCAGCGTGATGGTGCTGTCGCATCTGCTCCCGGAGAGCCCGGAGGCGGGGGCCAGCCAGGCCGCGCCGGAGGAGCCCCCCGGCGGCGCAGCAGACGTGCGCTGACCGGCCGTAAGACGCAGCGTTCCTGCGCGCACGCGCAACCTTTGTTTCTTGTCGTCCCCCTCCGGCAGTTCCTACCGTTGTGTCAACCCCCAGTCACACACCGTGAGGAAGCGGAGGGACCCCTCTGTGCCCGACTCCCGTGTGCCGCGCCGGCGGCGCTACCTCGTCTGCGAACCCAGACACTTCGCCGTGCAGTACGCGATCAACCCGTGGATGCACCCCGACGAACCCGTCGACGTGCTCCGCGCCCTGGACCAGTGGCAGGCGCTGGTCGACGCCTACCGGGCCCACGGCCATACCGTGGACACTGTGAAACCCGTGCCCGGCCTGCCCGACATGGTCTTCGCCGCGAACGCGGCGGTCGTCGTCGACGGCCGCGTCTTCGGCTCCCTCTTCCACGCGCCCGAGCGCCGTCCCGAGTCCGTGCCGTACGAGGCGTGGTTCAAGACGGAGGGCTACGAGGTGTACCACCCCGAGTCGGTCTGCGAGGGCGAGGGCGATCTGGTGCCGGCCGGGCGCTGGATCCTGGCCGGGACGGGCTTCCGTACGACCCGGGAGGCCCACAGTGAGGTGCAGGAGTACTTCGGGAGGCCGGTGATCAGCCTGACGCTGGTGGATCCGTACTTCTACCACCTGGACACGGCGCTGTTCGTCCTCGACGAGGGGCACGACGGGAACATCGCCTACTACCCCGAGGCGTTCTCGCCGGGCAGCCGCGAGGTGCTGGCCCGGCTGTACCCGGACGCGGTGCTCGCCACCCGCGAGGACGCGCTGGCGTTCGGGCTCAACTCCGTCTCCGACGGGCGCCACGTGTTCGTCTCGCCGGGGGCGACGGGCCTGGCCGGGCAGCTGGCCGACCGCGGCTACGTCCCCGTCCCCGTCGACCTGTCCGAGTTCCGCAAGGCCGGTGGCGGCATCAAGTGCTGCACCCAGGAGATCCGGGAGATCCGCTCATGACCGCACCCGTCCGCACCCAGGGCTCGCAGCAGACCCCCGCCGCGCAGCGGAGCCGCGGCTCCGCGGAGCTGATCCGCGCGGAGGAGCCGGTCCTCGCGCACAACTACCACCCGCTGCCCGTGGTCGTCGCCCGCGCCGAGGGCACCTGGGTGGAGGACGTGGAGGGCCGTCGCTACCTCGACATGCTGGCCGGGTACTCGGCGCTCAACTTCGGCCACCGGCACCCGGCGCTGGTCGAGGCGGCCCACCACCAGCTCGACCGGCTGACCCTGACCTCCCGGGCCTTCCACAACGACCGGCTGGCGGAGTTCGCCGAGCGGCTGGCCGCGCTGACCGGGCAGGACATGGTGCTGCCCATGAACACCGGCGCGGAGGCGGTCGAGAGCGGCGTGAAGGTGGCCCGCAAGTGGGCCTACGACGTCAAGGGCGTCCCGGCGGACCGGGCCACGATCGTGGTGGCGGCGGACAACTTCCACGGCCGGACGACGACGATCGTCAGCTTCTCCACGGACGAGACCGCCCGGACCGGCTTCGGGCCGTTCACCCCGGGCTTCCGGATCGTGCCGTACAACGACCTGGCCGCCATCGAGGAGGCGGTCGACGAGACGACGGCGGCGGTGCTGATCGAGCCGATTCAGGGCGAGGCCGGGGTGATCGTCCCGGACGACGGCTACCTGGCCGGCGTGCGCGAGCTGACCCGCCGCAAGGGCTGTCTGTTCGTGGCGGACGAGATCCAGTCCGGGCTCGGCCGGACGGGCAGCACCCTGGCGGTCGAGCACGAGTCGGTGGTCCCGGACGTGGTGCTGCTGGGCAAGGCGCTGGGCGGCGGCATCGTGCCGGTGTCGGCGGTGGTGGGGCGCCGGGAGGTGCTCGGGGTGCTGCACCCGGGCGAGCACGGCTCGACCTTCGGCGGCAACCCGCTGGCGGCGGCGGTCGGCACGGCGGTGGTCGAACTGCTGGAGACGGGCGAGTTCCAGCGCCGGGCGGCCGAACTGGGCGTGGTCCTGCGCGAGGGCCTGGCGCGGCTGGTCGGCAAGGGCGTGGTCGGCTTCCGCTCGCGCGGCCTGTGGGCGGGCGTCGACGTCGACCCCGCGCTCGGCACGGGGCGCGAGATCAGCGAGCGCCTCATGCGGGAGGGGATCCTGGCGAAGGACACCCACGGCTCGACGATCCGCCTGGCACCGCCGCTCACCATCACCGGCGAGGAACTCGAAGGGGCGCTCGGGGCCCTGGAGAAGGTACTCGTGCAACGGGACTGACCTCCACGGGCCGAGCGAGCGCGCGCTCGGCCCGCACCGGCCCACCGACCGACCTCCTCGGAGCCGCCGCCCGCTCCGCGCAACCGGCCCGGCCACCCCTCCCGCAGCCGCCCGACCGGCCCCGTCCAAGCCGCCCGCTCCTGCGGGAAGGGTGAAGATTGGTGCAAGAGGTGGTAGACCACTCTCAGCGACAGAGAGGTCGGCCGTGGGCGCACACGAGGAGTACGGCGTTGGCCGGCAACGGTTCGACGTGGCCGACGCCGCGCCCCTGTTGCTCGATCCGCAGGGCGTGGTGACGGGCTGGACCGGCGCCGCCCGGCGGCTGCTGGCGTACCCGGCGTCCGAGGCGGTCGGCAGGAAGCTGGCCGACCTGCTGACCGCCGAGGACGCGCAGCGCGTGCCGGACCTGGTCGAGCGGTGCCGCAGGGACGGCGGCTGGACGGGGCTGCTGACGGTCCGCCGCCGGGACGGGCAGCCGGTGCGGGTCATGGCCCGGATCACCTCGGCCGACGAGGCCCACGGCGGCTCGCGCTGGCTGGTGCTGCTGTCGGAGCTGGCCGACGCGCCCGGCTGGGACATGAGCCGCACGGTGCTGGAGCGGATGGTGTCCGACGCCCCGGTCGGGATCGCGATCGTGGACACGGACCTGCGTTTCGTGTGGTCGAACACCGCCCTGGAGCAGTTCGGCGGCGGACCGGCACCGCGCCGGCTGGGCCTGCGCTTCGCGGACGTGCAGCCAGGCATGGACGCCCAGGCGGTCGAGGCGCAGATGCGGCACGTGCTGGAGACCGGGGAGGCCGTGGTCGGGTACGAGCACGTGGGCCAGATCCGGTCGGCGCCGCTGCGCGAGACCGCGCACATGCTGTCCTTCACCCGGCTCGAGGACGACCGGGGCCGCCCGATAGGCGTGTACTACACGGTCGTCGACATGACCGAGCGGCACCGCGCCCGGCAGCGGCTGGCGCTGCTCGACCGGGCGGGGCAGAGCATCGGCCGCAGCCTGGACCTGGTGCGCACGGCGCAGGAACTGGCGGACGTGGCCGTGCCGGGACTGGCCGACTTCGTCACCGTGGACCTGCTGGAGACGGTGCTGCGCGGGGCCGAGCCGGCTCCGGGGCCGT
Source organism: Streptomyces sp. NPDC006140 (assembly GCF_040628815.1). Classification (NCBI taxonomy): domain Bacteria; kingdom Bacillati; phylum Actinomycetota; class Actinomycetes; order Kitasatosporales; family Streptomycetaceae; genus Streptomyces; species Streptomyces sp. NPDC006140. Next base: position 187,081 of record NZ_JBEXTS010000002.1, on the reverse strand, counting down.
TCGCGGACACGGAAGCGCCGGCACTGCGCCGGGCCGGACACCGTTCGACGGAGGACGGCCTGCCGGAGACGGCCGTCGGGATCGGCGACGCCGTGGCCTATCTGGCCGGGTCGCCCCCGGCCCGCTCCCTGGCCACGGGACGGTCCTGGCGTGCGGAGCGGCTCGATCCGCCGGCCCGGGAGTGGGCCGAGGACGTCCCGGGTGACCGGCGGGCCGCCTTCCTGGAGCCGGGGCCGCAGAGCGCGATGACCGTGCCGATCCGCTCCCGTGGGACCACCCTGGGCGTCACCTCCTTCTTCCGGCGCGACCGCCGGGAGCCCTTCGACGAGGAGGACCTGCGCCTGGCCGAGGACCTCGTCGCCCGGGCGGCCGTCTGCGTGGACAACGCCCGCCGCTACACGCGCGAGCGCGACGCCGCGCTCGTCCTGCAGCGCAGTCTGCTCCCCCACCGGCTGCCCGAGCAGGACGCCGTCGAGGTGGCCGCGTGCTACCGGCCGGCGGACGAGCTGACCGGCCTGGGCGGCGACTGGTACGACCTCATCCCGCTGTCCGGGGCGCGCGTGGCGCTCGTCGTGGGCGAGGTCCCCGGGCACGGCATCGACGCCGCCGCGGCCATGGGGCAGCTGCGGACCGCCGTGCGGACGCTGGCCGCGCTGGACCTGACGCCCGAGGAGGTGCTGGCCCACCTCGACGACCTGGTGGCGCGCTCGGCGCGGGAGCAGGGCGTCGAGCCGGGCGCGGCGGGCACCGGCAGCGGGCAGTCCGTGGGCTCCGGGTGCCTGTACGTCGTCTACGACCCCGTCGACGGCCGGTGTGCGATGGCCGCCGCGGGCCACCCCGCGCCGGCCGTGGTCCTGCCCGACGGTTCGGTCTCGTTCGTCGATCTCCCGCAGGGGCCGCCGCTCGGTGTGGGCGGCCCGCCCTTCGAGGCGGTCGAGCTGTCCCTGGCGGAGGGCAGCACGCTGGCGCTGCACACCGACGGGCTGCTGGCCCGTGGCGAGACCTGGGCGGTCGACGCGGGCCGGGAGCGGCTGCGCAGGGCGCTGGAGCGGGCGGGGCCGCTCGACGCGCACTGCAGGGCCGTGGTCGACGCGCTGGTCCCGGCGCGCCCGTACGACGACGTGGCGCTGCTGATGGCCCGGACGAAACGTCTCGGCGCCGACCAGGTCGCGGCCTGGGACCTGCCCTGCGACCCGGCCGTCGTCGCCGAGGCCCGCCGCGCGGCCACCCGGCAGCTTTCGCGCTGGGGCCTGGAGGAGCTGGTCTTCACCACGGAACTGGTGGTGAGCGAGCTGGTCACCAACGCCATGCGGTACTCGGACGGGCCGATCCGGCTCCGGCTGATCCGCGAGCGGGCCCTGGTCTGCGAGGTCTTCGACGGCGGCGCGACCGCGCCCCATCTGCGCCACCCCCGCACCACGGACGAGGGCGGGCGCGGACTGCTGCTGGTCTCCCAGCTCACCCAGCGGTGGGGCACGCGGTTCATCCCCGAGGGGAAGATCATCTGGGCCGAGCAGTCCCTGACGGATCTCCCGGCGTGATATCGGGTCCCGCTTCGTACATACCGTGGGAAACTGGTGTGATCCCGGCAGCGGTGAGGCGGCAGCCATGGCGGATACGGCGATCGACTACGCGGCGGTGTTCCAGGCCCTGCCCGGCATGGTGGCGCTCCTGACACCCGCGCTCGTGTACGCGGACGTCAACGAGGAGTTCGTCCGCGTCTCCGGCCGCCCCCGCGAGCAGCTGGTCGGCCGCTATCTGTTCGACGTCTTCCCGGACAACCCCAACGACCCGGCCGCGACGGGCGTGCGCAACCTGGAGGCCTCGCTCTACCGCGTCCTGGCCACCGGCGAGCGCGACACCATGGCGCTCCAGCGCTACGACGTCCAGGACCCCGAGCGCCCCGGGGAGTGGGAAGAGCGCTACTGGAGCCCGGTGAACGCGCCGCTGCTGGGCCCCGACGGGAAGGTGATGCTGATCGTGCACCGCGTCGAGGAGGTCACGGAGCTGATCCGGGCCCGGGGCCGCTCGGGCGGGAACCGGGCGGGCCGGAACAGCCGCGCGCGGGTGCTGGAGGCCGAGCTGTACACCCGCGCCCGGGAGCTCCAGGAGCTGAACGAGCGGCTGCGCCTCGCGCACTCCCGGGAGCGGGAGGTGGCGCTGGCCCTGCAGGAGGCGATGCTGCCGGCCGGCCGCCAGGTCCGCCACCACCACCGGGCCGCCGTCCGCTATCGGCCGGCGGTGGGCGCGCTCAACGTGTGCGGGGACTGGTACGACCTCGTCGACCTGGTGGGCGGCAACCGGATCGGCGTGTCCGTGGGCGACGTGGTCGGGCACGGGCTGGCGGCCGCCGGGGTCATGGGCCAGCTGCGCAGCGCGCTCAGCGCGGCCTCCCGGGTCGCGGAGGGCCCGGCGCAGGCCCTGGACGTGCTGGGGCGGTACGCGAACGTGGTCGACGGGGCCGAGTCGGCGACCGCGGTGACGACGTTCATCGACTTCGACCGGAACACCGTCAGCTACAGCAGCGCCGGCCATCTCCCGCCGGTGCTGGTCCACCCCGACGGCCGCACCGAGTTCCTCGACCGGGCCACCGACACACCGCTCGACGCCCGCCCCGACCCGATTCCCAGGCCCCAGGCGGACACCACGTTCACGCCGGGCGCCACGCTGGTGCTCTACACCGACGGCCTGGTCGAACGGCGCCGCGAGGACATCGACGTGGGCCTGGCCCGGCTCGCCGACGCCCTGCGCGACCACCGCGACCAGGACCCGGAGACCCTCGCCGACACCGTCCTGCTGGAGCTGCTGCCGCCCGGCGGCGCCACCGACGACACGGCGCTCATCATCGTGCGGCTGTAGATCCAGGGCCCGTCGTCCGGCCCTACCTGCGGGTCCTGCCGTGGTCGAGCAGCCGGACGCGGTCCACGTTCTGCCGGTCCTCGGCGTCCGCGCTGGGCTCGGCCCCGAACCACGCGTCGAGGATCTCCTTCAGCAGCGGTTCGGACGTCAGCCGCAGGCTGAGCGCCAGCACGTTGGCGTCGTTCCAGCGGCGGGCCCCGTCAGCGGTGTAGGCGTCCGTGCACAGCGCCGCCCGTACGCCGGGCACCTTGTTGGCGGCGATCGACGCGCCCGTGCCCGTCCAGCAGCACACCACGGCCTGGTCGGCCGTCCCGTCGGCGACCTCGCGGGCCGCGGCCTCGGAGCAGACCGCCCACTGCGGGTCGTCCCCGGGGCGCAGCGCGCCGTGCGGGCGCACCTCGTGTCCCCGGTCGCGCAGCGCGGCCACGAGGGAGCGGGCGACGGGCTCGTCCATGTCCGAGGAAACAGAGATCCGCATAGGTCGCAGGGTACTCGGCGGGGTCCCGGCCCGCCGGTCACCCGTACGGAGCAGCACACCGGCCCCTCTGACGTCTCCCAGGCGCAGGAGCACCACCGCACACACCCGCCTGACTGACCGTCAGTCAATCGGCAAAGGATCTGTGCGGTACCGGCGCACGAGGTGCCCGGCGGCTGCCCCTGCACCTACACTGACACCCCACGACATGCCGGTTGACCTGCTGGAACGCGGCGGTTGAGTCCACCGCGAGAGTCGAGGAGCGCCCGCTTTGTTCTATTACCTGCTGAAATACGTGCTGCTGGGCCCGCTGCTCAGACTGGTCTTCCGGCCTCGAATAGAGGGCCTGGAGCACGTGCCGTCGGAGGGCGCCGCCATCATCGCCGGCAATCACCTGTCGTTCTCGGACCACTTCCTGATGCCCGCGGTTCTCAAGCGGCGCATCACCTTCCTCGCGAAGGCCGAGTACTTCACGGGACCGGGCATCAAGGGCCGCCTGACGGCCTCGTTCTTCCGCAGCGCGGGGCAGATCCCGGTCGACCGCTCCGGCAAGGACGCGGGCCAGGCCGCGATCCGCGAGGGCCTCGGCGTGCTGAGCAAGGGCGAGTTGCTCGGCATCTACCCCGAGGGCACGCGCTCGCACGACGGCCGGCTCTACAAGGGCAAGGTCGGTGTCGCGGTGATGGCCCTGAAGGCCGGCGTCCCGGTGGTGCCCTGCGCCATGATCGGCACCTTCGAGGCGCAGCCGCCCGGCAAGGTCATCCCCAACATCCACCCCGTGGTGATCCGCTTCGGCGAGCCCCTCGACTTCTCCCGGTACGAGGGCATGGAGAACGAGAAGGCCATCCTGCGCGCCATCACCGACGAGATCATGTACGCGATCCTCTCGCTGTCCGAGCAGGAGTACGTCGACCAGTACGCGGCCGTCGTGAAGGCCGAGGAGGCCGCCGCCGCGAAGGAGCGGAAGTTCCCCCGCATGCCCCTCGGTTGAGGTCTGCTGTCGGCAGAACCCCGGGCCCCGGCTCTCCCCCGCGCTCTACGGTCACGGCATGAGACGTGCTGTGGTGATCGGGGCAACCGGGCAGATCGGGCGGCCGGCGGTGGCGGCGCTGGCGCGGGACGGCTGGGAGGTGACGGCAGCCTCACGCGGCGGCGGCCGGGACGAGGACTGGCCCGAGGGAGTGCGGGCGGAGCGGCTGGACCGCGAGGACGACGCGGCGCTGGCCGAGCTGATCGGCGACGGCTGCGCTCTCGTGGTCGACGTCGTCGCCTACGGGGCCCGGCACGCCCGGCAGTTGACGCGCCTGGCCGACCGGATCGGCTCGGCCGTGGTCGTGTCCACGGTGTCGGTCTACGAGGACGGCAAGGGCCGGGGCTTCGACACGATGGACGAGCCGGACGGCTTCCCGGAGTATCCCGTGCCGATCGGGGAGGACCAGCCGACGGTCCCGCCGGGGGACGCCACGTACAGCACCGGCAAGGCCGCTCTGGAGCAGGAACTCCTCGCGGCGGGCGACCGGTTGCCCACCACGCTGCTGCGCGCCGGCGCGGTCCACGGTCCCCGCAGCCCGCTCCCCCGCGAGCTGTACTTCGTGAAAAGGAACCTCGACGGCCGGCGCAGGCGCGTGCTCGCCCACCGGGGCGAGAGCCTGTTCCACCCGGCGGCCGCCCGCAACATCGCCGAGCTGATCCGGCTGGCGGCGGCCCGGCCGGGCTCGCGCGCGCTCAACGCCTGCGATCCGCACCCGCCGACGGTGTCGGAGATCGGGGCGGCGATCGACGCGGTCATGGGCGTGGAGACGGACACCGTCCTGCTGGACGGGCCCGAGCCGGCGCCGTCCGTGGGCCGTTCGCCCTGGTCGACACCCCTGCCCGTGGTGTGCGACATGTCCGCGGCGGAGCGGGAGTTGGGCTACCGGCCGGTCGTGTCCTACGCCGACAGCCTGCCGGAGACGGTCGACTGGCTCACCCGCCGGCTCTCCGAACAGGACTGGCGGGAGGCGTTCCCCGCCCTCGCGCGGATCTACCCGGACCTCTTCGACTACGCGGCGGAGGACGCCTGGTTCGCGGCCCGGCAGGCATGAGGAAGGGGCGGCCGGTGCTCCGGCCGCCCCTTCCCGCCGTACGGTCGGCCGCTACGGCTTCGGCGTGGCGTGCGGCGCGCACGTCACGTCCGCGCCGTCGAGCTTGCCGGTGAGCAGGTAGCTGTCCACCCGGGTGTTGACGCACGGGTTGACGAGGCCGGTGACGCCGTGGGAGCCCGCGTCCTTCTCGGTGATCAGGCGGGAGCCCTTGAACCGCTTGTGCAGTTCGACGGCACCCTCGTACGGGGTGGCCGCGTCCCGCTCGGACTGCACGATCAGCACCGGCGGCAGGCCCTTGCCGGTCTTCACGTCCAGCGGCGTCTGCTGCTTGACCGGCCAGGTGGCGCACGGGAGGTTCATCCACGCGTTGGCCCAGGTCAGGAACGGGTAGTCCCGGTGGAGCCGCGTGTTGTCGCGGTCCCACCGCTGCCAGCTGGTGGGCCACTTGGCGTCGGCGCACTCGACGGCCGTGTACACGGCGTTGCCGTTCTCCGAGGCGGCGTTGCCCGCGGTGTCCGACAGGTCGGGGGCGGCGGCGTCGACCAGCGCCTGGGTGTCCCCGGCGACGTACTTGCTGAAGACCGAGGCGACCGGGGCCCACTGGGAGTCGTAGTACGGGGCGCCCTGGAAGAAGGAGATCAGCTCGGCCGGGCCGACGACCCCGCCGATCGGGTTCTTCTTCGCGGTGGCGCGCAGCTTCAGCCACTGCTGCTGGACCTCGGCGCGGGTGTCGCCGAGGTGGTAGGTCGCGTCGTTCTTGGCGACCCAGTCCTGCCAGTCCTTCCAGCGGCCCTCGAAGGCGACGTCCTGGTCCAGGTTGGCCTGGTACCAGATCTTCTCCCGGGACGGGTTGACGACGCTGTCGACGACCATGCGGCGCACGTGGCCGGGGAAGAGGGTGCCGTAGACGGCGCCGAGGTAGGTGCCGTAGGAGACGCCGAGGTAGTTGAGCTTCTTCTCGCCGAGGGCGGCGCGGATGACGTCGAGGTCGCGCGCGGTGTTCGGCGTGGTCATGTGCGGCAGCATCCAGCCGCTGCGCTCGTAGCAGCCGTCGGCGTACTCGCGGGCCAGCTTGCGCTGGGCGAGCTTGTCGGCCTCGGAGTCGGGCACCGGGTCCATCTTGGGCGCCTTGACGAACTCCTGCGGGTCGACGCAGGAGATGGGCGTGGACTTGCCGACGCCGCGCGGGTCGAAGCCCACGAAGTCGTACGCCTTGGCCGTGTTGGCCCAGATGGGGTTCTTGCCGGTGACCCGGGTCGGGAAGCGCAGTCCGGAGCCGCCGGGGCCGCCGGGGTTGTAGATGAGCGCGCCCTGCCGCTCGTCCTTGGTGCCTGTGTTGCCGATGCGGTCGACGGCGAGCTTGATCTGCTTGCCGTACGGCTTGGCGTAGTCGAGCGGCACGGTGACGTACCCGCACTGGATCGGCTTGGCCAGGTTCCAGTCGGCGGGGCAGTCCTGCCAGTCGATGCCGGCCTTCGCGGCCCGGTCGGCGGCGATGGCGGCGCCCCGGGCCTCACGGTCCTGGCCGGGGCCGCTGCCCGCGCTCGCGTTCGCCGTGGGCGCCGCGACGGCGCCGGCTATCAGCGTGGCCGTGACGAGCGCGCCGGCCGAACCGAGCGCCGCCACCCGCCTCTTCGGTCTCGTACCCCTCAAGTGGGACCTCCCCGCACGAAGTTGCGATCAGTACGGGGGATCCTCTCGGCTGGGAGGCGCCTGAGAACAGGGGGTGGTGACCTTCTTTGCCAATCCGATAAACGGAGAACCGCGTCTGCTCTACGGACGGTCAGGCGAGGGAGGCCAGGGCCTCGTCGAGCAGCCGCCGCAGCCGCAGGGCGTCCGGCGCCACGGCGGTCACCAGCGCGGCGGGCCCGGCGAGCGGCACGAGACAGGCCCCCTCGCCCAGGGACCGGGCCGGCACCGGTTCGGCGGCGAACTCGGGCCGTACGACGACGAGCTGTCCCACCGCCCGGTGTCCCGCGAGCACGGCGGGGCCGTCCCAGCCGCCCGGCGCGCCGGGACCGCACGCCAGTTCCTGGTCGAGCACCACCCGGCCGGCGACCCGCACGGTCAGCCGGCTCGTCAGCCGCCCGGGCGTCTCACCGGACCGTCCGAGCACCTGCTCCTCGCGCAGGACCAGCCGGCCCGTGGCGGCGACTTCGGCACGGGTCGTGACGTACAGGTCGCTGGCCTGCGCGGAGATCAACTGCTCGGGCAGCCAGTGCAGTTCGGCTCCATCGGCGACGTCGAGCCGGACGTCGTAGCGCGCCTCGCCCTTCGCCTGCCCGGGCAGCGCGATGGTGGCGGCGGCCGATCCGACGGACAGCCGCGCGCCCTCCTCCGCCCGGGCCTCCACGGTGAAGTGGTCACCGCCCAGCGGTCCGCTCATCGCGCCGACCAGCATGGCCCGCGCCTCGCTGCCGCCGGCCCGGGTGCGCCGCAGCGCCAGGGGCCCGTCGCTCTCCAGCACGGGCAGGGAGGTCCCGCCCCGTCCGTCGTCCCGGGCCAGGATCCTCGCGACGGACCGCACCCCGGCGGAGCCGCTCACGCTCATGCCGCCCAGGCGGCGAGCTGCGCGCGCACCCACGCGGCGACGTCGGCCACCCCGGCCTCGCTGCGCAGCGACTGGAAGACGACCGGCAGTTCGGCCCGCTGCGCCTTGGCGTCGGCGGCCATGCGGGCGAGGTCGGATCCGACGTACGGGGCGAGGTCGGTCTTGTTGACGACGAGCAGGTCGGCGGTGGTCACGCCCGGTCCGCCCTTGCGGGGGATGTCATCGCCCCCGGCCACGTCGATCACGAAGATCTGCGCGTCGACGAGCCCCTTGGAGAAGGTCGCGGTCAGGTTGTCCCCGCCGGACTCCACGAGCACCAGGTCCAGCGGGCCGACGGCGTCCTCCAGGTCCTCGACGGCTTCCAGGTTGGCGGAGATGTCGTCCCGGATCGCGGTGTGCGGGCAGGCTCCCGTCTCCACGGCGGTGATCCGCTCGGGCGGCAGCACGGCTTCCCGGAGCAGGAACTCGGCGTCCTCCCGGGTGTAGATGTCGTTGGTGACGACGGCGAGGGACAGCTCGTCCCGCAGCGCCCGGCAGAGCGCGGCGACGGTCGCGGTCTTCCCGGACCCCACGGGCCCGCCGAGGCCGATGCGCAGGGCGCGGCGGCTGCCGTCGGGGCGGTGCGCGTCGGCACCGACGGCGGCCGGTCCGTCATGGCTGTGGCTGTGGTCGAGGTGCATGTACGGCTCCTACGTTCTTGTCCGACTGATTCGACGCGGTGGGTGACGGGCCGCCGGCTAGGAGGCGAAGAGCCGCACCGGCCACCCCGCGTGCGCCTCCGCCCCGATCTCCAGCAGGGGCGCCGACCCCGCCGGCAGGGCGTCGACTCCTTCGACGACGACCCGGCGCGCCGCCTCCACCGCCCGGTCCGCGACCCGGTCCACCTCCGGCGCCAGCCGGGCCAGCACGCCCGTCGCGTCGAAGGGGTCCAGGCTCAGCAACCGCACGGTCGCCGTGGCCGGTCCGCTGACGCTCTCGTACGCCGCGCAGTACGCCGCGTCGACCGGTCCCAGGCCCGCCGCCCGGGCCGCCAGCCCGAGCACCACCGGCTGGTGGGCGCCCTTGGGGAACTCCCGGCCCAGGGCGTCCAGCTCGGCGGACGGCCAGGTCGTCCGGGCGGCCCGCATCAGCTGCCGCCCCAGCTTGCGCGCGGCGAGCCGCAGCGCGGGCGACGGCGTACGGGCGTCCGCGGCGCGGTCCAGCGCGACGGGGTCGATCCCGAGCGCCGCGGCCGCCGACAGGGCCGCGGCCACCAGCCCCGAGGTGTGCAGCCGCCCCCGGCAGAAGTCCGCGAGGCTCGCCGCCCCGCTGATCCGCCCGGCCTTGACCGCCGCCTCGGCCCCGCCGGAGTGCGCGTGACCGCCGGCGGGGAAGCGGCCGTCGGCCAGGACGAGAAGCGCCGCGCGCGACATCGCAACCCCGCCTTCAGAAGAGGAAGTACCGCTGCGCCATGGGCAGCTCGGCCGCCGGTGACGCCTCGACCAGTTCCCCGTCGATGTGCACGGCGAAGCTGTCGGGGTCGACCCGTACCTCGGGCCGCGCGTCGTTCTCGCGCATGTCGGCCTTGGTGACCCCGCGTGTCGACTCGATCGCCGTGAACCGCTTGCCGAGGCCCAGCCGCTCCGGCAGCCCGTCCTCGATGGCGAGCGGGGCGACGAAGTTGAAGGAGTTCGCGGCCGGGGCCCGGCCGATCGCCCCGTACATCGGCCGGGGCAGGACCGGCTGCGGGGTCGGGATGGAGGCGTTGGCGTCGCCCATCTGCGCGTACGCGATCTGCCCGCCCTTGATGACGAGCTGCGGCTTGACGCCGAAGAACGCCGGCTCCCACAGGACCAGGTCGGCCAGCTTGCCGCTCTCCACCGACCCGATCTCGCGGGCCAGGCCCTGGGCGAGGGCGGGGTTGATCGTGTACTTGGCGACGTAGCGGCGGACCCGGTGGTTGTCGGCCCGTCCGTCCCCGGGCAGCGCGCCCCGCCGCCGTTTCATCACGTGCGCGGTCTGCCAGGTCCGCATGACGACCTCGCCCACGCGCCCCATGGCCTGGGAGTCGGAGGAGATGATCGAGATCGCGCCGAGGTCGTGGAGGATGTCCTCGGCCCCGATGGTGGACGGCCGGATCCGCGACTCGGCGAAGGCCAGGTCCTCCGGCACGGCCGGGTTGAGGTGGTGGCACACCATCAGCATGTCGAGGTGTTCCTCGGCGGTGTTGACGGTGAACGGCCGGGTCGGGTTGGTGGAGCTGGGCAGCACGTACGACTCGGAGACCACGGTCATGATGTCCGGCGCGTGTCCGCCGCCCGCGCCCTCGGTGTGGTACGCGTGGATGCCCCGCCCGGCGATCGCGGCGAGCGTGTCGCCGACGAACCCGGCCTCGTTGAGGGTGTCCGTGTGGATGGCGACCTGGATGCCCGTCTGCTCGGCGACGGTCAGCGAGGCGTCGATGACGGCCGGGGTGGAGCCCCAGTCCTCGTGCAGCTTCAGGCCGAGCGCGCCGCCGCGGATCTGCGACAGCATCGCCTCGTGGGAGACGGTGTTGCCCTTGCCGAGGAAGCCGATGTTGAGCGGGTAGGCCTCCATGGCCTCCAGCATCCGGGCCAGGTGCCAGGGGCCGGGGGTCACCGTGGTGGCCTTGGAGCCCTCGGCCGGGCCGGTGCCGCCGCCGACCAGGGTCGTGATGCCCGAGGACAGTGCCTCGTCGGCGATCTGGGGGCAGATGAAGTGGACATGCGCGTCGATCGCGCCGGCTGTGAGGATCCGCCCGTTGCCGGCGATGATCTCGGTCTCCGGGCCGATGACCAGGTCCGGGTGGACGCCGTCCATGGTGTCGGGGTTGCCGGCCTTGCCGATGCCGGTGATCCGGCCGTCGCGGATGCCGACGTCGGCCTTGACGATGCCCCAGTGGTCGATGATCACCGCGCCGGTGATGACGGTGTCCGGGGTGCCCTCGGCACGCGTGGCACGCGCCTGGCCCATGGACTCGCGGATGACCTTGCCGCCGCCGAACACGGCCTCGTCGCCGGAGCGCCCGGGGCCGCCGGAACGATCCTCCTCGATCTCGACGAGCAGATCGGTGTCGGCGAGCCGGATCCGGTCGCCGGTGGTCGGGCCGAACAGGTCGGCGTACGCGGCACGCGAGATCTCAGGCATCGAGGGCACCTCCGGTCTCCCCGCGCAGGCCGGGCACGATCCGGGCGCCGCTGAGCGGAACGAGTTCGACGTCGACGGGGATCCCGGGCTCGAAGCGCACGGCCGTGCCGGCGGCGACGTTCAGCCGCTTGCCGCGCGCGGCGGCACGGTCGAACTCCAGACCGGGGTTGGCCTCGGCGAAGTGGTAGTGGGAGCCGACCTGGACGGGCCGGTCGGCGGCGTTGAGGACGGTGAGCCGGGTGACGTCGCGGCCCTCGTTGTAGGCAATCGGGCCGTCGGCGAAGAGGATCTCTCCGGGAATCATGCTCGGACCCCCTCTCAGACGATCGGCTCGTGGACGGTGACGAGCTTGGTGCCATCGGGGAAGGTGGCCTCGACCTGGACGTCGTGGATCATCTCGGGGACGCCCTCCATGACGTCGTCCCGGGTGAGCAGCTTGCGCCCGGAGGCCATCAGTTCGGCGACGGTCCGGCCGTCCCGGGCGCCTTCGAGGATGTGCGACGTGATGAGGGCGACCGCCTCGGGGTGGTTGAGCCTGAGCCCGCGGGCCCGGCGCTTCTCGGCCACGTCCGCCGCCACATGGATCAGCAGTCGCTCTTGCTCGTGCGGGGTCAGTTGCACGTCCCACCTCACAGTCCTCGCTCCGGACCGTGCGGGGTCCGGGTGCCGCGGCCACGGGGCAAAGTGCCAGGTGGCGTGGAGCGGCAGGCTAGTTGGACCGCGTTTCGGGCACGTTAACCGAGCGGTGATCCATCGGCCGGGCCGCGGTCGTCGCGCATGCTCGTCAGGGCCCGCAGACCGTCCCGGAGGACCTCGACCGGGGTGGGGCCGAAGAGGGACTGCTGGGCGATGAACCCGAGCACGGCGGCGATCATCGTGCGGGCCACATGGTCCGGCTCGATGTCCGGCCGCATCATCCCGGCCCGCTGGTAGTCCTCCACGATCTTCGCCCAGGCCGCGCGGACGGAGCCGTAGCCCTCCCGCAGGACGGCCGCCAGTTCCTCGTTGCGCAGCGTCTCCGGCCACACCTGGATGACGAGGCTCGGGAACGCGGGCCTGCCGTCGATACGCAGGGACTCGCGGGAGGCGAGCACCGTGCCCAGGACGGTCGCGACGAGTTCGTCCGGCGGCGGGGGCGGGCTCTGCCGCAGCGCCTCCTCGAAGGCGGCGCGGACCGAGCCGAGCACCTCGCCGACGATCGCGCCGATCAGTTCCTCCTTGCCGCTGAAGTAGCGGTAGACGGCACCGGCGGAGAGGCCGACCTCCTTCAGCACGTCCTGCATGGACGTGGCGTGGAAGCCGTTGCGGGCGAAGCAGAGCGCGGCGCCGTCGAGGATCTGACGGCGGCGGGCGTCGAGGTGTTCCTGGGACACGCGGGCCATGGTCACAACGTAAAACGAATATTCCTTCTTGACAAGGAGCGGCGGTCGGAGCACGGTGAAGGAAGAGCAAAACGAACGATCCTTCTTTTTAATGCTCCGGTTCCGTTCGCCCACAGGAGACCCTCATGCCTTCCACCAGCACCCGCCGCGTGATCGCGGTCGTCGTGCTCGTCCCCGTGCTCGCGGCCCTGGCCCTGTGGGCCTTCGCCTGGCCGGCCACCCGTACCGCGCCTCGCGACCTGCCGCTGGGCGTCGCCGGACCGCCCGCGGCGGCGGCCCAGGTGGAGAAGGGACTCGAGCAGCACGAGGGCGCGTTCGAGATCCACCGCTACGCCGACGAGGCCGCCGCCCGGGACGCCGTCGAGGACCGGAGCGTGTACGGGGCGGTGGTGGTCACACCCCAGGGCCCCGAGCTGCTCACCGCGTCCGCCGCGGGGCCGGTCGTCGCACAGTTCCTCCAGCAGGCCGTCGCCAAGCATGCCTCCGCCGAGGGCACACAGGTCAGGACGGTCGACGTCGTACCCGCCCCGGCGAGCGATCCGCGCGGCGCGGCGGTGACCGCCTCCGTGCTGCCGCTCGCCCTGGCCGGCATCGCGGCCGGCGCCGTGGTCACACTGCTGGGGCTGCGCGGCGTCCGGGCCGCGACCGCACTGCTCGGCGCGTCCGCCTTGGTGGGCGTGGTCGCCGCCGGGATCGCGGACAGCTGGCTCGGGGTGCTCACGGGCGACTGGTGGGCCGAGGCGGCGGTGCTCGGCCTGTCCGCGCTGGCCGTCAGCGGCGCCGTCGCCGGACTCGCCGCCCTGGTCGGCACCGCCGGCACGGGGATCGCGGCGGTCACGGTGATGCTGCTCGGCAACCCCTTCTCCGGGGCGTCGTCGGCACCGCAGATGCTGCCGGAGCCGGTCGGCACGATCGGCCAGTGGCTGCCGCCCGGCGCGGGGACGACCCTGCTGCGCTCGGTGGCCTACTTCGACGGCGCGGCGGCGACCGGCCCCGCCCTGACCCTGACCTGGTGGGCGGTGCTGGGCCTGTGCGCCGTACTGCTCGGCGGTTCGCTCAAGACGCGGAAGGAGAGCGGCACCCCCACGGGCGACACACGCAGCCTCGCGACCGTCGGCTGAGCCGCCGGTCCGCACGGAACGGCCGCGCACCCCCGCCGTAGCGGACAGGGGTGCGCGGCCTTTTCGTCTTGATCAGGCCGGGCCGGCCCTCCGGTGCTCCGCCGCGATGCCGAACCGCTGCTGTTCGCGAGGAGCGGACGCGACCTCGCGGACCGTGGAGACGGCGCTGATCACCTGCTCCTCGGCGGGCTCCGCCGACTCCGCCAGTTCCTCGAGTCGCCGCAGGTCATCGGCCGAGACGAGGGCGACGAGAGGCTTGCCGTGCCGGGTGACGACGACGCGCTCGCCGGCGTACACCACGCGGTTGATCAAGTCGGCGAGTTCAGCCCTGGCTTGCGTCACCGGAATCTCGTAGGCCATGCACCCATCATAACGGCACGTACGTCCTGTACATTTTTTACAGAGACAGCCGTCGCCGGAGACGGCTCTGCCCGCAAGGAGGGGTTCGTCATGACCCGACCGTCCGCCCGTCACGTGCTGCCCGAGTTCACCGAACGCACGTCGTCCGGGCACCGGACGATGGATCCGTACTCCAAGCTGCTGGAGGGGCGGATCGTCTTCCTCGGGACACCGGTGGACGAGACCTCGGCGAACGACGTGATGGCCCAGTTCATGTACCTCGAACACCAGGCCCCGGACCGCGACATCGCGCTCTACATCAACTCCCCCGGCGGCTCCTTCCACGCAATGACGGCCATCTACGACACGATGCGCTACGTCACCTGTGACGTGGAGACGATCTGCCTCGGCCAGGCCGGCGCGGCCGCCTCGGTGCTGCTGTCCGCGGGCACGCCCGGCAAGCGATCCGTGCTCCCCGGCGCGCGTCTGGTGATCCATCAGCCGTCGCTGCCCGAACCGGTCCACGGCCAGGCCAGCGATCTGGCGATCCAGGCCGACGAGTTGACGCGCATCCGGACGCGCATGGAGGAGCTGCTCGCGCGGCACACGGGCCGCACCCCGGAGCAGGTCGGCGCGGACATCGAGCGGGACAAGATCCTCACCGCCCAGGAGGCGGTGGAGTACGGCCTGGTGGACCGGGTCCTCCCCAACCGCGAGGCCATCCTGGCCACGCCGACCGGGCGGTGAGGCTCCGGTGCTGCCGCCCGAACTGCCGCCGCTGCCCGCGCTGACGCGCGCCGAGGCGGAGTTGATCGACCGTTACCTCGACGTCGTCGACCTGCTCGGCCGGATCAATCCGGCGCTGCACGGCGACACCTACCGCGGGCTGCGTGCCGCCCAGGCCCTGGTCGGCAAGGCGACCGCGCTGCGTGACGCGTTGACCCTGATGCACCAGCGGGGCGAGACGGAACTGCACGCCGGCACGCTGGCCCGGGCCCTGCGCGTGCTGGACGGTGAGCGGCGCACGGCCAGGCTCACGCTGCCGCCCGAGTCCGTCAGCTGACGCGGCTCGGACGGCCGTTGACGCGGATCCGACGGCCCGGGCGCCCGTTCTGCCGACGGAGCGTCCCGGGCCTGAGTCGAAACGGACCGAACGACGTACCCCTGTTCGGAGTAGACAGGGATCCTTTTTCTGGACCCCCTCAGTTGCGCAACGCGCGTAGCCGTGGGGCGGAATGGGACATTCCATGCCTGGTCCGAAGGTCCGCGGAGCAGTAGACGGTGGCTCGAACACAGACGTGTCCACCCGAACGGGTGAGTGGTGAGTAACAACACAAATCCCCGGTTCCGTTGGGATTTCGGGTCAAGCATGAGTCAAGATCCCTGTCTGACGACAAGCCCCCGCCACAGCGGCGGGGCGATCCGGGCGGACGCCGAGTCCTGCCGCCGCCCGGATGACCGGTCGACAGAAGTGGATCGGCAGGAGTGGAGGACCCAAGCACGACGGGTCGCCGGGACGGTCACGCCATGACCGGGTCCGAGCAGCCCTTGGGGTGAAGCCGCGTCAGCGGCCGGGCAACTTCGCCAGCCCGAATCCGACAGGTCATCCTTCACAGGCGGCTGACGAAGGGTTGCGCATGACTGCGCTCAATCGTGTCCCGTCGCTCATGGCCCGGGCCGGAACGGCCTCGGCCCTCACCATCGCCGCGGTGGGCGGCTCGATCGTGGCCCCCGGCTTCTCCTCGGAGGCCGCGGCAGCCACACCTGCGACGAAGGCACTCCAGATCGCGGCCTCGAAGAAGGGCTCGCCCTACAAGTACGGCGCCACCGGGCCGCACCGGTTCGACTGCTCCGGGCTCACGCTGTACTCGTTCAAGAAGGCCGGCAAGAAACTGCCCCGCACGGCCGCCCAGCAGTACAACAAGACCCGCCACATCTCCGCCAAGAACCGCAAGGCGGGGGACCTGGTGTTCTTCCACTCGGGCAAGAGCGTGTACCACGTCGGTATCTACGCGGGTAAGAACAAGCTCTGGCACGCCCCGAAGACCGGGGACGTGGTGCGGCTGCAGAAGATCTGGACCAAGAGCGTCTGGTACGGGCGCGTGAAGTAGCCGCCCGGCGTGCGGCGGCGTCCTGACGCGCCGCCGCACGCCGGAGCGTGATACGGGCTCACGTGGTTACCCGTCCCCCCATGGCCGAGCACCGTCCCTGCACCGCACGCAACGAGACGCCGCTGCAGCGCGCCGACCGCAACTTCGTCGAGCTGCTCCAGGAACTCCGCGTCACCCAGACGGGCGTACAGATCCTCTTCGCCTTCCTGCTGTCGCTCGCCTTCACCTCGCGCTTCGAGGACCTCGACACGGTCCAGCGCGTCACCTACGTCATCACGCTGCTGCTGGCGGTCCTGGCCGCGGCGCTGTTCACCGCGCCGGCCGCGCTGCACCGCTCGCTCTTCCAGCAGGGCGCCAAGCCGCGCATCGTGCAAGTCTCCTCGCGCCTGGCCACCACCGGCCTGGTCGTGCTCGTGTTCGCGTTCAGCGGTTCCGTGCTGCTGGTGGTCGATGTGACGACCGGCCGGGCCGGCGGCATCGCCGCGAGCGTGGCGACCTTCCTGGTCTGCGTCGGCCTGTGGGGGCTGCTCCCCCGGCTGGTGCGGCGGGCGGGCCTGCGTGACGAGACGGCCGGGACGGCGGAGGAACCGGCCTCACCCCGGTCGGGAACCGTCAGGGTTCCGGCGCAGCTGCGGGACACCGTCAGGCAGCCGTCGGCGCTGCGGGGAACGGCACCGCTTCGGGGAACGGCACCGCGTCGGGAGGCGTCGGCGCGACGCCGGTGACACGGGCGGTGGCGGCCGGCGCGCAGGGGGCCGGGCCGGTGCTTCGGTGCCCGAGACGCCCGGGGATGCGCCGCTGTGACGTTACGGCTCCTGCTGTCCCGCCGCCGTCACCGGCTGGGCCGGGACCGTCCAGGGGAGTTCGACGGAGATGGTCTTGCCGCCCTCACGGGTGGGGCGGACGCGGAGCCTGCCGCCGTACTCCGCGGTCAGCCAGCGGATGATGGCCAGGCCGCGGCCGTTGTCCTGCTGGACGGCGGCCGGGAGCCGTCTGGGCAAGCGCGGGTGGCTGTCCGTGACACCGACGCGCAGGTGCTCGTCACGGTCGAGCTCGACGTCCACCGTGAACGTGGGCGACTGTCCGAAGGTGTGCTGGACGGCGTTGGTGGCGAGTTCGGAGATGATGAGCCGGATGGTGTCGGACACTTCCGTGTCCGCCGGCAGGCCCCACTCCGCCAGCGTGCCCACCACGTAGGCGCGCGCTGCGGAGACCGAGGCGGGATCGCTCGGCAGAGTGACGGAGGCTTCCAAATGGTCTGCCATGGCGACGTCGTCCCTTTCCCACGGGACCGCAGGCCGACACGGAGCGGAAGGTTCGAGTACGGTCCCGGACTGGTGCTTCGTCGCCAGACTGCCACCAGAACACCCATGAAGGACGGCGATCCACCAAGATATGCATATATCTGTCGCTCAAAGCGGTGAACTCTGCGACGCGAGACCGTATTTGGGTGGCTCGGAAGGAGTAAGGAGGAGCCATGCAGCACGGTCCCGCGGTGCGCCGGCGGAAACTGGGCGCCGAACTGCGTGCGCTGCGCACCTCGGCGGGGCTCACCAGCGGTGAGGCGGCCCGGCTGGTGGGCTGGCACCAGTCGAAGGTCAGCCGGATCGAGACGGGCACGAGTGGGGTGAAACCGGCCGATGTGCGGTTACTCCTCGACGCCTACGGTGTGGCAGACTCCCAACTTCGCGAGTTGCTCATGGTGTTGGCGGGGTCCGAGGACAGCGACGGCCGGCACCACTGGTGGCACGCCTACCGCGGGGTGCTGCCGCCGACCTATCGGGATTTCATCAGCCTGGAGTCCCAGGCCAGCGCGATGCGCACCCTGGAGACCACCGTCGTCCCGGGCCTGCTCCAGACGCCCGAGTACGCGCGTGCGGTGACGAGGGCCGCGGTGGAGGGGCTGTCGGAGGACCGGCTCGACACACTCGTCGAAGTGCGGCTGGCCAGGCAGGACGTGCTGCGCGCGGATCCGCCGCTGGAGCTGAGCGCCGTGCTGGACGAGGCGGTGCTGCGTCGCGAGGTGGGCGGGCCCGGGGTCATGGCCCGGCAGCTGGAACGCCTGGTCGAGGCGGCGCGGCTGCCCCAAGTACGGCTCCAGGTGCTGCCGTTCGCCGCCGGGGCGCACATCGGTGTCACCGGCCCTTTCGTTGTCTTCTCATTTTCGAGCACTTCTGATCTGGATGTGGTTGTTCTCGACCACTTGACGAGTAGCCTCTATCTCGAACGGAAAGAAGACCTCCGGGCCTACACGGAGGCCTTCAACGCCCTTCAGATCCACGCCCTTTCGCCCGAGGACTCGTTGGATTTCATCGCCGGGACAGCCGCCGGCGCGTAAGGAGGCACCAATGCGTGCACTGCCTCGTCATGTCCCCTCAAGCATCGAACTGCACGGTGTGCGGTGGCTGCGCAGCAGCTACAGCACCGGCGCGAACAACTGCGTCGAGACCGCGTGTCCGGACACTCCTCCCTGGGCCGGACTCCTCGCCGTGCGCGACTCCAAGGCCCCGGCCGGGCCCGCGCTGCTCTTCTCCCCGAGGAGCTGGGCGGAGTTCACGGCCGCGGTGGACCGTATGTGAACCCCGGTAGGTGAACCCCGTCCGATCAGCCCGCCATCGTGCGACGCACGGCCGTGTCACGCCGACTCATGGTCGCGTCTCGCCGATCAGCCGTACAGCGCGTTCGATCTGCTGACCGGTCAGGTCCGCGCGGGCGGTCAGCCTGAGCCGTGAGATGCCGTCCGGCACGGAAGGAGGACGGAAACAGCCCACGGCCAGGCCCGCCGCGCGGCACTGGGCCGCCCAGCGCACGGCGTCCTCGGGAGAGGGCGCCCGCACCGAGACCACCGCGGCGTCCGGACGCACCGCTTCCAGACCCGCGGCGGTCAGGCCCGCGTACAGCTCGCCCGCCACCGCGCGGGCCCGCGCCGCCCGCTCCGGCTCGCGGCGCAGCAGGCGCAGGGCCGCGAGGGCCGCCCCCGCCGCGGCGGGGGCGAGTCCCGTGTCGAAGATGAACGTCCGTGCCGCGTTGACCAGGTGGTCGACGACCCGGGCCGGGCCGAGGACGGCCCCGCCCTGGCTGCCGAGCGACTTGGACAGCGTGAGCGTCACGACGACATCGTCGGCGCCCGCGAGTCCCGCCGCGTGCGGGGCGCCGCGGCCGCCGTCGCCGAGGACGCCCAGGCCGTGGGCGTCGTCGACGACCAGTCCGGCGCCGTGCTCCCGGCAGGCCTCGGCGAGCGCGGCGAGCGGGGCCGCGTCGCCGTCGACCGAGAAGACCGTGTCGGACACGGCGATCGCCGGGCCGTCATGGCCCGCCAGCGCCTTGCGCACGGCCTCCGGCTCGGCGTGCGCCACGACCTGGGTCGTGCCGCGGGCCAGCCGGCAGCCGTCGATGAGCGAGGCGTGGTTGCCCGCGTCGGAGACGATCAGCGAGCCGTGCGGGGCCAGCGCGGTGACCGCCGCGAGGTTGGCCGCGTAACCGGAGGAGAAGACCAGGGCCGCCTCCGCACCGCAGAAATCGGCCAGTTCCCGTTCCAGTTCCGCGTGCAGTTCGGTGCTGCCGGTGACGAGCCGGGAGCCCGTCGAGCCGCCGCCCCAGGTCGTCGCGGCGCGGGCCGCGCCCTCGGTGACCTCGGGGTGGCGGGCGAGGCCCAGATAGTCGTTGCTCGCCAGGTCGAGGAGCGGCGAGGCGGCCGGACGGGGGCGCAGGGTCCGTACGAGTCCGGCGCGGCGGCGCAGCCGCGCCTGCTCGTCGATCCAGCCGAACGCCATGGGTGGTCCTCCGGGGAATTTGTAGGCAGTGCACAGACACTAGCGGGACCTCCCGCAGGTCACTGTGTGGCAATACCCACACCTCGAAGCGACTCTGTTGTGCGAACTCTCCTTGGCCGCGGGCCGCTCCGTAGGACAGGATCGGCTTCCATGGACCTGCTGAACACGCTGGTGGACAAGGGGCTTCGGCGCGAGCTGCCGACCCGTGACGAAGCACTGGCCGTCCTCGCGACGTCCGACGACGACCTGCTCGATGTGGTGGCCGCGGCCGGGAAGGTGCGCCGGCACTGGTTCGGCCGGCGGGTGAAACTCAACTATCTCGTCAACCTGAAGTCCGGTCTGTGCCCCGAGGACTGCTCCTACTGTTCGCAGCGGCTCGGCTCCGAGGCCGGGATCCTGAAGTACACCTGGCTCAAACCCGACCAGGCCTCCGACGCGGCGGCGGCCGGTGTGGCGGGGGGCGCCAAGCGGGTGTGCCTGGTGGCCAGCGGGCGCGGCCCGACCGACCGGGACGTGGACCGGGTCTCCGAGACGATCCGGACGATCAAGGAGAAGAACGAGGGCGTCGAGGTGTGCGCCTGCCTCGGGCTGCTCTCCGACGGCCAGGCCGAGCGGCTGCGCGAGGCGGGCGCCGACGCCTACAACCACAACCTCAACACGTCCGAGGCGACGTACGGGGACATCACGACCACGCACACGTACGCCGACCGCGTCGACACGGTCAACAAGGCGCACGCGGCGGGCCTGTCCGCCTGCTCGGGGCTGATCGCCGGCATGGGCGAGACGGACGAGGACCTGGTCGACGTCGTCTTCTCGCTGCGTGAGCTGGACCCGGACTCGGTTCCGGTCAACTTCCTCATCCCGTTCGAGGGCACCCCGCTGGGCAAGGAGTGGAACCTCACGCCGCAGCGGTGCCTGCGGATCCTGGCGATGACGCGGTTCGTCTGCCCGGACGTGGAGGTCCGCATCGCGGGCGGGCGCGAGGTCCATCTGCGCACGATGCAGCCGCTCGCCCTGCACCTGGCCAACTCGATCTTCCTCGGTGACTACCTCACCAGCGAGGGCCAGGCGGGCAAGGCCGACCTGGAGATGATCGCGGACGCCGGGTTCGAGGTGGAGGGCACCGACCAGGTGACGCTGCCGGAGCACCGGGCCGCCGGTGGCTGCCACGACGGTGGCGGCGTGTGCGGCTCCGGGGGTGACGGGGCGCGCGGTTCCGACGCCGCGTCGCAGACCGCCTCTCAGGCCGGCCCGCAGGTCGCCGCGCAGGCCGGTGAGCCCCGTACCGACCTGGTCGCCGTACGCCGCCGGGGCGCCGGGACGGACCTCGCGCCCAATGCCTGAGCGGACGGTGCCCGAGCAGACGGTGCCTGAGCTGACGGTGCCCGAACTGACGGTGCCCGAGCTGCTGGAGCTCGACCGGCGGCATGTGTGGCACCCGTACGGGCCGATGCCCGGCCGG
Source organism: Streptomyces sp. NPDC006140 (assembly GCF_040628815.1). Taxonomy (NCBI): domain Bacteria; kingdom Bacillati; phylum Actinomycetota; class Actinomycetes; order Kitasatosporales; family Streptomycetaceae; genus Streptomyces; species Streptomyces sp. NPDC006140. Next base: position 165,777 of record NZ_JBEXTS010000002.1, on the reverse strand, counting down.
CAGGAACCGCTCGTCGTGGAGTCGGCGAGCGGGGTGCGGCTGCGGCTCGCCGACGGCTCGGGGGAACTGGTCGACGGCATGTCGTCCTGGTGGTCGGCGATCCACGGCTACAACCACCCGGTGCTGAACGAGGCCGCGCGCGAGCAGCTCGGGCGGATGAGCCACGTGATGTTCGGCGGGCTCACCCACGAGCCCGCCGTACGGCTGGCGAAGCTCCTGGTCGACCTGTCGCCCGAGGGCCTGGAGCACGTCTTCCTCGCCGACTCCGGGTCGGTGTCGGTCGAGGTCGCGGTCAAGATGTGCCTGCAGTACTGGCGCTCGCTGGGCCACCCCGGCAAACAGCGGCTGCTGACCTGGCGCCGCGGCTACCACGGCGACACCTGGCAGCCGATGTCGGTGTGCGACCCCGAGGGCGGGATGCACGAGCTGTGGACCGGGGTGCTCCAGCGCCAGGTGTTCGCGGACCCGCCCCCGGCGGAGTACGACGAGACGTACGCCGAGCACCTGCGGTCGCTGATCGGGCGGCACGCCGACGAGCTGGCGGCGGTGATCGTCGAGCCGGTGGTGCAGGGCGCGGGCGGGATGCGGTTCCACTCCCCCGCCTATCTGCGGGTGCTGCGGGAGGCGTGCGACGCGCACGGCGTGCTGCTGGTGTTCGACGAGATCGCCACCGGTTTCGGCCGCACGGGCGCGCTGTTCGCGGCGGAGCACGCGGCGGTGACGCCGGATGTGATGTGCGTGGGCAAGGCGCTGACCGGCGGCTACCTGACGATGGCGGCGACGCTGTGCACCGCGCGGGTGGCCGACGGCATCTCGCGGGGCGAGGTCCCGGTGCTCGCCCACGGGCCGACCTTCATGGGCAACCCGCTGGCGGCGGCCGTGGCCTGCGCCTCGATCGAGCTGCTGCTGGGCCAGGACTGGCTCGCGGAGGTCAAGCGGATCGAGGCGGGACTGCGGGACGGGCTCGCGGCGGCCTCGGGCCTGCCGGGCGTGACGGACGTACGGGTCCTCGGCGCCATCGGGGTCGTGCAGCTCGACCACGCCGTGGACATGGAGGCGGCGACGGCGGCGGCCGTGCGCGAGGGCGTGTGGCTGCGCCCGTTCCGCGATCTGATCTACACCATGCCGCCGTACGTCACGGGCGACGCGGACCTGGCGCGGATCGCGCGGGCGGTGTGCGCGGCGGCGCGGGAAGGATGAGCGGGGTGATGACATGCCGGTACTGGTGATCACGGGCACGGGCACGGAGGTCGGCAAGACGGTGGTGACCGCCGCCGTCGCCGCGACGGCCCTGGCGGCCGGCCGTTCGGTGGCCGTGCTGAAGGCCGCGCAGACGGGCGTGCGCCCGGACGAACCGGGGGACGCGGCGGAGGTCGCGCGTCTCGCGGGAGCGGTGACGACGGCCGAACTCGACCGCTATCCGGACCCGTTGGCGCCGGCCACGGCAGCCCGCCGGGCCGGTCGCGCCCCGGTACATCCGCACGAGGTCGCGGAGGCCGCCGCCAAGCTGGCCACCGAGCACGACCTGGTGCTGGTGGAGGGGGCGGGCGGGCTGCTCGTACGGTTCGACGCGGCCGGCGGCACGCTGGCGGACGCGGCCGGGCTGTTGTCGGCGCCGGTGCTGATCGTGGCACCGGCCGGGCTCGGCACGCTGAACACGACGGAGCTGACGGCACGCGAACTCCGCTCCCGGGGGCTGGAGCCCGCGGGTGTGGTGATCGGGAGCTGGCCCGCGGAACCGGATCTCGCCGCGCGCTGCAATCTCGCGGACCTGCCGGACGTGGCCGGGGCGCCGCTGCTGGGCTCGGTGCCCGCCGGGTCGGGGGCCCTCGCCCCCGCCGCCTTCCGGGCGGCCGCGCCGCACTGGCTGGCGCCCCGCCTGGACGGCACGTGGGACGCGGAGGCGTTCCGGGTGCGGGAGGCGCCGCCGGCCTCCTGAGAGTCCCGCGGCCGTGCGGTGAAACCGGCGCGGACGTTCCTCACGTGTTGACCTACGTACGTGATCACCTCCCGAAGGGAACACCGTGCACACCCGACACTCACGCCCGTCCCGCCGCGCGGCCCTCGTGCTGGGCGCGGCCGCCGCTCTCTCGTGGGGCGGCGGCACGGCCCAGGCCTCACCGCGCACCGGCGGCGTCACCGCGCGGCTGCGGCAACTGGAGCAGGAACACACCGCCCGCCTGGGGGTGTACGCCCGCAACCTGCGCACGGGCCGGACGGTGGCGTACCGGGCCGACGAACTCTTCCCCATGGCCTCGGTCTTCAAGACGCTCGCCGCCGCGGCCGTCCTGCGCGACCTCGACCGCGACGGCGGGTTCCTGGCCCGGCGCATCCACTACACCCAGGAGTACGTCACGGACTCCGGGTACTCCCCCGTCACCGAGGACCACGTCGCGACCGGCATGACCGTCGCCGAACTCTGCGACGCCACCATCCGGTTCAGCGACAACGCCGCGGGCAACCTGCTGCTGAAGGAGCTGGGCGGACCGACCGCGATCACGCGGTTCGCCCGCTCGATCGGTGACGGGGTCACCCGGCTCGACCGATGGGAGCCCGAGCTCAACAGCGCGGAACCCTGGCGCGTGACCGACACGACCTCCCCGCGCGCCATCGGCCTGACCTACGCCCGCCTGGTGCTCGGGGACGCGCTTCAGCCGCGGGACCGGGCCAGGCTGACGGACTGGCTGCTCCGCAACACCACGAGCGCCGAGAAGTTCCGCAAGGCCCTGCCGGCCGACTGGCTGATCGCCGACAAGACCGGCGGCGGGCGGTACGGCGGCAACCACGACGTGGGCATCGCCTGGCCGCCGGACGGTCCCCCGGTCGTGATGTCCGTCCTGACCACCCAGCCGGAGGAGGACGCCCCGGCCGACAACCCGCTGGTGGCCGGGACGGCGGAGCTGCTGGCGGCGGAACTCGCCTGACCGGCGGGTCGAGGAGGGGCCGCCGCGGGCCACCTGGATCGTCGGCGTCCCCGGCGGGCAGGGGTGCGCCGGGTCCCCGCGGGGGAGAATCGCGGTAGCCCGCCTCGTCAGGGAGGTCCCCATGCCGCTCCGCTCCGGCAAGGTGCCGCGGGATGCCGTGCGCCATCCGCTGTTCGCCCGCTACTACGCCCGGGTCAGCGTGCACGCCGAGACCCGGCTGGGCATGGGCCGGGTGCGCGAGAGGCTGCTCGGCGGGCTGTCCGGGCGGGTGATCGAGATCGGCGCGGGCAACGGGCTGAACTTCGCGCACTACCCGGGCACCGTCGCGGAGGTCGTGGCCATCGAACCGGAGCGGCGGCTGCGGCGGCTGGCCGTCGAGGCCGCCCTGCGCGCCGACGTCCCGGTGGACGTGGTGCCGGGGGCGGCCGAGGCGCTGCCGGTCAAGAGCGAGGGCTTCGACGCGGCTGTGGTGTCGTTGGTGCTGTGCAGTGTGCGGGACGTGCCCCGGGCGCTCGGGGAGCTGCGGCGGGTGCTGCGGCCGGGCGGTGAGGTGCGGTTCTTCGAGCACGGCCGGGGCGGCGGCCGGGTCATGACCTGTACGCAGCACGCGCTGGACCGGACGCTGTGGCCGGTGCTGAACGGCGGCTGCCATCTGTCGCGGGAGCCCGTGCGGGCGCTGCGGGACGCCGGGTTCGAGCTCGGCCCCTACCGGCGGGTGATGATGCCGGAGCAGGGGCCGGTGCTGCCCACCTCGTACTGCGTCATGGGCACGGCCTGGCGCCCGGGGGCCGGCGCGTAGTCACAGGCTCCACTGGCGCAGCTCCCGCTCGATGTCCCGTACGGACGCCTCGCCGCTCTTGATCAGCCGGGCGAGGTCGCGGACCTGCTCGGGCGAGGTGACGACCTTGGCGCCGCTGGCGACGAGGTAGGCGTAGGCGACGGCGGAGGCGAACAGGGCGTTGGAGCGTTCCAGTGCGGGGACGTGGATGAGGAGCTGGAGCAGCGCGGCGGCGCGGGCGTGCGGGCCGTCGTAGACGGGGACGTCGAAGATCCGGGCCTGGTGGCGGGCGACGGCGGCGACGAGGGCTCCCCAGTCGGTGACCTGCGGGTCGCCGGGGGTTTTCTGCTCGGCGAGCATCAGCAGCCAGGCGAGGTCGATCTCGAGGTTGTTCAACGGTTCAGTGGCGACCTTCGCGCGTGCCCTCACGGTCCGGGCCGAACTCCTCGGCGAAGACGGACTCGTACTGCTTCATGAAGTCGGCGGCGGCCTCCACGAACGTGTGGCCCACCTCGCCGGTGTCCTGTCTGACCAGCTCCTCGATGTAGCGGTTGACGCTCATCCCGCGGGCCAGGGCGCGCTCGCGGGCGGCGCGGGCGGTGCCCTCGTCGACGCGCACGTTCAGCTGGGTCTTCGCCATACCTCGAAGCTAGCGCGCGGACGCTAGCACCGGCAAGGGCGGGAGTCCGACCCACGGAGGATGCCGAGTGTGGGCCGGGTCACATTACCCTCGGGTAGAGCCAGGAGGTCCCGACGCAGACCCTCAAGGAGGCGGCCTTGTCCACACCTGCTGCGGAGCACGCCCCCGGCCTCGCGCCGGCCGACGGGATCGCGGCCCGCGCCCGCGGTCTGACCAAGGCGTACGGCTCGGGCGAGACGACCGTGCTGGCGCTCGACTCGGTGGACGTGGACGTCGTGCGCGGCCGGTTCACCGCGGTGATGGGGCCGTCGGGCTCCGGGAAATCCACGCTGATGCACTGCCTGGCGGGGCTCGACACCGTCTCGGCGGGCCGGGTGTGGCTCGGCGACACCGAGATCACCGGGCTGCGGGAGCGCGAGCTGACCCGGCTGCGCCGGGACCGGATCGGGTTCATGTTCCAGTCGTTCAACCTCATCCCCACCCTGAACGCGCTGGAGAACATCACCCTGCCCATGGACATCGCGGGCAGGAAGCCCGATGAGAAGTGGCTGGACCAGGTCATCGACACGCTCGGTCTGCGGGACCGGCTCGGGCACCGGCCCTCCCAGCTCTCCGGCGGTCAGCAGCAGCGCGTGGCCTGTGCGCGGGCGCTGGCCTCGCGGCCCGAGCTGATCTTCGCGGACGAGCCGACCGGCAACCTCGACTCGCGCGCCGGTCTGGAGGTGCTCGGCTTCCTGCGCGAGGCGGTGGACCAGCTCGGCCAGACCGTCGTCATGGTCACCCACGACCCGGGCGCCGCCGCCCACTCGGACCTGGTGCTCTTCCTCGGGGACGGCCGGATCGTCGACGAGATGCCGCGGCCGACGGCGGAAGCGGTGCTGGAGCGGATGAAGAGGTTCGACGTGATCCGCACGCGCTTCGAGGAGAGCTGATCCCGTGCTCAAGGCGACCCTGAGGAGCTTCCTGGCGCACAAGGGGCGGCTGCTGCTCTCCGCGCTCGCCGTCCTGCTGTCCGTCGCGTTCGTCACGGGGAGCCTGATCTTCTCGGACACCGTCAGCCGCACCTTCGACCGGCTGTTCGCCTCCACCGCCGCCGATGTCACCGTCAGCCCGAAGGAGGACCTCGACGAGGCGGTGCCCTCCGGCCGGACGGCGACCCTGCCGGCCGCGCTCGCCGAACGGGTGCGGCAGATCGACGGGGTCGCGGCGGCACGGGCCGAGGTGGACGTGAACGGCCTCACGGTCGCCGACGAGAACAACGAGCCGGTGGGCCCGACCACCGGGGCACCCACGCTCGGCAACGCCTGGAACCCGAACGAGCGCAGCCCCGTGGAGCTGACCTCCGGCCACGCTCCGCGCGGACCCGGCCAGGCGCTGCTCGACTCGGAGACCGCCGACCGCAAGGACGTGGCGATCGGCGACACCCTCACCGTGATCGCGCCGCCCGGGTCGTTCGAGGTCCGGGTGGTCGGCATCGTCACGTTCACCACCACCAACCCGGGCGCCGCGCTGGTCTTCCTCGACCCGTCCACCGCGCGGACGAAACTGCTGGGCGACCCGCGGGCCGCCACCAGCATCTCGGTCGACGCGGCCGACGGGGTCGGCGACGAGCAGCTCAAGCAGCGCGTGGCCGCCGCGCTCGGCCCGCACACCTACGACTTCCGGACGGCCGACGAGCAGGCCGAGTCCGACGTCGAGCAGCTGGGCGGGTTCCTCGACGTCATCAAGTACGTGATGCTCGGCTTCGCCGGGATCGCCGTGCTGGTCGGCGTGTTCCTGATCGTCAACACCTTCTCCATGCTCATCGCGCAGCGCACCCGGGAGCTGGGCCTGCTGCGCGCGCTCGGCGCCGACCGGCGCCAGGTCCGCCGCTCGGTACTCACCGAGGCCCTCCTGCTCGGCCTGGCCGGCTCCACGCTGGGGCTCGCCGTGGGCATCGGGCTCGCCGCCGGGCTCATCGAGCTGATGGGTCTGCTCGGCATGAACATCGACGCCGACGAGATGGTCATCGGCTGGGTGACGCCCGTGGCGGCGTATGTCGTCGGTCTCGGCGTCACCTTCGTCGCCGCGTACCTGCCGGCGCGGCGGGCCGCGGGCGTCTCGCCGATGGCGGCGCTGTCGGACGCCGAGGTCGCCGGGGTGGGCCGGCCGCTGCGGGTGCGCGCGGTGGCGGGCGCGGTCGTCGGGGCGGCCGGGGCGGCGGCGCTCGCCGGGTGCGCCGTGTCCGAGCGGACGGCGTCGGCGGCGTCCCTGCTGGGCCTCGGGGTCGTGCTGACCCTGATCGCGACGGTGATCGCCGGTCCGCTGCTGGTACGCCCGGTGATCCGCGTGCTCGGCGGGGCCTTCCCCGCGCTGTTCGGGTCGGTCGGCCGGATGAGCCAGCGCAACGCCCTGCGCAATCCCCGCCGTACCGGAGCCACCGCGGCCGCCCTGATGGTCGGTCTCGCCCTGGTCGGCGGCATGTCGGTGGCGAGCGAGTCGATGACCGCGTCGTTCGACCGGCAGATCGACAGGACGCTGGGTGCCGACTTCGTCATCCAGAACACCAACTTCCTGCCGTTCCCCAAGGAGGTCACCGACGAGGTGCGCGGCACCGAAGGTGTGGGCCTCGTCGTGCGGGGGCGGTTCACGCCGGTCGCGGTGCGGCTGCCGGACGGCGACCGCGTGGAGACGACCGCGGCGGGCTACGACCCGCGGCTCGACGAGGTCGCCAACATCACCTACACGGCGGGGGACTCGGCGGCCGCGCTCGCGGACGGACGCCTGGCCATGGACCGGGACTTCGCCCGCGACCACGGCGTACGGGCAGGGAGCACGGTCCCGGTGGAGTTCCAGGGCGGACGCTCGGCCGAGCTGACGGTCGGCGCCCTCACCGACCAGGACTCCGCCGAGGGGTTCGGCACGCAGGGCGGGCTCTACTTCGGTCTCGGCACGCTGGAGCGGTACGCGCCGGGCGGGCAGGACTCCGCGCTGTACGTCAACGCCGCCCCGGGCACGGGCGACGACGAGCTGCGCGCGCGCCTGGAGGCGGCCCTCGACCCGTATCCGCAGGTGCAGGTGCGGGACCTGGCCGACTACAAGCAACTCGTCCACGACCAGATCGCCGTCCTGCTGTACCTCGTGTACGCGCTGCTGGGACTGGCGATCATCATCGCGGTGCTCGGAGTGGTCAACACCCTCGCGCTGTCGGTCGTCGAGCGCACCCGGGAGATCGGGCTGCTGCGGGCGATCGGCCTGGCCCGGCGTCAGCTGCGGCGGATGATCCGGCTGGAGTCGGTGGTGATCGCCGTGTTCGGCGCGGTCCTGGGGCTCGCGCTGGGGCTGGTGTGGGGCGTGTGCACGCAGCAGGTGCTCGCGCTCCAGGGGATGACGGCCCTCGCGATCCCGTGGGTCACGATCGTCGCCGTGGTGATCGGCTCGGCGGTGATCGGGGTCGTGGCGGCGCTGCTGCCGGCGTTGCGTGCCTCCCGCATGAACGTACTGGCGGCCATCGCACACGAGTGATGGAATCGCGGCGGGTACTCAAGTCGCTTCTGTGTGAGGAGAGTTCATGTCGCGTCCGTTCCGCTTCGGGGTCAACCTGCTGCAACCCGCGTCCGCCGGGGAGTGGCGCGCCAAGTGCCGCCGGGCCGAGGAGCTGGGGTACGACGTGATCCTGGTCCCCGACCATCTGGGCATGCCCGCGCCCTTTCCCGCGCTCGTGGCGGCGGCGGAGGCCACCGAGCGTCCGCGGCTGGGCACCTTCACGCTCAACGCGGGCTTCTGGAACCCGACGCTGCTGGCCCGCGAGGTGGCGACGACGGACGCGCTGACGGGCGGCCGTCTGGAGCTCGGCCTGGGCACCGGCTATGTGCGGGCGGAGCACGAGTCGGCCGGGCTGCCGTTCGGCTCGCCGGGCGAGCGGGTGGACCATCTGCGGCGCACGGTCGAGGAGCTGGGGCGGCTGCTGGGCTCGCAGGAGCACCGGCCGCAGGCGGCGCAGCGGCCCCGGGTGCCGCTGCTGATCGGCGGGAACGGCGACCGCATGCTGCGGCTGAGCGCCGAGCACGCCGACATCGCGGCGTTCACCGGGGCGCGTACGGTGCCGGGCAGCACGACCGGGCAGCTGACGCCGATCACCGCGGAGGAGCTCGACGAACGCGTGGCGCGGTGGCTGGAGTTCGCGCGGCACCGCGAGGAGCAGCCCGAGCTCAACCTGCTGCTGCAGCTGGTGATCGGCACGGAGGACCGGGAGGCCGCCGTCCAGCCGTTCCTGGAACTGGTGCCGGACCTGACGGTGGAGCAGGTGCTGGACCTTCCCGTCTCCCTGGTCGGCACGCCGGACGAGCTGGCGGAGCAGGTCCTGGCCCGGCGCAAGCGCTACGGCTTCACGTACTTCACGGTCCTGGAGCCCTATATGGAGGCGTTCGCTCCGGTCATGGCCCGGGTGCGCGAGGCCTGACGTCCGCATGGTGGAACGGCCTGTCCCGGCCGGTAGTGCGTGATGTGATCACGGCATGACGGAGCTGCGCATCCGGGCCGCGACGCCCGAGGACCTCGACACCGTGCTGGCTTTCTGGAAGGTGGCCGCCGAGGGCACGAGCATCAGCGACGACCGCGGTGGCGTGGAGCGGCTGGTCGCGCGCGACCCCGAGGCCCTGCTCCTGGCCGAGCGGGGCGGCGAGCTGGCCGGCACGGTGATCGCGGGGTTCGACGGCTGGCGCTGCCATCTCTACCGGCTGGCCGTGCATCCGGACCACCGTCGCCGGGGCGTCGCCTCCGCGCTGCTCGCCGCGGCCGAGGAGCGGTTCGTACGGCTCGGCGGGCGGCGCGCGGACGCGATGGTGCTCACGCGCAACGAGACCGCGCACCGGGCGTGGGGTGCCGCCGGCTACGCGCCCGAGGAGCGGTGGCGGCGCTGGGTGAAGCCCCTCATCGGCTGAGGACTCCTGCCACGAGCCGGTGGGCGTAGGCGGCGTCGAGCCCGTCCGGCCGGAACAGGATGCGGTACATCATGGGCGCGACGACCTGGTCGATGACCGTCTCGGCACCCGGGGCCGGCTCCCCCCGCTCGGACGCGCGACGGAGGATGACGTCGATCTGCTCGGCGGCGTAGGCGGAGCACTGGCCTGCGTTGCCGCCGTCCGGGTCGCCGAGGAGGGCGTCGCGGATGTAGGCGCGGCCGGCGGGCGAGGACATCTCGTCGAGGAACTGCTCGGCCCAGGCCGTCAGGTCGGATGCCAGGGTGCCGTGGTCGCCGGGTTCGGTGTCGGGCCGCAGCCGCTCGACCGCCACGTCCGACAGCAGCACCTGCAGGTCTCCCCAGCGGCGGTAGATCGTGGACGGCGTCACGCCCGCGCGCTGGGCGACCATCGGCACCGTCAGGGCGTCGCGGCCGACCTCCGAGGCGAGTTCGCGCACGGCGGTGTGCACCGCCGCCTGGACCCGGGCGCTGCGCCCGCCGGGGCGCACCATCTGCCTGCTCACGGAACCCACCCTAAAGCGAACCCATTGCTTCTAGCGCAGCGCTGCTCGGGTCGCGGGCGCGAGACCGTGGGCCGGTCCTGTCTGTTCGCAGGCGTGCCCGACCCGCAGCAGCAGGCTCTCGCCGAGCGGTGGCCCGAGGAGTTGCATGCCGATCGGCAGCCCCGCCGTGTCGTGGGCGACCGGGATCGAGAGGGAGGGCAGGCCGGTGATGTTGGCCGGGGCCGAGAGCCGCACATAGGCGTCGGAGACGCCCTCGACGGTGCCGTCGGCCCAGGTGACCGTCTCCTGGCCGGCCGCGACGGCGGTCATCGGCACGCTGGGGGCGGCGATCAGGTCGACCTCCCGCAGCAGCCGCGCCCATTCCCGCCTCATGAGGGTGCGCGAGCGCTGGGCCCGCAGGTAGTCCCCGGCGGGCATCAGTTCTCCGGCCTCCAGGAGGATCCGGACGTCGGCCTGGTAGAGCTCGGGGACCGTGCGCAGGCTGCCCTCGTGGTAGGCGGTGGCCTCGGGCACCATCAGGCCCCACTGGGTGGCCTGGATGTAGCGGGTCATGGGGATGTCGACGTCGACGAGACGGGCACCGAGTGCCTGGAGCCGGTCGATCGCGCTCCGGACGGCGGCTGCCACCTCCGGGTCGACGTGGTCGAAGTAGTAGGTGCGCGGCACACCGATCCGCAGGCCGGTCAGATCCGGGTCCGGGCCCGGCCGGTAGTGCGCCGGGGATGCGGTCAGCGACGCGGGGTCGCGGGGGTCGTGGCCGGCCAGGGCCGCGAGGACCAGGGCCGCGTCCTCGGCGGTGCGGGCGATCGGGCCGACGTGGTCCAGGGACCAGGACAGGGACGTGACGCCGTGGCGCGGGACGAGGCCGTAGGTCGGCTTGAGGCCGACGACCCCGTTCAGCGCTGCGGGCACCCGGATGGATCCGCCGGTGTCGGTGCCCAGGGCGAAGGTGGCGGTGCCGGCGGCGACGGCGACGGCCGATCCGCCGCTGGAGCCGCCCGCGACCCGGCCGGGGTCCCAGGCGTTGTGGGTCTGCGGGGTGGTCAGTCCGTAGGCGAACTCGTGCGTGTGGGTCTTGCCGAGCAGGACCGCTCCGGCCACGGACAGGCGTGCGGCGACGGTGCTGTCGGCCTGCGCGCGGTGGCCGGACCGCACCCGGGAACCGGCCGATGTGGCCGTACCGGCGACGTCGATCAGATCCTTCAGGCCCATCGGGATGCCGTGCAGCGGACCGCGGTGGCGACCGGCCGCGATGTCGTTCTCGGCCTGGCGCGCCGCCCGGCGCGCGCCCTCGGCGTCGACGGTGACGTAGGCCCGGAGGCGGGGCTCCACCTGCTCGATGCGCTCCAGTACGGAGTCGGTCAGCTCGACGGGGGACAGCCGGCGTGCCCCGATCGCGTCGGCGGCGGCAGCGAGCGTCAGTTCATACGGCTGCATCGTGCGTGCCCTTCGCGACGGCCACGCGGTAGGCGGGGGCGGGCGGGGTGTCCCCGAAGTCCAGCTCCCGCAGGACCGCCACGACGGAGTGGATGTGGTCCGCGGTGGCCGCGACCGCCGCGTGGCGGTCGGCGGGCAGCACGAGCCCGGCGCGATGGGCCCAGCGGGCCGTTTCGGGTGGCGTGAGTGCGGGACAGGACATGAGGCTCCCCTGTAAACGCTAATTGTTTGCGTTACGAGACTTTAGGATCTACCGTCGCCTTAACGCAAACAGATTGCGTTAAGCGCACCGAGGAGGGCCCTTGCCGACACCCGCTTCCTGGACCGTGGGCGACATCACCGTTCACCGCATCGACGAGATCCCGCTGCCGCCCGCCACCGGAGCCTGGCTGCTGCCCGACGCCACCCCGGACGTCGTCGCCGGGCAGGACTGGCTGCGCCCCCACTTCGCCGACGACGAAGGCGTCCTGCGCGCCGACAGCCACAGCTTCGCCTTCACGGCCGACGGGCTGCGCGTCCTGGTGGACACCGGCATCGGCAACGGCAAGGAGCGGGCCAACCCCGGCTGGCACGACCTGGACACCGACTACCTCCGGCACCTCACCGCCGCCGGTTTCCCCCCGGACTCCGTCGACCTGGTGATCCTCACCCATCTGCACGCCGACCACGTCGGCTGGAACACCCGGGAGGTGAACGGCGCGTGGGTGCCCACCTTCCCGAACGCCCGCTACCTGACCTCGCGCACCGAGCGGGAGTTCTGGGCCGGGTACGCCATGGACGAGGCGCGCCGGCAGATGTTCCGCGACTCCGTGATCCCGGTGGAGGAGGCGGGGCTGCTGGACCTCCTCGACGTCCCCGCAGAGGACCTCGAAGTCGCCCCGGGACTGCGCCTGCTCCCGACGCCCGGGCACACCCCCGGCCATGTCGCCGTCGAACTGACCAGCCGCGGCCGGACGGCACTGATCACCGGCGACTGCCTCCACCACCCCGTCCAGCTCGCCCACCCCGGTATCGGCGCCTGCGTCGACATCGACCCCGGGCGGTCGGAGGCCTCACGTCGCGAGCTGCTCGGCGCGCTCGCCGGTACGGACACCCTCCTCCTGGGCACCCACTTCGCACCGCCCACCGCCGGGCACGTCGTCGCGCACGAGGGCGCGTACCGGCTCGTCCCCGCCCCCGCCGACTCCCACTGAGCACACCGGCCGCAGGACTTTGCCCATCCTTTACCCTGGGATGGCCACTCGGTTCCCTATGAAAGGTTGTGAGCGTCCGCCCATGGGCGAGCCTCCCAGTCCGCGACACCGCGCGTCCGGCCCCGTCCTGGACAACCATGGAACGGGGGTGAACCGATGACCGAAGTGCTCCTCCTCCTCGCGGCGATCCTGCTCTCGCTCGCCTGCGGCGCCTTCGTGGCGGCGGAGTTCTCCCTCACCACGGTCGAGCGCGCCGAGCTGGAGCGGGCGGTGGAGCGCGGCGAACGGGGCGCGCAGGGTGCGCTGAAGGCCGTACGGAACCTGACGTTCCAGCTCTCCGGGGCGCAGCTCGGCATCACCGTCACGAACCTGGTCGTCGGCATGCTCGCCGAGCCGTCGATCGCCGCGCTGATCGCCGGGCCGCTGGAGGACCTCGGCGTCTCGCGCTCGGCGTCGCACAGCCTCGCGCTGGTGCTGGGCACGGCGCTGTCGACGGTGTTCCTGATGGTCGTCGGCGAGCTGGTGCCGAAGAACTGGGCGATCTCCTCGCCGCTGACCGTCGCCAAGACCGTGGGCAACGCGCAGCGCTGGTTCAGCGCCGCGTTCCGGCCCTTCATCACGCACCTGAACAACACGGCGAACCGGGTCGTGCGCCGGATCGGCGTGGAGCCCGCCGAGGAGCTGGCCTCGGCGCGCGGGCCGCAGGAGCTGGCGGCGCTCGCCCGGCACTCCGCCAGGGAGGGCGTCCTGGAGGCCGACACCGCCGAGCTGTTCGTGCGGACGCTGAACCTCGCCGACCTGACCGCGGAGAACGTGATGACGCCGCGGGTGCAGGTCGTCGCCCTGGAGGTGCAGGCGACCCTGGAGGACGTGGCGAACGCGACCCGGGCCACCGGCCTGTCCCGGTTCCCCGTCTACCGCGGCACGCTCGACTCGGTCGTCGGCACCGCGCACGTCAAGGACGTGCTGGCGGTTCCGGCCGAGCGCCGGACCCGGGTCTTCGTCTCCGAGCTGATGCGCGAGCCGCTGCTGGTCCCCGAGACGCTCACCGTCGACCGCCTCCTGGACCGGCTCTCCGGCAAGCGCACCATGGCCGTGGTGATCGACGAGTACGGCGGCACGGCGGGTGTGGCCACCCTGGAGGACATCGTCGAGGAGGTCGTCGGCGAGGTGCGCGACGAGCACGACCCGCACGAACTGCCGGACCTCGCGCCGGCCGGCACGGACGAGTCCGGCCACGCCCTGTACTCGGCGGACGGCTCCGCGCGCGTGGACCACCTGGAGCGCGTCGGGCTGCGCGCGCCGGAGGGGCCGTACGAGACGCTCGCCGGGCTGGTGGCGACGGTGCTCGGCCGGATACCGGCCGCCGGTGACCGGCTGGAGGTCGCCGGCTGGCGGATGGAGGTCCTGGACGCCACGGGCCGCCGGGCGGCCCGGGTCCTGCTGTGCGCGCCCCTCGACGACGAGAAGCCCGACGAGAAGGGGGTCGAGCTGTGACCGCCGTACAGCTGCTGATCGGTCTGGCGACGCTGGTCGTCAACGCCTTCTTCGTCGGCGCCGAGTTCGCGCTGATCTCGGTGCGCCGCAGCCAGATCGAGCCGTACGCCGACCAGGGCGACCGGCGTGCGAAGAGTGTGCTGTGGGGCCTGGAGCACGTGTCCGCGCTGATGGCGGCCGCGCAGCTCGGCATCACGCTGTGCACGCTGGTGCTGGGCGTGGTCGCCGAGCCAGCGATCGCGCACCTGCTGGAGCCGGTGTTCCACGCGGTGGGCGTGCCCGAGGGCGCGGGGCATGCGGTGTCCTTCGTGATCGCGCTGGCCCTGGCGACGTATCTGCACATGCTGCTCGGCGAGATGGTGCCGAAGAACATCGCGCTCGCGGAGCCGGTGCGCAGCGCGCTGACGCTCGGACCGCCCCTGGTGGCGCTGTCCCGGGCGCTGCGGCCGGTGATCTTCACGGTGAACGCCTTCGCCAACACGCTGCTGAAGCTGCTGCGGGTGGAGGCCCGGGAGGAGGTGGCCGCCTCCTACTCGGACGCGGAGATCGCGCAGATCGTGAAGGACTCAAGCGAGGCCGGGCTCATCGACGACCGCGCCCAGGAGCGGCTGCACGACGCGCTGGAGCTGGGCCGCCGCCCGGTGCGCGACGTGGTGCTGCCCTTGGAGCGCGTGGTCTACGCGCGCGTGGGCGTCACTCCGGAGCAGTTGGAGCGGCTGTCGGCGGAGTCCGGGTTCTCGCGGTTCCCGGTGGTGGACGAGGGGCGGCGGATCGTCGGCTATCTGCACGTCAAGGACGCCCTGGACGCCGCCGGGCGCGAGGTGCCGTTCCGGCTGCGGGACATGCGGCCCATCGCGCGCGTGCGGGAGGGCACGCCGCTGGACGACGTCCTCACGGCGATGCGGGGCAGCCGTACGCACCTCGCGGCGGTCCTCGGGGCGGACGGGCGGCTGGCCGGGCTGGTGACGATGGAGGACGTGCTGCGGGAGCTGTTCGGTCAGCGGGCGTGAGGGACCGGCCGCCGGTGCTCGCCAGCGGGTGACCGACCGCTGGGTATGTGCACGGGATATCATTTCCGCCGCCATGGACACGAACCCCACCTACAGCAGCCTGGTAGCGGTCGGCGACTCCTTCACCGAGGGCATGTCGGACCTGCTGCCCGACGGCACCTACCGGGGCTGGGCCGACCTGCTCGCCGCGCGGATGGCGGCCCGTACGCCCGGCTTCCGGTACGCCAACCTCGCGGTGCGCGGCAAGCTGATCCGGCAGATCGTCGACGAGCAGGTGGACGTCGCGGCGGCCATGGGCGCCGACGTGATCACGCTGGTGGGCGGGCTCAACGACACCCTGCGGCCCAAGTGCGACATGGGCCGGGTGCGCGGGCTGCTGGAGGAGGCCGTGGAGAAGCTGGCCCCCTCGTGCCGGCAGCTCGTGCTGATGCGCAGCCCGGGCCGCCAGGGTCCGGTGCTGGAGCGGTTCCGGCCGCGCATGGAGGAGCTGTTCGCCTGCGTCGACGAGCTGGCCGCGCGGCACGGCGCGATCGTCGTCGACCTGTACGGCGCGCCGTCCCTGAGCGACCCGCGGCTGTGGGACGTGGACCGGCTGCACCTGACCGCCGAGGGCCACCGCCGGGTCGCCGAGGCCGTGTGGCAGGAACTCGGCTACGAGCCCGAGGACACCGAGTGGCGCACGCCGATGCCCGCGACGCTGCCGCCGGGCTGGGTGATGCGGCGCGCGGCGGACATACGGTTCGCCCGGCAGCACCTGCTGCCGTGGATCGGCCGCCGCCTGACGGGCCGCTCCTCGGGCGACGGCCTGCCGCCGAAGCGGCCGGAGCTCCTGCCGTACGAGGACCTCGCGTAGCCGCAGGTGGGGACGGATCGGCCGCTCTCGTAGGTTCCGACAAGGACACCCGCGGCGCTGGCCTGCACGAATCGCCAGTAGAATCCGTCCACGTGACTTCCGCTCCCGCCAAGCCCCGCATCCCGAACGTCCTCGCCGGACGGTACGCCTCCGCCGAGCTCGCCACGCTCTGGTCGCCCGAGCAGAAGGTGAGGCTGGAGCGGCAGCTCTGGCTCGCCGTGCTGCGCGCCCAGAAGGACCTCGGGATCGAGGTGCCGGACGCGGCGCTCGCCGACTACGAGCGTGTCCTCGACCAGGTCGACCTGGCCTCCATCGCCGAGCGCGAGAAGGTCACGCGGCACGACGTGAAGGCACGGATCGAGGAGTTCAACGACCTCGCCGGGCACGAGCACGTACACAAGGGCATGACCTCCCGCGACCTCACCGAGAACGTCGAGCAGCTGCAGATCCGGCTGTCGCTGGAGCTGATGCGCGACCGCACGGTGGCGGTCCTGGCGCGCCTGGGCAAGCTGGCCGGCGAGTACGGCGAGCTGGTCATGGCCGGCCGCTCGCACAACGTGGCCGCGCAGGCCACCACCCTCGGCAAGCGTTTCGCGACCGCCGCCGACGAGCTGCTCGTCGCCTACGGCCGCGTCGAGGAGCTGCTGGGCCGCTACCCGCTGCGCGGCATCAAGGGCCCGGTCGGCACCGCGCAGGACATGCTCGACCTGCTGGGCGGGGACGCCGCGAAACTCGCCGAGCTGGAGCAGCGCATCGCCACGCACCTGGGTTTCTCGCAGGCGTTCACCTCGGTCGGCCAGGTCTACCCGCGCTCGCTGGACTACGAGGTCGTCACCGCGCTGGTGCAGCTGGCGGCGGCCCCGTCGTCGCTGGCGAAGACGATCCGGCTGATGGCCGGGCACGAGCTGGTCACGGAGGGCTTCAAGCCCGGCCAGGTCGGCTCCTCCGCCATGCCGCACAAGATGAACACCCGCTCCTGCGAGCGCGTCAACGGCCTGATGGTGATCCTGCGCGGCTACGCCTCGATGACCGGCGAGCTGGCGGGCGACCAGTGGAACGAGGGCGACGTGTCCTGCTCGGTGGTGCGTCGGGTCGCGCTGCCGGACGCGTTCTTCGCGCTGGACGGCCTGCTGGAGACGTTCCTGACGGTGCTCGACGAGTTCGGCGCGTTCCCGGCGGTCGTCGCCCGGGAGCTGGACCGCTACCTGCCGTTCCTCGCCACCACCAAGGTCCTCATGGGCGCCGTGCGCGCGGGCGTGGGCCGCGAGCTCGCACACGAGGCGATCAAGGAGAACGCCGTCGCCTCCGCGCTCGCCATGCGCGAGCAGGGCGCCGAGCGCAACGAACTGCTCGACAAGCTGGCCGCCGACGCGCGCATCCCGCTCGACCGCGCCGAGCTGGACGCGCTGATGGCCGACAAGCTGTCCTTCACGGGTGCCGCGGGCGACCAGGTCGCCGCCGTCGTCGCCCGGGTCGAGGAGATCGTCAAGCAGCACCCCCAGGCCGCGGGCTACACGCCCGGCGCGATCCTCTGACGCGCCGCGCGCGATGCCCCGTTTCACGCCCGAGGAGCTGGAGGCCGCCCGCGACCGTGTCGTGCCGGACGTGGTCGCGGACGGTCTGCGGGTGCTGTTCTGCGGCATAAATCCCGGTCTGATGACAGCCGCGACGGGCCATCACTTCGCCCGCCCGGGCAACCGCTTCTGGCCGGTGCTGCACCGCTCCGGGTTCACACCGCGCCTGCTGAAGCCGTCCGAGCAGCGGGAACTGCTGTCGTACGGGCTCGGCATCACCAACGTCGTGGCGCGGGCGACCGCCCGGGCCGACGAGCTGAGCGCGGAGGAGTACCGGGAGGGCGGGCGGCTGCTCGCACTGAAGGTGGGGCGGCTGCGGCCGCGCTGGCTGGCCGTGGTGGGCGTGACCGCGTACCGGGCCGCGTTCGACGACCGGAAGGCCCAGGTCGGGCCGCAGGCGCGGACGATCGGGGACACGCGCGTGTGGGTGCTGCCCAACCCGAGCGGGCTGAACGCGCACTGGACGGCCGAGACGATGGCCGAGGAGTTCGGTCGGCTGCGGGAAGCCGCCGGGGGCTGATCGCTCAGGGCGGGTCGAACTCCGTCACCAGGGCCAGCAGTTGGACCTCCCGCGACGCGTCCCGGTCGGTCACCGCCACGGCGACCCAGCGACCCGTGCCCTCCACCTCCCACAGGTGGGCGACGTTCGCGCGCTCGCTCAGCTCGGCCCACGGCCGGGGTATCTCCTCGCGCTCGGTGCGCAGGAGGACGGTCTGCAGGTTGTAGGGCGGGGTGTCGCCCCAGCGTGAGGCGAGCAACTCGTAGACGGCGTCCCGGTCCTTCTCGAACTGGTCGACCACCACCGCCCACCGCGCCGGGTCGTCGTCCGCGGCGGCCTCTAACACCGCGACGTGGTGGCCGGGACCCGAGACGCCGACGTCCGACGGGCCGTGCTCCGCCGGAAAGGGGCGGTAGCACAGCTCGTCGATGAGGGCGATGTGCTGTGCGATGTTCATGGGTCCAGTAAACCCGCCGCCACTGACACTTGGCGGGGCATCAGCCCGGTTCCGGTCAGGCGTCCCGGCGACGCAGGCGCCAGGCTCCCACCAGCAGGGCGGCGGCCGTCCAGAGCGCGGTCACCGCGAGCCCCGACCACGGCCCGAGGGTTCCCTCGTACGTCTCGTGGAGGACGAGCTGTCCCGCCTTGTCGGGCAGGAAGTCGGCGACGGTGCCCGTCGCGTCGCCGATCACGAACGACACGACGAGGATGAACGGGATCATCAGGGACAGTGTGGCCACGCCGCTGCGCAGCAGGGCGGCGAGCCCGGCGGCGAACAGGGCCATCAGCATGAGGTAGACGCCGCAGCCCACGACACCGCGCACCTGCTCACCGGAGCTGAGCCCGTCGGCCGCCGTGCCGAGCCCGGCCCGCGCCACCAGGAACGCGGTCAGTGCGGTCACCAGGCCGACCACCAGGACCGGTACGGCGATGACGGCCGCCTTGGCCGCGAACCACCGGCCGCGCCGCGGGACCGCCGCCAGCGTGATCCGCAGCGCGCCCGAGTGGAACTCGGACGACACCGCCATGGCCCCGAAGGCGACGGCCGCGATCTGCCCCGGTATGACGCCGGACAACGCCGTGAACAGCGGGTCGAAGCCCGGGTCCGAGGTGTCGGAGGCACCGGCGATCGCGGAGAACGCCGTGGTCGCGGCGAACAGGGCCAGCAGGGTGCCCGGCAGCGAGCGGAGCGTGCGGATCTTCAGCCACTCGGAGCGGAGTACGGGGGTGAATTCCATGGTCAGGCCTCCTGGGGCTGGGCGGCGAACTCGGTCTCGGCGCCGGTGAGGTCGAAGTAGGCCTGCTCCAACGTGCCCTCCTCGGCGGCGAGTTCCAGGACCGGCACACCCGCCGCGGAGGTGATGCGGCCGATGTCGTCCACGCGCGCGTGGTGCACGGTCCAGTGGCCGTCCTCGTGCTCCACGGCGTCGTGGCCGTGCCGTTCGAGGGCGCTCTTGAGGGCGACGGGGTCGCTCGTGCGGACGCGGACGCGGGGCTGCACGCGCGCGTGGATGAAGTCCCGCATCGGGGTGTCGGCCAGCAGCCGGCCCCGGCCGAGCACCACGAGGTGGTCGGCGAAGGACGCGGTCTCGTTCATGAGGTGGCTGGAGACCAGGACCGTGCGGCCCTCGTCCGCGAGCCGGCGCAGCAGCTGCCGGATCCACACGATGCCTTCGGGGTCGAGGCCGTTGGACGGCTCGTCCAGCATGACGACCTCGGGGTCGCCCAGCAGGGCGGCGGCGATGCCCAGCCGCTGGCGCATGCCCAGGGAGTAGGTCCGCACGCGGCGGCGGGCCACCGACGCCAGGCCGGTCTGCTCCAGCACCTCGTCGACCCGGCGGTCCGGGATGCGGTTGCTCGCGGCCAGCACCCGGAGGTGGTCGCGGGCGGTGCGGGAGCCGTGCGCGGCCTGCGCGTCGAGCAGGGCGCCCACCTGGCGCAGGGGTTCGCGCAGGGTCGCGTAGGCGCGGCCGCCGAGCGTGGCGCGGCCGGCCGTCGGGCGGTCGAGGCCGAGCACCAGCCGCATGGTGGTGGACTTCCCGGCGCCGTTGGGGCCGAGGAAGCCGGTGACGCGGCCGGGCAGCACGCGGAACGTGAGGTCGTCCACGGCTCGCCGGCCGCCGAACTCCTTGGTGAGGTTCTGGACGTCGATGCTGGTCATGGCGACAGCGTGACCGCCGGGGCGGGGTCCGGGCCTCCCCCGGCGGTGGAGATCGTCTCCCCCGTGCGGGGGAGGCTCGTCGTCAGTGGTGGCTGGCACGATGACGCAATGGTCCGCATGCTGCGCCCGTTCGGCCGGGCGGTGACGTACACACGGTGGCTGCATCTCGCGATGGCCATCGTGTGGCCGGCGCTGTGGCTGTTCATCGACGAGGCGTGGTGGACTCCGGTCACCGCGGTCGTGCTGCTCGGGCTCGCGGGCCTGATCCCCGCAGCGCGGGTCGTGGAGGGCTTCCAGGCCCGGCTGCTGCTGTTCGGGCCCCGGGACGAGCGCGCGAGCAGGGAGATCATGGTCTCTCCCTCGGCCACGTGGGCCGACCGGGGACGGACGGTGGTGTGGCTGGAGCTTCGGCTGCTCCTCGGCGCCGTGGTGTCCCACTTCACCTTCCAGTTGCTGTTCCTCTCGGTGGACCTCGTGTCGATGGCGCTCAGCGGTGAGCGCGCCGGCGGCTCCTGGATTCCCGTGAGGGGCCACCACTGGTGGTACGTGCCGCTCGCGCCCCTGCTCCTGGTGCTGACGGCCGCCCTCGTGGTCGGCTCGGGGCACCTCGCCACGAGGCTCGCCCTGCGGCTGCTGGGCCCCTCCCCCGCCGAGCGGCTCGCCGCGCTGGAGGAGCGCACGGAGCAGCTTCTGGAACGCACGCGGATCGCCCGCGAGTTGCACGACTCCATCGGGCACGCGCTCACGGTCGCCGTGGTGCAGGCGGGGGCCGCGCGGGCGGCGGGCGATCCGGCCTTCACCGACCGGGCGCTGGGCGCCATCGAGGAGACCGGCCGGGCCGCCCTGGAGGACCTGGAGCGCGTCCTCGGCATCCTGCGCGAGTCGGAGAAACCGGTGAGCGGCAGACCGACCCTCGCGGACGCCGACCGCCTGCTGGAGTCCGCGCGCGCCTCCGGGGCGAAGGTCGACGCCGAGGTGACCGGGCCGGTGGACACCGTGCCCGGGCCGGTCTCCCGGGAGGGCTACCGGATCCTCCAGGAGTCGCTGACCAACGTGCTGCGGCACGCGGGGGCGGTCCCGGTACGCGTGCGCGTGCACGTCGCCGACGGCTCTCTCGTCCTAGCGATCCGCAATCCGTGCCCGGCCGGGACACCGGGCCCCGGTCGCGGCAGCGGCCTGCGCGGCATACGGGAGCGCGCGGCCCTGCTCGGCGGCCAGGCCCGGACCGGCCCCGACGAGGGCGACTGGCAGGTGCATGTCGAGCTGCCGTTGAGTTGATCTACGCTGGGCCGATGCCGGTCACCGTTCTCCTCGTCGATGACGAACCCCTCGTGCGCGCCGGTCTGCGGGCCGTGCTGGAGGCGCAGCCCGACATCGAGGTCGTCGGGGAGGCCGCGGACGGTGCGGCGGTGATCCCGCTGGTGCGGCAGCTGCGGCCGGACGTGGTCGCCATGGACGTCCGGATGCCGCTGCTGGACGGTATCGAGGCCACCCGGGCGCTGCTGCGGACGGTCGACGAGCCGCCGCGGATCCTGGTGGTGACGACCTTCGAGAACGACGAGTACGTGTACGAGGCGCTGCGCGCGGGTGCCGACGGGTTTCTGCTGAAGCGGGCCCGGCCGGCCGAGATCGTGCACGCGGTGCGGCTGATCGCCGAGGGCGAGTCACTGCTGTTCCCGGCCTCGGTGCGGCAGCTGGCCGCCGAGTACGGCGAGGGCGGCGGGAACCGCGCGGCGCGGGCCGCGATGGAGCGGGCCCAGCTGACCGAGCGCGAGGCGGAGGTGCTGCGGCTGATGGCCCGGGGGTTGTCGAACGCGGAGATCGCGGCCCGGCTGGTCGTCGGGACGGAGACCGTGAAGTCGCACGTCAGCTCCGTGCTGGCGAAGCTGGGCGCCCGGGACCGCACCCAGGCGGTGATCGCCGCGTACGAGTCGGGGTTCGTGGCGCCGGGCTGATCGGCGGCGCCGGCCCTGCCCCTCGCCGTGGTACGCCGCGCCGAAGTACGATCCGGCCAACACGCGCACGACCTGGGAGGACGGACGGTGGGGCGGCTGACCGGCGGGGATCCCTCGCTGCTGCGCAGGATCAACTCCGCGGTGGTGCTGCACGCACTGCGTGCCACGGACTGCGCGACCCTGACCGAGATCACCCGGGTGACGGGGCTGTCCCGGCCGACCGTCGAGGGCGTCGTCGAAGGGCTCATCGAGGCGGGGCTCGTCGTCGAGAAGGCGGCCGAGGAGGGGGCGGCCCGGCGGCAGGGCCGGCCGGCGCGGCGGTTCCGGTTCCGGGCGGAGGCCGGGCATCTGCTGGGCGTGGAGATCGGTGCGCACCGGGTGGCGGCACTGCTGGCCGACCTGGACGGCCGGGTGATCGGTTCCCAGGCCAAGGACGTGGCGGAGACGGCGGGGGCCGACGAGCGGCTGGAGCGGGTGCGGGGGACCGTGGCCGAGCTGCTGCGGCGGGCCGGGGTCGCACGCGGCTCGCTGCGGGCCGTGGGTGTGGCGACGCCCGGCATCGTCGAGGCGGACGGCACGGTCCGGCTGGGCACGGCGCTGCCCGGGTGGACGGGGCTGCGGCTGGGCGAGCGGCTCAGCCGGTCCTTCAAGTGCCCGGTGCTGGTCGAGAACGACGCCAACGCGGCGGTCGTCGCCGAGCACTGGAAGGGCGCGGCCGGCGAGTCGGACGACGTGGTGTTCGTACTGGCGGGGCTCAGCCCGGGCGCCGGTGCGCTGATCGGGGGGCGGCTGCACCGGGGCTACGGCGGAGCGGCCGGCGAGATCGGGGCACTGCACCTGCTGGGCCGGGAGGTGACGCCCGAGACGCTGCTGTCCACCACGGACGAGCCCCTGCACCCCCTCGACGAGCAGGCGGTCGCCGAGGTCTTCGCCCAGGCCCGCGAGGGCGACCAGCGGGCCCGCGCCGCCGTGGACCGTTTCATCCAGCGCCTGGTCCACGACGTGGCGGCCCTCGCCCTCGCGCTCGACCCGGAGCTGGTCGTCATCGGCGGCTGGGCCGCGGGCCTCGACGGCGTCCTCGACCCCCTCCGCCGAGAACTCGCCCGCTACTGCCTGCGCCCCCCACAGGTGACCCTCTCCCGCCTCGGCGACGCAGCAGTGGCAACGGGCGCCCTACGCCTGGCCCTGGACCACGTGGAGGAACAACTCTTCACGGTGGAGGGCAGAACAACGCCCCTTTAGGGGCGCGGGGCTGTTTCGATTTGCGGCTCCGCCGCGTGGGCGCGACCAGCCACAACGCACCCGCAGCCCCCCCACGCACCGATCCCCCTACGGCGCCAAGGTCAAGACGCCCTCCGCTGCGCCCCGGCGTGAATCTCCACATCACCCGAGTCGCCGAAGGTCAACCGGCACGTGTCAGCGCGATACGTGGCAACCGAAAGCGCAGCCGTCCGCCCGGCCGCGACAAACCGAGTCGTGACGACAAGAACAGGCGCCCCCGGCAGCCGGTCCAGCTCCTTCGCGTCATCCGCCCCGGCGGAACCCAGCTCCACCGCGTTCTCCTGCCGCTCCAGCTCCACCCGCTGCAACTCGCGCAGCACCGCACGCGCGCGTGCCGCTCCGGACGGCGCGTCGATCGCGGAGAGCTCCGGCACCGAGGACTGCGGGACGTACAGCAGCTCGGCGGCCACCGGCCGGCCGGCAGAGACGCGGGAGCGGCGCACGATGTGCACGGGCTCGTCGCCGGTCCCCAGCGCGTCGGCGACGGCCGCGGGCGGCACCGCCGCCGAGCAGTCGACGGGCTGCCAGGCGTCCTCGGGGCCGCCCGGCCAGGTGTGCGGGCCGGTGCCGAGGGAGACGCCCATGCGGGGCGGCGCGACGGTCGTGCCGACGCCGCGGCGGCGCTGCAGCCTGCCTTCCAGTTCGAGCTGCTCCAGGGCCTGGCGGAGCGTGGCGCGGGCGACGCCGAAGCGGGCCGCGAGGTCGCGCTCGTTGGGCAGGATCTCCCCCACGGAGAACTCCGAGTCGAGCGCTTGACTGAGCACGGTCTTGAGATGCCAGTACTTCGGTTCCGGCACCGATTCCAGCTGCGTGGTCCCCACCCTGTCCTCCGCAATCGCCGTGGTCGGCGGCTATTTCGCGCCCTTGTTTATTAAAGGTTGTTGCACTTCTCTGCGACCATAAGGCGGCCCTGATCCTTGGTCAATACCAATGGCCGGGAACGTTCACGGGACATGCGTACGACCCCTCGGCCGCACTACTCCGAGGTGTCTACAGGCCGGCCAGCGGCCGCAGCTTGTCGGGGTTCCTGATGACGTAGACCGTCTGGACGCGGCCGTCGGCGATGTCGAGCTGGAAGACGGCGTCGGGCTCGTCGCCGGACAGGACCAGCACGGCGGGGCCGCCGTTGAGTTCCACGAAGCGGACGGACAGGTCCGGGAGGCTCTTCCGGGCGGCGCCGGCGAGGAAGCGGCCCACCTTGTCGGCGGTCTCGAGGACCCGCAGCGGCGCCCGCGCCTTGCCGCCGCTGTCGCCGACGAGCCGGACGTCCGGGGCGAGCAGGGCCAGCAGGCCCTCCAGGTCGCCGTCGGCCGCGGCGGCGAGGAACCGCTCGGTGAGGTCGCGGCGCTGGGCGGGGTCGACCTCGTAGCGCGGCCGCCGCTCCTCCACGTGCTTGCGGGCCCGGCCCGCGAGTTGGCGCACCGCCGGTTCACCGCGGTCGAGCATGGCGGCGATGTCGCCGTACGGGAAGCCGAAGGCCTCGCGCAGCACGAAAACCGCCCGCTCCAGCGGTGACAGCGACTCCAGGACGACGAGGACGGCGAGGGAGACGGAGTCGGCGAGCACGGCCCGCTCGGCGGTGTCCGGCACGGTGTCGCCGAAGTCGGTGATGTACGGCTCGGGCAGCCAGGGGCCGATGTACGTCTCGCCGCGGGCCTTGATCTGGCGCAGCCGGTCGATGGCGAGGCGGGTGGTGATCCGCACCAGATAGCCGCGCGGTTCGCGGACGTCGTCGCGGGCGGCGCCGGACCAGCGCAGCCACGCCTCCTGGACCACGTCCTCCGCGTCGGCGACGCGCCCCAGCATGCGGTAGGCGACACCCAGCAGGACGGGGCGGTGTGTTTCGAAGACGTCGGTGGCGGTGTCGGTGGTCACTGCTCCATCCCAGCCCACCACCGGGGCGCTGTCCAGGCGGATTCTCCCCGCGCCGGACACAATGGCCGGCAGGACGCCGGTGATCGGCGGCGCGGCTCCCGGAGGTGGCGATGCGGTACGCGGTGCTGGGAACGGGGGAAGTCGGGCGCACGCTGGGCGGCCGGCTGGTGGAGCTGGGTCACGAGGTGACGCTCGGCTCGCGGACGAGGGAGAACCCGGCCGCGGTGGCGTGGGCCGCCGGGGCGGGTGCCGGGGCGCACGCGGGGACGTTCGCGGACGCGGCGGCGTTCGGGGAGGTCGTGGTGAACGCGGTGGGCGGGCGGGTGGCGCTCGCCGCGCTGGCGGCGGCGGGGGCGGAGAACCTCGGCGGGAAGGTGCTGGTGGACGTCTCCAACCCGCTGGCGTTCGAGGAGGGCGAGCTGCGGCTCTCCCCCGTCGAGTCGGACAGCGTGGGCGAGCAGATCCAGCGGGCCTTCCCGCACGCGCGCGTGGTGAAGACGCTCAACACGGTCAACTGCCGGGTGATGGTGGAACCGGCGCGGGTGCCCGGCGGGCACCACGTCTTCGTCTGCGGGGACGACCCGGGCGCCAAGGAGCAGGTGACGGCGCTGCTCGGGGAGTTCGGCTGGCCGGCGGACCGGGTGCTCGACCTCGGCGGCATCCGGGCTGCCCGGGCCGTGGAGATGTGGCTGCCGCTGTGGGTCGGCCTGCTGCAGAAGTTCGGGCACGCGGAGTTCAACCTGGAGGTGCGCCGGGCCCGGTGAGCGGCAGGGGGCGGGAGGCGGCGACAACCTGGGGCTACCCGGCGGTAGCAATTGCTGACAAGCTGTCTACAGCGTCCGTCAGCCAGCACAGCCGAGGAGCACCCCATGTCCGCCACCGTCTCCTTCGACGTCGCCACTCCGCGCGGCGAGCAGCACGTGAGCCTGTCGTACACACGCGAGGGCAGCGGCGAACCGCTGCTGTTGCTGCACGGCATCGGCCACCACCGGCAGGTGTGGGACCCGGTGCTCCCCGCGCTGGCGGCCGAGCGGGACGTCATCGCCGTGGACCTGCCCGGATGCGGTGAGTCGCCGGCGCTCCCCGACGGCATGGCGCACGACCTGCCGACGATGAACGCCGTCCTCGCGGCCCTGTGCGAGGCGCTGGAGCTGGACCGCCCGCACGTGGCGGGCAACTCGCTGGGCGGCCTGCTGGCCCTGGACCTGGCCCGGGCGCGCGTCGTGCGCTCCGTCACCGCCCTGTCCCCCGCCGGGTTCTGGAACGCGGCCGAGCGCCGCTACGCCTTCGCCGTGCTGATGACGATGCGGCAGATCGCCCAGCGGATGCCGCTGCCCGTGGTCGAGCGGCTGGCCCGCCCGGCGCTCGGCCGCACCCTGCTGACGAGCACCATCTACGCCCGCCCCGGCCGCCGTTCCCCCGAGGCCGTGATCGCCGAGACGCTCGCGCTGGCCCGGGCCCAGGGGTTCTCCGAGACGCTCCGCTCCGGCCGGACCGTGCAGTTCACGGACGACATCGTGGGCACGCCGGTCACCGTGGCCTGGGGCAACCGCGACCGGCTCCTGATCCCCCGCCAGGGCGTGCGTGCCAAGGGCGTCATTCCGCGGGCCCGGCTGGTGAAGCTGCCCGGCTGCGGCCACGTCCCGATGAACGACGACCCGGCGCTGGTCGCCCGGGTGGTGCTCGACGGCAGCCGCTGAACCGGAACTGCCGCTACCGGCAGGGGCGTTCTAAGGTCTCCCCTCATGAGGCCATCGCAGAGCGATCCGGGCAGGGGTGCCGCGTCCGCCGCCTGGGAGTTGCTGCTCCCGGCGGCTTCCGCGCCGCCACGCACGCGTGGCCGTGCCCTCCAGGCGGCGCTGCGCGAGGCGGTCCGCTCGGGCCGGCTGGCACCGGGCACGCGGCTGCCGTCGAGCCGGGACCTCGCGGCGGACCTGGGGGTCTCGCGGGGGCTGGTCACGGAGGCGTACGAGCAGCTGACGGCGGAGGGCTATCTGCGCAGCGGCCGGGGCGCCGGGACGTGGGTGGGCGCGGCCGTGCGGGCCGCCCGGCCGCGCGCGCAGGACCTCGCCCCGCGCGCGCCCGGTGCCCGCGCCGACTTCGTGCCCGGGACGCCGGACCTGTCGCTGTTCCCGCGCTCGGCGTGGGCCGCCGCGCAGCGCGCCGTGCTGGCGGACGTACCGCACCAGGACCTGGGGTACCCCGATCCGCGCGGGCTGCCCGGGCTGCGGACCACGCTGGCCGGACTGCTCGCCCGGCGGCGGGGCGTGGTGGCCGACCCGGAGCGGATCGTGATCGTCTCCGGGGTGGCCCAGGCGACGACCCTGCTCGGTTTCGCGCTGCACGCGCGCGGGGTGCGCGCCGTCGGCGTGGAGGACCCCGGCAGTCCCCAGCACGACGCCCTGTACGCCGCGGCCGGGGTCACGGCCGTGCCGCTGCCCCTGGACGGCGAGGGGATCGCGATCCGGCCGCTGCGGGAGTCGGGCGTACGGGCCGTCGTGACGACACCGGCCCACCAGTTCCCCACGGGCATCGCCTACTCGGCCCGCCGGCGCGCCGAACTGCTCGACTGGGCGCGGTCCGTGGACGGCATCGTCCTGGAGGACGACTACGACGGCGACTTCCGCTACGACCGCGCCCCGGTCGGCGCGCTCCAGGGCCTCGACCCCGACCACGTCGCCTACACGGGCTCGGTCAGCAAGTCCCTCGCCCCGGGCCTGCGCCTGGGCTGGCTGCTGGTGCCCGAGTCCTGGGCGGCGGAGATCGTCGAACGCAAACGCACCATGGATCTCGGCCACCCGGCCCTCGACCAGGCGCTGTTCGCCCGCTTCCTGGAACGCGGGGACTACGACCGCCAGTTGCGCCGCTGCCAGCGCGCCTACCGCGAGCGGCGTGACGCGCTGGTGGCCGCCCTGGAGGAGCACTTCCCGGGCGCGGAGGTGTCGGGGATCGCCGCGGGCCTGCACGTGATCGCCACGCTGCCGGAGCGGTACGGCCCCGAGGAGCGGTTCCTCGCGCGCGTGACGGCGGCCGGGGTGGCGGTGCGCCCGTTGTCCTCCTGCACCCACACGCGGCCCGAGGACCCGGCCGGGGCGAAGAAGGTGCGGCTCGTCCTGGGCTACGCGCACGTACCTCCGGCGCGGATCGCCGAGGGCGTCCGCCTGATGGCGGAGGCGGCCACCGCGTGACCGGCGTGCCGGCCCGGTTCCCTCACCCCGCGGTCAGTTGTTCACTTGGGGTTCGTGTGTGCGCTGCGGCGTGCCAGTAGTTGTGGCTCTGCACACTGGCCGGATCCCGTCCCTGGAGGCGTATCCATGTCACACCGTCCGTTCCCCGGGCGCCGTAGCGTCCTGCGCGGCTCCCTCGCCGCGTCGGCGGCCCTGTCCCTGCCCACCGCGCTCGGCGCGGCGCCGGCCTTCGCCCGGTCCGGGCGTCCGCAGGCGGAGTGGGGGGTGCAGGCCGGAGACGTGACCTGCGACTCCGGGCTGGTGTGGGTGCGCTCCGACCGGCCCGCCCGGATGATCGTCGAGACCTCGGCGACCGAGTCGTTCCGCAACCCGCGCAGATGGCACGGCCCGCTGCTCGGCCCGGGCACGGACTTCACCGGCACGACCCCGCTGCGCGGCCTGCCGCCCGGCGAGCAGATCCACTACCGCGTGCTGCTCGCCGACCCGGACGACCCGCGCCGCACCGGCGAGCCGGTCACGGGCACCTTCCGCACCGCGTCCGCCAAGCGCCGTGACGGCGTACGGTTCGTCTGGTCCGGCGACCTGGCCGGGCAGGGCTGGGGCATCAACCCGGACCTGGGCGGCTACCGGATCTACCGGGCGATGGCCGACCTGGACCCGGACTTCTTCCTCTGCAGCGGCGACAACATCTACGCCGACGGCCCGATCACCTCGACCGTGGCCCTGCCCGACGGCCGGACCTGGCGGAACGTCACCACCGAGGAGAAGGCGAAGGTCGCCGAGACGCTGGCGGAGTTCCGCGGCAACTTCCGCTACAACCTCCTGGACGAGAACCTGCGCGCCTTCAACGCCCAGGTCCCCTCGATCATCCAGTGGGACGACCACGAGGTCACCAACAACTGGTACCCGGGCGAGATCCTCGGCGACACCCGGTACACGGAGAAGAACGTCGACGTGCTCGCCGCCCGCGCCCGTCAGGCGTTCTCGGAGTACTTCCCGATCTCGACACTGCGCCGCCCGGGCGGCCGCGTCTACCGCGTGCAGCACCACGGGCCGCTGCTGGACGTCTTCGTCCTGGACATGCGCACCTACCGCAACGCCAACTCCCCCGACGACCAGCCCACCGATCCGCAGGGCATCCTCGGCCGCGAGCAGCTGGAGTGGCTCAAGCGCGGGCTGTCCCGCTCCCGGGCGGTGTGGAAGGTGATCGCCTCCGACATGCCGCTCGGCCTGGTCGTGCCGGACGGCACGAACATCGAGGCGGTCGCCCAGGGCGACCCCGGCCAGCCGCTCGGGCGTGAGCTGCAGATCGCCGAGCTGCTGCGGTTCATCAAGCACCGGCGGATCACGGGCACGGTGTGGCTGACGGCCGACGTGCACCACACCTCGGCGCAGCACTACCAGCCGTCGCGGGCCGCCTTCACCGACTTCGAGCCGTTCTGGGAGTTCGTGTCCGGCCCGCTCAACGCCGGTGCCTTCCCGGCGAACACGCTCGACGGCACCTTCGGCCCGGAGCGCGTCTTCGTGAAGGCCCCGACCACCGCCAATGTCTCGCCCGCGGGCGGTTACCAGTTCTTCGGCGAGGTCGACATCGACGGCGGCAGCGGCGAGCTGACGGTGCGTCTGCGCGAGCAGGACGGGACCGTGCTCTTCACCCAGGTGCTCCAGCCGGGCCGGGTCGGCCAGTAGGTACGGAGCGCAACGTTTGAAGGGGCGATAAAGAGGGCAGGGTGCCCTTTTTACCCGCCAGTCACAAGGCGTTCGTGATCACGCAACACCGTTCCGTCACAGTGGGTGCATGACGCGAGAAGTGACGGAAGTGACGCACCTCGAGGACGGCGGCCGGGCGGGCCGTCGGCAGCGGCTCTCGGCGGCGTTCCGGGCCTGGCGAACACGACGCCACGAACACGCGCCGCCGACGGGCGATACCGGGTCCCCGGCACCGGAGCCGGTGCCGGGGGCGAACACGCTGTGGCGGATGCGGACCACGGTGAAGGACGAGCCGGGGTCGCTGGCGGCGCTGTGCACGGCCCTCGCCGTGCAGCGGGTCGACATCCTCAGCCTCCAGACGCATCCGCTGGCCGAGGGCACGGTGGACGAGTTCCTGCTGCGGGCCCCCGGCGAGCTGTCGGCGTCCGCGATCACCACGGCCGTCCGGTCGGCCGGCGGCTCCGACACCTGGATCGAGCGGGCCGACGCGCACGACCTGGTGGACGCGCCGACCCGGGTCCTCGGCCTCGCCGCCCGCACAGCCCTGGACGCGGCGGAACTCCCGCTGGCGCTGCGCCAGTTGCTGGGCCGCTGCACCATCCGTTCACAGCCGGCGCCGGCCGGCGGCGACCGTGTGCCGGGGAGCCTTCCGGTGGAGGGCGCCCTCGACGACACGGTGATGCGGCTGCGCGCCCCCGAGGGCGGGGTGATCACCGTGGAGCGGCCCTATCTGCCGTTCACCCCGACCGAGTTCGCCCGGGCCCGGGCCCTGGTCGAGTTGGACGCCCGGCTCGGTCCGCGCGTCCCGCGCGGCCGGGACGTGCTGACCCTCGCCGAGGGCAGCGACATCACCGTGCGGCGGGCCGACACGCGTGATCTCCAGGCCGCGCGGGCGATGCACGAGCGGTGCTCGGCGCGGACGCTGAAGCTGCGCTACCACGGGCCGGTCGGCGATGCCGACCGGTATCTCAACCACCTGCTGAGCCCGCGGTTCGGGCGCACCCTCGCCGTGCAGACCGCCTCCGGGCGGCTCGTCGGGCTCGGCCACCTCCTGTGGGACGGGGACGAGACGGAGGTCGCGCTGCTGGTGGAGGACGCGTGGCAGCGCCGGGGCGTGGGCGCGGAGCTGCTGGGACGGCTGGTCGCGCTGGCCCGCGAGGCCGGTTGCGCGAGTGTGTACGCGGTGACGCAGGCGTCCAACACGGGGATGGTCGCCGCGATGCGGGGGCTCGGGTTGCCGCTCGACTACCAGGTCGAGGAGGGGACGCTGGTCATCACGGCACGGCTGGATGAATCCGTGCTGACGACCGATGCGGAGGAACTGGGCAGCGCCTCCGCGCCGTAGGGGCGTGCGTCAGTGGGCGGGCGCGGGTGCGTGGTGGCTGGTCGCGCCCACGCGGCGGAGCCGCATATCAGCACAGCCCCGCGCCCCTTCCGGGGCGCTTCAGGGCCCGGTCGAGATCCGACCAGAGGTCCTCGACGTCCTCCAGGCCCACGGACATGCGCAGCAGCCGGTCGCTCACCCCCGCCCCCCTGCGGTCCTCCGCGTCCACGATGCGGTGGCTGATGGACGCCGGGTGCTGGATGAGGGTGTCGACGCTGCCGAGGCTCACCGCCGGGGTGATCAGGCGTACCCCGGCGATGACCTCGTGCGGGTCGCCGTCGACCTCGAAGGCGACCATGGCGCCGCCGATGCGGGGGTAGTGGACCCGAGTCACGCGCGGGTCCGCGGCGAGGCGGCGGGCGAGTTCGGCCGCCGTGGCGGAGGCGGCCCGGACCCGGACGGGGAGGGTGGACAGTCCCCGCAGCAGCAGATAGCCGGCCAGGGGGTGCAGGACGCCGCCCGTCGCGAAGCGCACCTGCCGCAGCCGGCCCGCGAACTCCTCGTCGCAGGCGACCACGCCCGCCAGCACGTCCCCGTGCCCGCCGAGGTACTTGGTGGCGCTGTGCAGCACGAGCCGCGCCCCCTGCTCGGCGGGGCGCTGGAGGACCGGCGTGGCGAAGGTGTTGTCCACGAGCAGCGGCACCGAGCCGCAGGCGTGCGCCACGGCCCGCAGGTCGACCTCGGCGAGGGTGGGGTTGGCCGGGGACTCGACCATGACCAGGCCGGTGTCCGGGCGCAGCGCGTCGGCGACACCGGCCGGGTCGGTCCAGGTCACCTCCGAGCCCAGCAGCCCGGCGGTCAGCAGATGGTCGCTGCAGCCGTAGAGGGGGCGTACGGCGACGACGTGGCGCAGGCCCATCGCGCCGCGGACGAGGAGGACGGCGCTCAGCGCTGCCATGCCGCTGGCGAAGGCGACCGCCGCCTCGGTGCCCTCCAGGCGGGCCAGCGCGGTCTCGAAGCGGGCCACGGTCGGATTGCCCAGCCGCCCGTACACGGGCGGGCCGTCCGGCTCGGCGCCGGTGGCGGCGAACGCGTCGATCCGGGCCGCCTCGCCGCGGCTGTCGTACGAGGGATACGTGGTGGACAGGTCGATCGGCGGGGCGTGCAGCCCCTGCCGGGCCAGGTCGTCCCGGCCGGCGTGCACGGCCTCGGTGGCGAGTGCTCGCGGTGCGGTGCGTACGTCGTCGTAGGCGCCCGTGCTCGTTGTGTCCATGACGGAAGGGTGAACAGCGGCCGGGTCGCCGGGGGCGAACCCCGTGCTACGTTCGGCCGATGGCCGAATCTGTCGTACTGGACCCGGTTGATCTTCATCTGCTGCGGCTGTTGCAGAACGACGCCCGGGCGACCTACCGGGATCTCGCCGCGCAGGTCGGGGTGGCGCCGTCGACCTGTCTGGACCGGGTGGCCCGGCTGCGCCGCTCGGGGGTGATTCTCGGGCACCGGCTGGAGCTGGATCCGGCCAAGCTGGGGCGCGGTCTGGAGGCGCTGCTGTCGGTGCAGGTCAGGCCGCACCGGCGGGAGCTGGTCGGGCCGTTCGTGGAGCGGATCCGGGCACTGCCGGAGTCGCGGACAGTCTTCCATCTGACCGGTCCGGACGACTATCTGGTCCATGTCGCGGTCGCCGGCATGGCGGATCTGCAGCGGCTCGTGCTGGACGAGTTCACGGCCCGGCGGGAGGTGGCCCGGGTGGAGACCCGGCTGATCTTCCAGCAGTGGGAGTGCGGGCCGCTGCTGCC
Source organism: Streptomyces sp. NPDC006140 (assembly GCF_040628815.1). Taxonomy (NCBI): domain Bacteria; kingdom Bacillati; phylum Actinomycetota; class Actinomycetes; order Kitasatosporales; family Streptomycetaceae; genus Streptomyces; species Streptomyces sp. NPDC006140. Next base: position 132,616 of record NZ_JBEXTS010000002.1, on the reverse strand, counting down.
GCCTTCGCCCACGGCTCAATCCGCGTGACGCGCGCGGCCCGTCGTACGAGGATGGCCGCATGTCTGAGATCAAGAGCCCGCTGCCCCGAGAGGTCGCCGACGCCTTCGTCGACGAGCTCGTCGCCCTCGACCCGATCACCGGCACGTACCTCGGCGTGAAGGAGAGTTCCAGCAGGCTGCCCGACACCTCGCCCGCGGGCCAGGAGGCGCTCGCGGAGCTGGCGCGCCGGACGCTGGCCCGGCTGGACGAGGCCGAGCGGCAGCCCGGCGCGGACAGCGACATCGAACGCCGGTGCGCGCGGTTGCTGCGCGAGCGGCTCACCGCCGAACTCGCCGTGCACGAGGCCGACGAGAGCCTGCGCTCCGTCAGCAACCTGAGCTCCATCGCGCACGCGGTGCGGCAGGTATTCACGGTGACGCCGGCGCAGTCGGAGGAGGACTGGGGGGCGATCGCCGAGCGGCTGCGCGGGGTCCCGGCCGCGCTCGAGGGCTACCGGGAGTCCCTGGCGCTCGGCCTGGAGCGGAAGCTGTACGCCGGGCCCCGCGCCACGGCCACGTTCGTGGACCAGCTCGGCGAGTGGGCCGACGCGGACGGCCAGGGCCACGGCTGGTTCGAGCAGTACGCGGCCGCCGGACCCGAGTCGCTGCGGACGGAGCTGGACGCGGCGGCCCGCGCGGCCACCGGGGCCGTGGTGGCGCTGCGGGACTGGATGCGGGACGTGTACGCGCCGGCGATCGAGGGCGCGCCGGACGTGGTGGGCCGGGAGCGGTACGCGCGCTGGGTGCGGTACTTCAACGGCACGGACCTCGACCTGGACGAGGCGTACGCCTACGGCTGGTCCGAATACCACCGTCTCCTCGGCGAGATGAAGGCCGAGGCGGAGAAGATCCTGCCGGGCGCGGCCACACCGTGGGTGGCGCTGGCGCACCTCGACGAGCACGGCACGCACATCGAGGGCGTCGACGAGGTGCGCGACTGGCTGCAGGGCCTGATGGACGAGGCGATGGACGCGCTCGACGGCACCCACTTCGACCTGGCCGAGCGGGTGCGCCGGGTCGAGTCGCGCATCGCGCCTCCGGGCAGCGCCGCGGCCCCGTACTACACGCCGCCGTCGGACGACTTCTCCCGCCCGGGCTGCACCTGGCTGCCGACCATGGGCAAGGACCGCTTCCCGGTCTACGACCTGGTGTCGACCTGGTACCACGAGGGCGTGCCCGGCCACCACCTGCAGCTGGCCCAGTGGAAGCACGTGGCGCAGGACCTCTCCCGCTACCAGGCGAGCGTCGGCATGGTGAGCGCCAACGCCGAGGGCTGGGCCCTGTACGCGGAGCGGCTGATGGACGAGCTGGGCTTCCTGACGGACCCCGAGCGCCGGCTCGGCTACCTGGACGCCCAGATGATGCGGGCCGTGCGGGTGATCATCGACATCGGCATGCACCTGGAGCTGACGATCCCGGACGACTCGCCCTTCCACCCCGGCGAGCGCTGGACGCCCGCGCTGGCGCAGGAGTTCTTCGACGCGCACAGCAGCCGGCCGTCGGACTTCGTGGAGAGCGAGCTGACCCGCTACCTGTCGATGCCGGGCCAGGCCATCGGGTACAAGCTCGGCGAGCGGGCCTGGCTCCTGGGCCGCGAGAAGGCCCGCGCCCGGCACGGGGACGCCTTCGACCCGAAGGCCTGGCACATGGCGGCGCTGTCGCAGGGCTCCCTGGGCCTGGACGACCTGGTGGACGAGCTGTCCGCCCTCTGATCAGCGCCGGAAGCCGCCCTCGGAGTTGATGACCTCGCCGGTGATCCAGCCCGCCTCGTCGGTCGCGAGCCACGCGATGAGGCGGGCCGGGTCGTCGGGCATGCCCCACCGTCCGGTGGGGAAGCCGGCGGCGACGGCCTCGTAGTCCGCGCCGCTCAAGTAGTCCGTGTCGACCGGGCCGGGGTTGACGGTGTTCACCGTGATGCCCTGCTCGGCGAGCGCGGTCGACAGGGAGCGGGTGATCGAGGCGAGGGCGCCTTTCTGGAGGGCGTAGGCCATCTCGCCGGGCATGCCGCTCGCGATGTCCTGTCCGGAGGTCATCATCACGACGCGCCCTCCGGGGCCGGCGGGCCGCAGCCGGGCGTGGGCCTGGATCAGCAGCACGACCGACCGGGTGTCGACCGCCCAGTGCCGGTCGAGCATCGTGGCGTCGATCTCGTCGAGGGTGCCGTCGAAGCCGCTCTGCGCGTGGTTGGCGACGAGGATGTCGAGGCGTCCGCCGAGCGCGTCGGCGGCCCTGGCGACGAGTTCGGCGGGCACGGCCGGATCGGCCAGGTCGCCGGGGCCGGCGACGACCCGGGCCCCGGGGTCGCCGAGCGCGTCGCGCACCGACGCGAGGACGTCCTCCGGGCGGTCCGCGCCCCAGGGCTGGTCGGCGTCGTGCGGCACGTGATGGTGCAGGTAGACGCTCGCCCCGTAGGCGGCGAGCCGCCGGGCCACGGCGTGGCCGATACCGGCGCGCCGGCTGGCACCGGTGACGAGGGCCGTCCGGCCGCGCAGGGGCAGGGGATCGCGGCGCAGTTCCGCGGGGGTGGGGTGGGGAAGTCGAGGCATACAGATCATGGTGGTCCGGGCCTCATGAGGGACGCACGCGAATATCGCCCTCCAGGGGCTCGGGCCTGACCAGCGGCCGGAAACCCCCGCCCGCCGAACAGCCGGCAGCCCACGGTCACCTGGGCGCCAGCAGCCGGAGCCGCACCAGGTCCAGCCAGGTCTCCGGCCCGGGCTGGACCCGAGCCGCCCGCACCTCGTAGCGCCCGGGTTCCAGGACCACCCGCACGCCCTCGCTCCCCGAGGGGCCGGACCCGGGCCACGCCGCGTCGAAGAGGAGCACGGATCCGGGCACCTCCCAGTGCACCTCCGGCTCCCACTCGGCCGTGTCGACGGCCGACGGCACGCTCGCCAGCAGCTCGTCCTCGGAGTTGCCTGCGCGCCACCGGACGAACATCGCGTGGTCGGGCAGATAGGCCGTCGAGGCGGGTTCGTCGCCCAGGACCAGCGCCGTGCAGTCGCCGACCGGGAGGAGTCCGACGTGTCCGTCCACCTCGCAGGCCCGGTCGTAGTCCGACGCCGTCTCCTCGCCGTCGGCGCCCGCCCAGAACGGCAGGACGGTCTCGGGTACCGCTATCAGCGGCCCGCCGCCCGACTCCACCCACTCCACGACGCCCGGCTCCGCGTATCGCACCATGGCGCAAGAACCTACAGGGTCAACTCGCGGCCAAAAACCGGGGGTTCAGCAGCCGCAGTCGGCGGCGTCCACGGGAGCCGTCAGCGGATCCGGGGCCCGTCGCTCCCGGCCCCGCCACGTCTCGAACTCGAGGCCCTCGCGCACCCAGTACTCGAAGCCGCCGAGCATCTCCTTGACGTGGTAGCCGAGTTCGGCGAGGGCCAGTGCGGCGCGGGCGGCCCCGTTGCAGCCGGGTCCCCAGCAGTACGTCACCACCGGCACCGACCGGTCCAGGAGCTGCCCGGCCTGCTCGGTCACGAGCGTGGTGGGCAGGTGGAGCGCGCCGGGGACGTGGCCCTGGTCCCACGCCTCGGTGGAGCGGGAGTCGACGAGGACGAAGCCCGGGTCGCCGCCCGCGGCGAGTGCGGCCGCGACGTCGGACACGTCGGTGTGGAAGGCGAGACCGGCGCGGAAGTGGGCGGCGGCCTCGGCCGGGGCGGCGGGGGCGACGCGCAGCACGGGGTTCACGGTGGTGGTCATGCCGAAAAGCTACGGCCGATGACCGCCCTCCTGAAGTGGCGTTCCCCGGCGTTCTGCTTGATCCGCCGGGGATTTCCCTGCTATTCCTCGGTGATGACCGAGTATTCCCCGGACGCCACCGACTGGCGCATCCTCGACGTCCTCCAGCGGGAGGGCCGGGCGAGTTTCGCCGAGCTGGCCCGGGCCGTCTCCATGTCGGCGAGCGCGGTCACCGAACGGGTGCGGCGCATGGAGGAGGCCGGGGTCATCCAGGGCTACGCGGCGGTGGTCGACCCGGAGCGCCTCGGGCTGCCGATCCTCGCGTTCGTCCGGCTGCGCTACCCGAACGGCAACTACAAGCCCTTCCACGACCTCGTCGCCGTCACGCCCGAGATCCTGGAGGCGCACCACGTCACGGGCGACGACTGCTTCGTCATCAAGGTGACGGCCCGCTCGATGCGGCACCTGGAGGAGGTGGCGGGGCGGATCGGGGCGCTGGGCTCGGTCACCACGAGCGTCGTGTACTCCTCGCCCCTCCCCCGCCGCCCCCTCGGCCGCTGACTCAGCCGGTGCCGCGCTGCCGGAGCACCGACCCCGACCTGCCCTTGACGACCTCCAGCTGGGCGTGGATCCGCCGCCGCAGGTCGGGCACGTGGCTGACGATGCCGACGCTGCGGTCCCGTTCGCGCAGAGAGTCGAGGACGTCGAGGACCTCGTCGAGGGTCTGGTCGTCGAGGCTGCCGAAGCCCTCGTCGATGAAGAGGGTGTCCAGCCGCACCCCGCCCGCCTCGTCCGTGACGACGTCCGCGAGGCCGAGGGCGAGCGCGAGGGAGGCGAAGAACGTCTCGCCGCCGGACAGCGTCGCCGTGTCGCGTTCGCGGCCGGTCCAGGCGTCGACGACGTGCAGTCCGAGCCCGCTGCGGCCGCGTCCGGTGCGGTCGTCGGAGTGGACGAGGGTGTAGCGGCCGGACGACATGCGCCGCAGCCGTACCGTCGCGGCGGCGGCGACCTGCTCCAGCCGGGCGGCCAGCACGTACGACTCCAGGCGCATCCGGCGTTCGTTGTCCGCCGAGGTGCCGGCGGTGAGGCCGGCCAGACGGGCGACCCGGTCGTGCTCCTCGCGCAGCGGCGCCAGCCGGCGCACGGCGGCGGCCGCCCGGGCGGACAGCCGGTCGAGTTCGGCGCAGCGCCGCCCGGCGGCGTCATGGGCGGAGGCGGCGTCGCGCAGGCGGCGGGCCGCGTCGTCGGCCGCCTGCCGGGCGGAGTCGACATCGGCGGGCAGCTCCCGGGCGGCGGCCGCGGTGTCGGCCTCGGCGAGGACGGCCCGTACGGCGGCCTCCTCGCTCTGCCAGGCGTCCAGCCGCCGTTGCAGCTCACGGTGGGCGGCGGCGTCGAGGAGGGCGGCGGCCGCGGCCTGCGGGGTGTCGAAGCCGGCGCGGAAGGCGGCGTCGGCGAGCCGGGCGTCGGCGTCCTTGAGCCGCTGCGCCGCGTCCTCGGCGGCACGGGCGGCGTCGGCGGCCTCCGTGAGCAGCGCGGCCTGCCGCTGCAGTTGCGCGGCCCGCGCGGCGACGCTGTCCAGGGCGCCCCGCGCCCGGTCCAGTTCCTCTTCCAGGGCGGCCCGTTCACGGTCCAGCCGCTCCCGGTGACCGACCCGGGAGGCGGCCCGCACGGCGGCCTCCTGCCGGGCGGCGACGCGCCGTTCGTGCTCGTGCCCGGCCTGCCGCAGCCGCTCCTGCGCGGCGTGCAGCTCGGCGGCGGCGCCGCGGGCGTGCGCGTACCGCTGCTCCAGTTCCTCGGCCTCGGCGGCGAGCCGGTCGGTGGGGGTGTCACCGGCCTCGGCGGTGGCGGCCGCCAGCGCCTCCCGTACGACGCCGAGGCGCCGCTCGGACTCGGCGCGCTGTTCGTCGGCCCGCTGGAAGGCGGCGAGGGCCTGTTCCTCGGCCTCGCGGTCGACGTGCCCGGCGACCTTGCGGGCGGGTGCCGGATGCTCGGTGGCGCCGCAGACGGCGCAGGGCTCGCCGTCCGTGAGGTGCGCGGCCAGCTCGGCGGCGATGCCGGTCAGGCGCTGTTCCTTGAGGTCGAGCCAGTGCTGCTTGGCGCGCAGGGCCTGTTCCCGCGCGGTGCTGACCTGGTCGACGGCCTCGTTGGTGTCCTCGGCGAGCTGGTCGCGCAGCCGGGCCGCCTTGAGCCGCTGCTGCGCGGGCTCGCGTTGTACGGCGAGCTGCTCGGCCAGGGAGGCGGCCTGCTGCGCGGAGTCGACCCGGGCCTGGAGGGCGGTGCGCCTCTCCTCCCAGCCGTCGAGCCAGGCCTCGGCCTCGTGCAGGAGGTCGGCGTCGGCGCGCTCCTGGCGGTCCAGGCCGGCGCGCTCGTCGAGGAGGTCGGCCAGTCGCCGTTCGGCGCGGCGGGCCGAGTCCAGTCCGCCCAGTTCCTCGGCGGCGCGGCGTGCGGCGGTCGCGAGTCCGGCCGCGCCCGCGTCGGCGAAGCTCTCGGGCAGCAGGGCACGCGCGCGTGCCTCGGCCGCGGCCGTGCGCCGGTGTTCGGCGTCGGCGGACTCGCGCAGGTCCAGGGCGGGCGCGACCGCCTCGGCCTTGCGGGCCCGCTCCATGAGGGCCTGCGCCTCCCGGTACGCCTCGGCTCCCTCCTCCAGCCGCGCGGCCCGCTCCCGGGCCTCGGTGAACCGCCGCTGCAGCCGGGCGAGTTCGCGTACGTCGTCCAGGGCGCGGGCGGCCGCGGCGTGCGCGGACTCGGCGGCGGCGAGCCCGCATTCGGCGACGGTGAGCTGTTCCCGGGCGGTGCTGCGGGCGACGGCGGCCGCGCTCAGCACGGCCTCGGCGAGTCCGGGTTCGCCCGGGGCGAGGTCCGGCAGCTCCATGGCGTCGCCGGCGGCCTGCTGCATGCGGTGGGCGTCGGCCAGCAGCTCGGCGTCGCCCTCCCGCACCTGTGCCTCGGTGGCGCGGCGGCGCTCGGCGAGGCGCTTCTCGACGTCGGCGAAACGGCGGGTGTCGAACAAGCGGCCGAGCAGCTTGCCGCGGGCCTCGGCGTCGGCGCGCAGGAACCGGGCGAAGTCGCCCTGCGGCAGCAGCACGACCTGGCAGAACTGCTCCCGGCTCATACCCAGCAGCTGGGTGATCTCCTCACCGATCTCCTGGTGGGAACGGCTGAGGTCCTTCCAGGTGCCGGCCGTCGCGTCGTAGGCGCGGAGCCAGGTCTGCGCCTTGTCCAGGGTCGTGCCCGTCCCGCGCTTCTTGGGGCGCTCCCAGGGCGGCTGCCGGGTGATCTCCAGCCGCCGCCCGGCGACGGTGAGTTCCAGGGTGACCTCGGTGCGGGTCCCGGGGGCGGCGTGGTCGCTGCGCAGTGTCGCGCCCTGTCCGCCGCTCTGCCGGGCGCCGGGCACCGAGCCGTACAGGGCGTAGCAGACGGCGTCCAGGACAGACGTCTTGCCGGCGCCGGTGGGGCCGTGCAGCAGGAACAGCCCGGCCGCCGACAGCTCGTCGAAGTCGACGCTCTGGGTGCCGCCGAAGGGCCCGAAGGCGGTGAGCGTGAGCCGGTGGAGCCTCACCGGGCCACCTCCCGCACCGTCTCGTCGGCCCGCACGGCGTCGAACGCGTCCCGCAGCACGCCCTGTTCGCGCGCGTCGGGTCCGGCGCCGCGCACATGGGCGACGAAGTCCTCCGCGATCTGCTGGTCGCTGCGCCCGGCGAGGCGGCGGGCGTACGACACCTCGGTCTCCTCCCGGTCCCGGTCCGGGTCGAAGAGGAGGCTGAGCGTGTGCGGGAAGCGCTCGGTGAGCCGGGCCATCGGGTCGGCCGGGCGGACCGGGTCGGTGAGCGTCGCCTCGACCCACGCCTCCTCGTGGCGGGCCAGCTCCGGGTCGGCGAGCAGGTCCTCCAGCGTGCCGCGGATCCGGGCCAGGGGGCGCGGCACCGGGCAGTCGACGCGTTCGGCGTCGATCGAGCCGTCGGCGGCCAGGTCGACGAGCCACATGCTCTTGCGGTGGGCGGCCTCGGAGAAGGAGTAGGGCAGCGGGGAGCCGGAGTAGCGGACGCGGTCGGTGAGGGTCTGGCAGCCGTGCAGATGCCCGAGCGCCACGTAGTCGACGCCGTCGAACACGCCGGCGGCGACCGCGGCGACGCCGCCGACGGTGATGTCCCGCTCACTGTCGCTGGGTTCGCCACCGGTGACGAAGGCGTGCGCGAGGACGACGGAGCGCGTGCCGGGCGCACGGGCGGCGAGGTCGGCGCGGACCCGGTCCATGGCGGCCGCGAGCACGGCCTCGTGCCCGGGCTTCTCCACCCCGAACTCGTCCTTCACCAGGGCGGGTTCGAGATAGGGCAGCCCGTAGAAGGCGACCTCTCCGTGGGCGTCGGACAGTACGACCGGGGTGCCGGCCGCCGAGGGCTCGGTCCGCAGATGGATGCCGGCCCGGCCGATCAGGCCCGCTCCGACGCCGAGACGGCGGGCCGAGTCGTGGTTCCCGGAGATCATGACGGTGGGCACACCGAGGTCGGCGAGGCGGTGCAGGGCGTCGTCGAACAGCTCGACCGCGGCGAGCGGCGGCACCGCCCGGTCGTACACGTCCCCGGACACGACGACCGCGTCCACGGCCCGCTCCCGCACGGTGGTGACGAGGTGGGCGATGAACTCGGCCTGGGCGCCGAGCATGTTCACCCGGTGGAACGCCCGGCCGAGATGCCAGTCGGACGTGTGCAGAATTCTCAAGACGCCGCTCCGACCTGCATGTTTCCCTCTACTCCGCCCCTGGACTCAGCACCGAACCAGCACGGTCCTCGCTGTCGGCACCGACCACGCTAACGCCTGTCAGTACCTGATCCATCACGGACCTCGGTCTTGCACCGGCATCCGGCGTCAGATGGCCGTAGATGTCCGCGGTGATCTGGATGGTTGCGTGGCCGAGCCACCGCGACACTTCGAGGAGAGAGACGCCACCCGCGATGGCACTACTCGCAAAGAAGTGACGCAGCGTGTGCGCAGTCCACGGCTCGTCACCGTATCCCGCCTTCTTGACCGCTGCCTTGAAATCGGTCCGATAGTTCGAGTCGAGCACCTCGCCGAGTAAGAGGGCACAGGAACGTCGCGCCACTCCCCTTCATCACGAGCCTTCAGAGGCGCCAATTCGGCTTTGTATCCACCAGCCCGTTTCACCCTTACAAACTGACGACGAAGTCGCAGCATGCCAGATTCGAAGTCCGCCTGCCGAACGGCGAGAACTTCCCCGATCCGCAGACCGCATCCCGCCATCAGCCAGACAGAGATCTCCCAATCAGGGCGGATCTTTTCGGCAATATCCCTCACAGCCTTCCCGTCCAGTGACACTTCCCAGAGTCTTTCCTCCGAGTTGCGGCCCCAGATGCAGCTCGATAAATCGCGCATAGTTCGCCCTCGTCGTGGGAGGGAGCCATCGCCCTGCTCCTGCACGCCCACTGCCGGCCCGAAGACACGCCTGTTCCTGAACCCGACCTCGACCGCACCGTCGAGGCAGCCGTCCAGCTCCTCGACCATCCCGATCCGCCGACCGCCGCCTTCCAGACCCGGACGGGCCTGTCAGCCCTGGAACTGGACCGCGCCGGACGCCATGTCGCCCGCGTACTCGACTCCTCGTCAGCGTTGCCCGACTCAACGCCTACGCCGCACGAGACGCACCGCACCACGCCGTCGCCGCGGCCGCCCTGGGCGACCGGGCGACAGACGCGCTGAACGCGGTGATCGCCGCGGCCGAACTGCTACAGGCCGAACCAGATCCCGGCTAGGAGAGGCGACCGGGATGGGCCCGCCGTGCTGCCCACGCTGTTCGGCAGTGTCGGCGTTTCGGCCATTACCTGCCCGCGGCCGCTCCAAGCCAGACCAGGGATCCCGCGCCCGCGGCGTTCCCTGACTCAGGAAATATCAGGCTCCCCAGCACGACCGAATGACGTGTGTTCGATATCGCAGCCAAGTCGTTAGAACTCACGACTCTGCCGCAGCGACCGTCCTAGGGGGAACGATGACCTCGGCCATCACGCAGGACCAGCCGCCGCAACCGCCAAGGGGGGCCGCGCCGGACGACGAACCGCAGGAGGCCGGTGTTCGAGAGGAGGAATACCTCTACCGCGATGAGTCCCGGCTCCAGGCCGGCTCCCTGCTGACCTCCCGCACCATGGCGCGGCGCCTGCCCGCGCTCGTACGGCGCTCGGTGCAGATGGCCTGGCGGGTGGACCGCGGTGCGACCACCGGGCTGCTGGTGTGCCAGCTCGCGACGGGCGTCCTCGCGGCTCTCGGCCTGCTGGCCGTCACGGGAACGATCACCGCGCTGATCTCCTCAGGGAACATCACCGAGCGGCTGTGGAATGCCGCTCCGCAGCTGGCTGTCATCGCCGCGGCCACCGGCCTGCGCGCGCTGCTGGGCATCACGGTCGTCTGGCTGACCGGCCGTCTGCGCCCGGTTCTCGGCCGGGCAGCGGAGCTGACGATGATCGAGGCCGCGCTCGGCGCCGAACTGGCCGCCAACAACAAGCCCGGCTACAACGACGCCTACGACATCGCCGACCGCGGCGCCCAGGTCACCCCCGACCTTGTGGAGGAAGCACAGGACGTACTCGCGGCGACCGCGACGCTCACGGCCGGCGCCGCCGTCCTGACCGTCCTGCACCCGCTGCTCCTTCCCCTTCTCTTCCTCGCGTGCTTGCCGCAGGCCGCCGCCTACGTCCGCTCCGCACGCGTGCTCTACCTCGCCGGTCTGGAGACCTCCGGGCGGCGCCGGATGCTGAGCAAGCTGCGCTGGCACATGGCCTACATGGAGTCCAGCGAGGAGATGCGCGCCTGCCTGGCCGGTCCCTTCCTGATCGGCCGGTACCGAAAGCTGGCCGCCTCGGTCAACGCGGCCGAACGCAAGGCCGCGAACACGGGCGCCTGGATGGGACTGGCCGGCGCTGTCGCCGGCGGGATCGCCTCGACCGCGGTGTGGGCGGCGCTGCTGTGGCTCCTGGCCTCCGGCCGCATGAGTCTGGCGGCCGGCGGCGGCGCCGTCTTCGCGCTTCAGACGGCCACCGGCTCGGTGCGCGGCATCATCAACGGCGGGGCCCGACTGGTACGCACCGGCTGGTACGTGCAGGACTGGCAGAACTTCCTCGACAACGCCCACGGCCAGGCCATGACCGACTCCCGCGGCACCGCCTCCCTGCCCGCGGCCCCGGAGCGCTTCGAGGTCCGCGATGTCACCTACCGCTACGACGGCGCCCCGGAGGACAGCCTGAGCAACGTCTCCCTCCACGTACGGCGCGGCGAGATCGTGGCACTGGTCGGGGAGAACGGCTCCGGCAAGACGACCCTCTCCCGCCTGCTGTGCGGCCTGCTCCTGCCCACCCAGGGCGACGTGGCCTGGGACCACGCCTCCACCGCGGACCTGGACCCGTGGGGGTCGTGGGAACACGTGGCGCTGGTGCCGCAGAAGTTCACCTACCTGCCGCTGACGATGCGCGACAACATCACGTTCGGGCAGGGCGACACCAGCGACGCGGCCGTGCTCGCCGCGTGCGAGGCGTCCGGTGCCGCCGAGATGCTGCCGGGCCTGCGCTCCGGCCTCAACACCCTCCTGACCAGTGAGTGGTTCGGCGGACAGCAGCTGTCCGGCGGGCAGTGGCAGCGCCTGGTCCTTACCCGCGCGTTCCACCGGCAGGCGGCACTGCTGGTGATGGATGAACCCACGGCCGCCCTCGACGCCCGCGCGGAGCACCGGATCTTCGCCGGCCTGCGGGAACTGGCCAAGGACCGCGCCATCCTGCTGATCACGCACCGGCTCACCAACGTGGCCGTCGCCGACCGGATCGTGGTCCTGGACCAAGGGCGGATCGTCCAGGAAGGCACATACGCCCAGCTCACCCAGCAGCCAGGTCTCTTCCGGACCCTGTGGGAGCTGCAGCGCCGGATGAGCGGCGACACCCCCTGATCACCCTCAGCCGTTCCGCGCTGCCCACTCGCCCGTCCACCGTCGCGAAAGGCAGAAGTACGTGCCCCCTCCCGTCTCCCCTTCGGATCACGTCAAACCGCGTGCCGCAGTACCGGCAGCGCGGTACGCCGCATCCCGGCATGCGGCGTGGCTCGGCGCCGCCGCGATCATCACCGACGATGTCGGCCGGGTCCTGCTGGTGCATCCCACCTACCGCAAGGACGACTCGTGGCTGCTGCCCGGAGGCGTCGTCGAACCCGGTGAACACCCACACGTCACGTGCCGGCGCGAGATCACCGAGGAACTCGGCCTGGATCTGCCCCTGTCGGCCGTGCTCGCGGTCCACTCCTTCTCCGCGCACCACCCCGATCTTCAGCCCGGCACCCTGTGCCCGGGAGAGGTCCGGTTCGTCTTCGACGGGGGAACCCTCACCCCCGACCAGGTGGAGTCGATCCGCCTGCCGCATGAGGAGCTGTCCGAGTACGCCTTCCTGGAGACCCGGGACGCGGTACAGCGGCTGCGGCCCGTGGACGGGCAGATCATGCTCGCCGCCTACCGTGCCCGGCTCGGGAACACCGCCACCGCTCACCTTGCCGACGGCCGGCACATCCTCGACGTTCCGGCGCTGGACCGGAACGACGTCCATGTCCGCTACCGGCCCTTGTGGGACAGCCCTCTCCACCGCGGTCCCGTCCCCGACCGGCTGCCCGTGCGGCAAGCCTGGGCGTGGTGCTTCGTGCCCGACGGCCGGGTCGTCGTGGTGGCCGACCCCGGCCCGCGGGGCGCGCTGCCGATGCTGCCCGGCGGCACCGTGGAGGACACCGATGCGACGCCCGAGGACACCCTGTACCGCGAAGCCGCCGAGGAAGCCCAGCTCACCCTGACCGATCCGGTGCGACTGGGCTGGGTGCTGGACGAGACCGGTGAGGTCTACGGCGGTGTGGGGCCCAACGCCCGGCTCCGTCTGGCCGCCCGGGTCACCGCCATCGGGCCGGCGGCCGTCGACCCCGCCACTGGCCACCCCTTCGCCCGCCTGCTCGCCACCCCGGCCCAGGCAGCCGCCCTGCTGGGCTGGGGCCCGCCCGGCGCGCGGCAAGCCCAGCTCGCGGTGGAGACGGCACACATGAGGTGGGACCTGCCCACCGCTCGCGCGGCCGCCATCGAGGAGATCCCGGCGGAGGGGATGCGGCTGTCCTGACCGACCGACCCGCCCCGTCTCGATTCGTCCCGCTCCACGCCCCTGTGAGGTAGCCCCATGCCGTTGTCGCACGACCACATCCGCACCACCGTCGAGACCTACCTCGCTCGCCACCCTCCCGAGCGCGAGCAGCTCGGCGCCCTCCTGGACGCCCTCGAACGTCCCACCGACATCGCCAGCCGCTTCACCTTCACCGGACACGTCACCTGCGGCGCGATCGTCGTCGACCCGCTCGGCCGCGTCCTGCACGTGCTGCACCTGGCCGGCGGGAGGGTCCTCACCCCCGGCGGACACACCGAGCCCGCCGACGAGTCCCTGACAGAGACAGCGCTGCGGGAGCTGCACGAGGAGACCGGGATCCCGCCCCAGGCGGTCACGCCGTGGCCCGGCTACGAGACGGTGCCGTTCGACATCGACATCCACGACATCGACGCCCACCCGGGCAAAGGCGAACCCGGCCACCAGCACTTCGACCTTCGCTTCCTCTTCCGCCTGCACACCGCCGCCGAGGCGCCGGTGGTACTGCGGGAAGAAGAGGTCGGCGGCATCGAATGGCGGTCCGTGGACAGAGTGACCTCCCCTTCCCTGCGCGAGAAGCTGCTCAGGCTCCCGCCGGAGACCGAACCGGATAAGGCCAACGCCTCCGCCCTGATCTACAACGACCGCGGCGAGTACCTGCTCCACCTGCGTGACTACTTCCCCGGCCGGATCTGGGAGCCGGGCATGTGGTCCCTGCTGGGCGGCGGCCGAGAGCCCCAGGACGCCACCCTGGAACACACCGTGCGGCGCGAACTGGCCGAGGAAGCCGGCCTTCACATCGCCGACCTGACCCCGTTCGGCACCGAATACGCCTCCGACGACGCCGGCGCGACCGTGTCCATCGGCATCTACGCCGGCCGCTGGAACGGCGACCCTCGCGAACTCCACCTGACGGAAGGGGTAATGCTGGCCTGGTTCGCCCCCGACGACCTCCACCGCCTGCGCATCGCGCCCTCCACCAGCGACCTCGTACGGCGCCACGCCGCCGGCCACCCCGTCGGCACCGCGCCGCAGAGCGGGCCCTCATCGCACGACGAGCGCCACCCAGCTTCGCCACACGGCACGGTCCTCAACGTCATCGGCGTCCACCTCCACCTGGAGCGGCCCGACGGGAAAGTGCTGCTCGGGCTGCGCCACCCCGACTCCACGTTCGCCCCATCCACTTGGCACGCCCTGGCCGGCCACTGCGAACAGGAGAACGCCGTCACCTGCCTGATCAGGGAGGCACGCGAGGAAGCCGGCCTGCACATCGAGCGCCAGGATGTCGAACTCGTCCACGTCGTCCACCACATCGACAAGGCCGGGGACCGGCCCCGCATGGGCCTGTTCTTCCGCGCCCGGACCTGGAGCGGCGAGCCCGAACTACGCGAGCCGGACAAGTGCACCCAGTGGAAATTCTGGGACCCCGCCGCGCTGCCCGACAACGTCGTCCCCTACACCCGCCAAGCCATCTCAAAGATCCAGAACGGGGAGCTGTACAGCGAGACGGGCTGGCCCGCGTGACCGGCACACCGAGCGGCGCCCGTCGTCTGTCCACTGCACCTACATGATCACGTCTCTGGTACGGGACCACCGCGGCGTCTCCAGCTGCCACTACGTGGACGTGCCGCTCGAAACGACGTTTGTCCGACACGCGTCGAAGGCGGACGCCGCGTACCTGGAGCAAATCACCGACAGCCACCGCGTCTCCTGGTACCGCGAACTGGATCTGCTGCCCGGCGGTCTGGAGACCGTGATCCCGGCCGACAGCACGCTGCAGGACACCGTCGCGCGAATCCTGGGCGAAACCGGCCTGGCCTGTGCCTCCCCCATCCCGCCACCGCAGTGCAAGCCGTCACAGGGAGACTCGATGAACCCTCTGGTGTTGATGTCCGATCCGCGGGTCGCCGCGATCCCGGTGCGCGAGTGCGGGGAGCCGCTCGTCGACGTGCGTGACCACAACTTCCGCGTCGATCCCCGCAAGCAAGATCTGCTGGGCGCCTTCGCCCACGTCCGCGAGGGCGTCCTCGCCCGGCTGCAGCACGCCCGCTCGCTCCTGCCCGCCGGCACCGACCTGCTGTTCATCGAGGGCTACCGGCCGCTGGCCCTACAGCGGCACTACTTCACCGCGTACCGGGACGAGCTGGCCACCGCTCACCCCGACTGGACAGCTGAGCAACTGCACCAGGCCGCCAGCCGGTACGTGTCACCACCGGAGATCGCGCCCCACTCCGCGGGCGCGGCCGTGGACGTAACCCTCACCGACCAGGACGGCCACGAACTCGACCTCGGCACCCGCGTCAACGCCTCCCCCGAGGAGAGCGACGGCGCCTGCTTCACCCACGCCCCGGGCCTCAGCGATCGCGCGCGATACCACCGCACGCTGCTGCTCAACGCCATGGAGAACGCAGGTTTCACCAACTATGCGACCGAGTTCTGGCACTTCTCGACAGCGGACCGGTACGACGCGCTGATGCGGCAGGAGCCGCACGCGCGCTACGGACCGATCCAACTGCCCTAGCGCCGGCAGCCTCGTCCACTTCCTCGCCACCCACGCCGATCCGGACACACAGGAGCGCGGGCACCGCACCCTGGCGCTCCTGCGATCCCAAGACCGGGACGGCTGGGATCGCCTGCTGGGTGTCGTCAGGCACGCGTGCCTCCGTTCGATGTGTTCCGTCCGTCGCAAGACGATCGAAGTGAGGGTGGCCACCCCGCAGAAGCGCGCCATCGCAGTCGGTGACACGGTCGTCTTCCACGACCGGGACACCGGACGGGAACTTGACATCATCGTGCAGCGGATCACCCCGTACCCCTCCTTCGAGGACCTGCTCAGCTCGGAGGACACGCGCGCATCGACCCGGACGGGCCGCCCGGACAGCTGCTCGCCAACCTCCGCAGCATCTACCCGCCGGCCAAGGAAGCCCTCGGCGTTCTCGCCCTCGCGTTCGACCACCGCCCCGCCCGGCCCGGCCGCCCCCTGCCGATGACGCCCACGCAGTACGCACAGACCGTCCCCCACCACACGGTGTACGGCTGCCTGTACATCCGCGACGAGCACGACCGGCCAGTCCAGCTCCGCTCGGTCTACGGCTCGGGACTCTGGCAGTTCCCGGGCGGCAACCTCGACGCCACGGGCGAGGACCCGCTGCAGACCGCCCGGCGCGAGGCAGTCGAGGAAACCGGCCTCGACCTCGCCCTGGACACGCCGAAGCTGCTCCTGACGCACTTCCTGCACGCCGGGCCACGCCAGCCGCTGAACAAGGTGGGGCTCATCTTCGACGGAGGGCAGCTGACCGCGACCCAGCTCTGCCGGATCCGCCTCGATCCCGCAGAGCACGACATGTGGGCCGTCCACGATCTCACGACCTGGCAGGAACTGATGGCACCGCGCGCCTTCGCCCGCCTCGACGCCACGCACACCTGACCCCCAACATCACCCACGAGGCAACCGTGCCCGCCGAGGACACCAACACCCGGGCCCGGCAGATCCACGGCCAGCGCCAACTGGCCCGCGCCCGCACGCCGCCCATCCCCGACAAGCTCGGCTGGACGCCCTGGGAAGGGATCGGACCGGGTGCAGCACATCGACAGGCGGGCCGCGACCGTCAGCCACGGCCTCGTGTTCGGGCAAATGGGCTGTGTCGATGAGCCGGGCGGCCCGCCATCCGTTCCTTCGTGCCCATACCGGTCAGACGGGGCGGATCCCGCGGTCCTCGAAGACCTCGCGCAGGACACCGACGGCATTGAGCGCGCGGGGGAATCCCGTGTACGGGACGGCCTGGATGACCGTCTCGATCACCTGCCGCGGTGAGAGCCCCACCCTGAGCGCGGCGTTGAAGTGCACCTTTTGCTGGGGTGCCGTGTCACCGAAGGCGATCAGTCCGCCCAGGGTGACAAGCTGCCGTTGCCGCAGGTCGAGCCCCGGTCGTGTGTAGATGTCTCCGAAGGGGAACTCGACGATGTACCGGCCGAGATCCGGCGCCACGTCGTTCAGCGACTCGATCACCTCGATGCCGTGCTCGCCGTCGACCTCCCGCAGTTTGTCCTCGCCCCGGGAATGACGGTCCCCGCCGGGCTCCACCTCGATCGGCTCGATGCGTACCCCTCGCTCCTCGAACACAGTGCGTGCGGCGGCCAGCGCGTTGAGCGTCCGCGGGAACCCCGCGAAGGGAACGAGGTGGATCAGCGCCTCCACCACCTGCGCCGCGTCCAGTCCGACATGCAGCGCCGCGCCGATGTGGAACCGCAACTGCGGGGCGGTGTCCCCGGCGGCGGTCAGTGCGCCGATGGTCACCAACTGCCGCTGCCTTACGTCGAGTCCTGGCCGTGCGTGCACATCCCCGTACGCGAACTCGACCACGAAGCGCCCCAGGTCCGGGGCGATGTCCTCCAGCGCCTCCACCGTGGCGAGGGCATCCTCGCCAGCAATTTCCTTCATACGGGCAGCGCCTCGCGCGTACCGCTTGGACGGTCCACGATCCGCACTGTCGGCCACCGCCACGCCCGGCCTCGTCAGGGTGGCCGCCATCGCGCTGGTCCCTGCAACAGCTCCGTACCGCAGGAGGTCCCGCCTGCCCCTGCCCGCCTCGTCCCCCCGCCGTGTGTCACGCCTGTCGTCCGATGTCCCCATCCCGTTCCTCCACCAGTCGCTCGTAGTGCGCGATCTTGTTGTCGATGGCGTCGAGGCTGCGCATGACGGCCTCATACCTCCTGCTGACCTGTGCCTGGTGTCTCCGTAACAGCTCCAGCCGCTCCCGCAGGGTGGCGTTTCCGTGCCGGCGCAGCTCCGCGAACGCCACCATCCCCTGGATGGACATCCCGGTCGTCCGCAGCCGCAGCAGAAACGCCATCCAGGCCAGATCCGCTGCCTGATAACGGCGCCGTCCGTCCGGCCCGCGCTCCACGCCGTCGATCAGCCCGATGCGTTCGTAGTAGCGGAGAGTGGAAGGGCTGAGCCCGGTCAGCTCGGACGTCTCGGCAATGGTCAGAGTCCCGTCGATCCGTTCGGTCGCCACACGACGACCGTACGAGTTGAAGCGCGCTTCAACGCAAGGGCAACCGTCGCAGCCAGGGGCGCGACGATCTCCGGACACCGCCCCCGCTCAGGGAAGGACCGCGGTGAGGCTGCGACGTACTCGCGGAGCCGGACGAGAGGCAGTTCCCTTCGGCGGCCACGGCTTCCGCCATGCCGCCGCTCATCTCGAACAGCGGCGTGCCGGCCGGAGCGTTTGCGGATTGAGCCGGTACAGCGCCGCCAGGGGCCGCCACACCGTCGCCCCCCCTCGTTCCGGTAGGCGGCGGGATCCTAGCTCTGCTGGAAGGCTTCCTCGCCGACAACGGCGGCTGGGAGAAGTACCACGTTCTGACCTGGGAGGCCGAGCTGCCTGCTCCCACGGAGGGGCGTACGGACCGGGCGATAGTGCGCGCGATGTTCGTTCCGCACCGTCATTTGGGCATCAGACACCGCAATGATCATGAAGGCCGCGCCTGCTCTGCTTTGCGCCCAAACCGGTCGTTACCCGACCAGCCGTACGACCCGGAAACTTGCAACTGCCCTGGGGTATCGGTCTCGTCTATGCGCGGCATCGGCAATCTCCTATTCCCCAACACCTGACCAGCGGCGATAGTTGTACACGGAACCGCGGGGGACCTACAACGAGTCGTCCGCGCGTTCCACCGACCGGAACGGTGCACTGTTCCGGCTTGCCCAGGAAGCTGGACCTACCCCCCACGCAACGATGGCGCGAGTCCCGATGTCGCGGGATCTTCGTGTTGTCGGAAGGAGTCCGGAGATGAACGGAATATGCAAGTGACAGCAAAGATCATGACCGGCAAGGCGCTTGCGGTCGGAATACTCGGATTGGCCGCACTGCTGGGTTCGGCGGGCGGCGCCAGCGCCGATGACTATGGCTACCGCGTCAAGACGGTAACGGGTTATGGCGTCGGTCAGACTGAAGCCAAGGCGTACGATGCAGCCCGTGCAGATGCGTTCAAGAAATGCCCCGGCGGGGGGATTACGGACCTGCATCGAGTGAGCGGAGGCAACACCGGCTACCTCAGCTATGGCGTATACGTCCAAGCCACATGTCATTACCTGAAATAACATAGCGTTCTGGTCCGCCGCTGCCCAGAACGACGACGTCACATCGGGCTGCAGTCGCAACGGGATGCGAGGGCGGCTGCCGGGGCAGGGCTCACGTGCAGGTGGCGCGGTGCTCCGAGCCCCCCACTGACTGGCACTGATCGGATACGCCCAGACCCTGGCGTATTTTGCGCCGGGGTCTGGGGGCGGTTTCTAGGGGTCGTCGCAACACGTGGTCGTGTTGGTCAGGCGGCGAGCAGTTTGTGCAGGCGCTCGGCTGGGGTTTCCCAGTCGAGCGTTTTGCGTGGGCGTCCGTTGAGTTCGGCGGCGACGGCGGTCAGGTGTTCGGGGCTGTGGGTGGAGAGATCGGTGCCCTTGGGGAAGTACTGCCGTATCAGGCGGTTGGTGTTCTCGTTGGAGCCGGGGCGGTGCCCGGCCGCTGGGAAGGTGACCTGATCATCGGCAAGGACAGTGCTTCCGCCGTCGGCACCCTTCGGCCCTCTGCCTAGGCGGGCCGTTCGCTGATCATGACCATGGGACACGGGCGAGCTCTCGGCGCAGTTCCCCCGCGGCCCTGGAGGTAGAGGGCCTGGTCGATCGTCTCGTGGGTCACGCGCATCTCCGGTCGGCCGGGGGACTGGGCCCGTAGAGCCTGGCAGATCTGTTCCGGGCTCCACAGGGGCGCCGCCCGGCGACGGATTTACGGGCGTGGTTCGCGAGTCGCTTCTGTCACCCGGTCGAGCAGGGCCTTCAGTTGGGCGGCGTCGTCCGCGCCCAGGATGTCCGTGACCTTCCGCTCGATCTGGGTGATCACGGTGTCGGCCGCACGAAGCGCATCGCGGCCCGTGTCCGTGAGGTGGAGTTCTTGGACGTGACGGTGGCGTGGGTGGGCGTGGCGCTCCACTTGGCCCTTGCTCTCCAGGCGGGCGACCAGGGACGCCACCGCCTGGGGGGGTGACGGTCAGACGGCGGGCCAGCTCCGCTCCGGTCAGACGTGGCCGGTGTGGGAGGCCATCGCCGAACGCGACCTGGTCGTCTTCATGCATCCGCACGGGGTCAAGGACCCCTGGTACCTCGACTACGGGCTGTGGAACTCCATCGGCCAGACGGTCGAGGAGGCACGCGCCCTGTCTTCGATGATCTACGAGGGCCTGCTCGACCACCTGCCCACCCTGAAGATCGTCGTCTCCCACGGCGGCGGTTACCTGCCCCACTACTGCGGCCGCCTCGACCGCAACGTCCACAACATGCCTCACAGCGCCCGCAACATCACCCGACTGCCGAGCGAGTACCTGCGCGACCTGTACTACGACACCTGCGTGTACGACCCCGAGGTGCTCACGGCGCTCGTCGGCCGCGTCGGGGCCAACCGGATCGTCCTGGGCAGCGACTACCCGGTAGGCGACCCGGACCCGGTCGGCTTCATCGAACGCTGCCCGGGCCTCACGCCCGAACAGGCCACCACCATCAAGAGCTCGACCGCAACGCGACTGCTGGGCCTCGCTGACCAGGAGAGGTCGAGGCTGCCGAACCCCGACTCTTAATAATGGATCCCATTTTCATATAGAGTCATGGACCCACCCACGAGGAGGTCGCCCCATGACGGAACACGCCGTGCGCCTGGGCACCGTCCAGGAAACGCTCCTGATCCCCCTGTACGGCCGGGCGGTGGAGAACCGCAAGCCGGAACCCGCCCTGCGCGACCCTAGGGCGGAGGAGATCGTCGCATCGATCGACTACGACTTCAGCCGCTTCGACAACCAGCCCAGCCTCTTCGGCTCGGTCCTGCGCACGAGCCTGTTCGACCACTGGATCACGGACTTCCTCACCGCCCATCCCACCGGGACCGTGGTGGAGATCGGCACCGGCCTCAACACTCGCTTCGAACGCGTCGACAACGGCCGCGCCCGATGGTTCGACCTGGACCTGCCCGACGTCATCGACCTGCGGCGGTCCTTCTTCAGCGACGCCCCGCGCAGGACGATGGTGGCCGGCTCGGTGACGGACGAGGCATGGGCCGACGCGGTCTCCGGGACGGACGGCCCGTACTTCTTCGCCGCGGAAGCCGTACTGCCCTACCTGGAGGAGGCGGAGGTCCGGGGTGTCGTCGACCTGATCTCCGAGCGTTTCCCCGGCTCGCTGCTCGCCCTGGACAGCAACGGCCCCTGGGTCGTCGACAACCAGGACCAGCACGACGTGCTCAGCAAGGTCGAAGCGCGGTTCCGGTGGGCCTGTGCGGATCCGGCCGATATCAGCACGTGGCGGCCGGGGGCGCGGGTCCTCGCCTCGCACACGCTCGACGCGCTGCCGTCCCGGATGTTCGAGGCGTTGCCGGGCACCTGCCGGCAGATGATCACCGACCTTGCCGGGCGGAACCTGCCGCACGTCAAGGCCTACCGGCTCACCCTCGTCCAGCTGCCGTGACCGGCGGGCGTCGGTCACGGGGCCGCGTGCCGTGGGCCGGCGGCGTCAAGGCGACGTGACGGCCAGGACGCGGTTGAGTGCGCTGTCGGGGCGGGCGGTGAGTTCGTCCCAGGTTCCCTCCTCGGCGATACGGCCGGCTTCGAGGACGGCGACGCGGTCGGCGCGGCGGATGGTGGCGGGGCGGTGGGCGATGACGATCGTGGTGCGGTGCCCCTCGCCGAGCGCGGTGGCGAGTTGAGCGTCCGAGGCGTTGTCCAGGTGGGCGGTGGTCTCGTCGAGCACGAGGACCCTGGGCTCGGCCAGCAGGGCGCGGGCCAGGGCGACGCGGGCGCGCTGACCGCCGGAGAGGGTGGCGCCGCGCTCGCCGACGAGGGTGTCCAGGGGGGCGATCCGGTCGACGCCGCACAACCGGGCTGTCGCGGCCAGCAGTTGCTCCTCCGCACCGGGTGCGCTGAGGAGCAGATTGTCGGCGAGGGTTCCGTGGAAGAGGTGGGTGTCCTGACCGACCACGGCGACGGCGCCGCGGAGCTGGGCGTCGGTCAGGTCGCGCAGGTCGACGGGGTCCTCGCCGTCGGGCACCAGCTGGACGGCTCCCGCGGAGGGGTCCCAGAAGCGGGCCAGCAGGTGTGCGCAGGTCGACTTGCCGGCCCCCGAGGCACCGACCAGGGCGAGAGTCCGCCCCGCCGGAACCGTCAGATCGACGCCGTCCAGCACGGGCCGGCCGCCGTAGCCGAAGCTCACCCGGTGCAGCCGGACGCCCAGTGGGCCCGCGGGAAGCGGGCGGGGTGAGGCGGGCGGCGGGGCGAGCGCGGGGGCTTTCAGGGCCGCGTCGACGCGGGCGGCCGCGGCGCGCAGACCCACGGCCTGGCTCAGGGCCCGGGCCGACTCGGCGACCGGGCCGAGCACCGACAGGGCCAGTGCCATCGCCGCCGGGGCCCACGCGCCGTGCAGCCGCCCGGAGGTCACGGACTGGGCCGCGGTGGCCACCACGCCGAGGACCGCGAGGACGATGAGGGCGTCCCGGACGGCGGCGGCCATGGCTTCCCAGGTCGCCTCGGCCCGCTGGGCCTCGCCCACCGTCCGGCCCTGTTCGGCGAGACGGGCGCGCCGCTCGGCGAGCCCGCCGAAGGCGAGCAGCTCGCGCAGCCCGTCGACGGTTTCCACGGTGTCCGCCGAGAGTTTCGCCGAGGACGCCCGGGTGCGGGCTCCCCGCACCGCACGTCCGCGCGCATCGGCGAAGGGCGCCGCGGCGAGCAGCGCGGCGACCGGCAGCATCGCCATCAGCAGCCACGGCTCCACCGTGGCCAGTGCCGTGACTCCACCGGTGAACACCACGCCGGACGCGAGGAGTTGGGCTGTGGTGTGGGCGTAGAAGAACTCCAGGGCCTCGACGTCGGCCATCGCGGTGGCGGCGAGGTCTCCGCTGCGCTTGCCGGCCACCCGGGCGGGTGCGCTGCGGGCGAGCCCGTCGAAGATCCGCACGCGCAGTTCGGCCAGCACCCGGTAGGCCAGGTCGTGCGAGAGGTCCATCTCGCGCCAGG
Organism: Streptomyces sp. NPDC006140; assembly: GCF_040628815.1. Taxonomy (NCBI): domain Bacteria; kingdom Bacillati; phylum Actinomycetota; class Actinomycetes; order Kitasatosporales; family Streptomycetaceae; genus Streptomyces; species Streptomyces sp. NPDC006140. Next base: position 109,691 of record NZ_JBEXTS010000002.1, on the reverse strand, counting down.
TCATCAGGGCGCGGACGAGGACCAGGACGACGAGAGCGGTGACCGTACCGGCCGAGGGGGCCCGGCCCTCGATGACGGCGGTGCCCACGGTGTGCGCGGCCAGCGTCAACAGGGTGACCAGCGAGCCCTGTTCGACGAGGGCGGCGGCACAGGTGCGGGTCATCATGGCGCGGTGCCCGGCGAGGGCGGGCAGCAGGGCGCGCAGTGAGCCGCGTGCGGGCACGGCGGACAGCTCGGCCGTGGTGCTGTCGGTGGTGCTGCTCATGCGGCGAGCCCTTCTTCGTGAGTGCGGCCCGCCTTGACGAGGTCGGCGTAGACGCCCCCGGCCTCGACGAGGGTGGCGTGATCGCCGATGGCGTCCACGCGCCCGCCGTCCAGCACCACGATGCGGTCGGCGTGCCGCACGGCGGCGAGCCGGTGGGCGACCAGCAGGACGGTGCGGCCGCCCGCGGCGTCGAGCAGTTCGCGGACGATGCCGGCCTCCCGGCGTTCGTCGACGGCGCTGGTGGCCTCGTCGAGCACGAGGACCGGAGCGTCGGCCAGCAGGGCGCGCGCGAGGGCGAGCCGCTGGCGCTGGCCGCCGGACAGGGTGGCGCCGCGTTCGCCGAGGACGGTGGCGTAGCCGTCGGGGAGGGCGGCGATCTCGTCGTGGATGCCGGCGGTGCGCGCCGCCCGTACGAGCTCGTCGTCCGTGGCGGCCGGCCGGGCGAGGCGCAGGTTGTCGGCGATGGTGGCGTGGAAGAGGTACGTCTCCTGGGAGACGACGGCGATGCTCCGGCGCAGCGAGTCGAGGGCGTACTCGGTCACGGCACGGCCGCCGATGAGGATCCGGCCCTGCTGCGGGTCGCGGTGCCGCAGGAGCAGGGCGAGCAGCGTGGACTTGCCGGCGCCCGACGGGCCGACGACGGCCGTGGTGCGCCCTGCCTCGGCGGTGAAGGTGACCTGGCGCACGGCGGGCGCCTGCGCGCCCTCGTAGGTGAACTCCACGTTGTCGAAGCGCAGTTCGGGCGGGGCGGGCCGGCGCGCCGGTGCTGTTCCCGTGTCGGGGACCGCCGGTTCGGCCGTGCGCAGCGCCGAGAGCCCGTCCGCGGCCGACACGCCCAGGTACCCGGCGTGCCACTCGCGGGACAGGTCGCGCACGGGCCGGAAGCACTCGGAGGCCAGGAGCAGCACCAGATAGGTGCCCGTCGCCGTGGTGGATCCGGTGACGGCCGACCAGCAGCCGAGCAGCGCGGCGGCCACGACGCCGCCCTGGATGGCCAGATCGGTCAGGCCGGTGTCGACGAGCGACACGCGGAGCTTGGCGACGGTCGCCCGGTGCAGGGCCGCGGAACGCTGCTGGAGCCGTTCCCGGGCGCGCCCGACGGCGCCAGCCGCCCGGAGGGCGGGCATGCCCTGCAGGGCCTCCAGGTAGTCGGCGCCGAGAGCTTCGTAGGTGTCCCAGTGCTCCTTGCCGCGCTTGGCGAGGAGCCGGTCCCAGACGCGCGGCCCGGCGAGGGCGAGCAGCAGGGCGGGGACGAGGCCGAGGAGTGCGCGCGGTTCGACGACGGCGAGGGCGGCGAGCAGCAGGGGCGGCACGGTGAGGGTGATGAGGAGCTGGGGCAGGTAGCGGGAGACGTAGGCGTCGACGCCCTCCACCCCGTCGACGAGTGTGGTGCGGACGGCCCCGGCGCGCGCGGTGGTCAGGTGTGCGGGTCCGAGCCGTCCGAGGTGGACGAGGAGTTCGTCCCTGAGGCGCACCCTGGCCTGTGCGCCGGCACGGGTGGCGGTACGTCGCTGCCAGGTGCCGAGCAGGGCCCGGGCGGCGACGACTCCGAGCACGGCTCCGAGGAGCAGGGGGAGCCGGTCCGTGTCGCCCCGGGCCAGGCCGGCGAGGGCGACGGCGAGCAGCGCGGCCTGCGCGAGGTGGGTGAGGGTGACGGCCCCCTGCAGGGCGGCGGCGGCCAGCAGAGGCCGCCGGGCGTGGCCGGCGGCGCGGCGCAGCTCGGGGTGGATGATCACGGGTCCTCTCCTCGGGGTGGTCGCAGGGGCTCTCGACGAGCGCGTGGGAGCGGGCGGCCGGGGGGCGGGTGTCAGACGCCCTCGGTGAGAGGGTGGTCCGGGTAACACACCGGCCAGCCGCCCTCGGGGTCCTGGCCCACCCGGCCCGCCACCTTGAGGACGTCCGCCAGCAGTCCGGGCGTGACCACCTCCTTCGGCGCCCCGTCGGCCACCACGCGGCCGTCCCGCAGCGCCACGATCCGCTCGGCGAACCGGGCGGCGTGCGCCAGGTCGTGCAGCACCATCACGACGGTGAGACCGCGCTCCTCACGCAGCCGCACCACGGTCTGGAGCACATCGAGCTGGTGATGCAGGTCCAGGTAGGTGGTCGGCTCGTCGAGCAGCAGGACGCGGGTGTCCTGGGCGAGTGCCATCGCGAGCCGGACCCGCTGCCGTTCGCCCCCGGACAGCGCGTCGACGTCACGCTCGGCCCAGTCCTCCACGCCGACATCGCGCAGGGCCCGCCGCACCACGGGGTCGTCGCCCTCGCGCAGCATGCCGAGCGGGCCCCGGGCCGCGTACCGCCCCTGCCGTACGAGCTGCCGTACGGTCATGCCGGGGACGGCCGGGGCCGACTGGTGCAGCAGCGCGACACGCCGGGCGGTGGCGCGCCGGGAGAGCCCGGCGAGGTCGTCCCCGCCGAGCAGGACGCTTCCCTCGTCGGGCCGGAGCAGCCCGGCCGCCAGCCGCAGCAGGGTCGACTTGCCGCAGCCGTTGAGGCCGATGAGGGCGGTCAACTGGCCCGGCTCGACGGTCATGTCGACGCCGCGCAGCACGGGCCGGCCGGGGTATCCGAAGCGAACCCCCTCGACGCGGATCCCCACGGGCTCGGTCATGTTCCCCTCCGTCGACATCAGAACGTACGGCTCGGCGCGCGGCGCACGACGACCATCAGCAGCGCTGCTCCGAGGCAGGTCGTGAGTGCCCCGACCGGCAGGGTGAGCCGCCCGAAGTCCAGGGCGGCCGCCAGCAGCCGTGACAGCAGTTGCGCCGCCGCGTCCGACCCGCACACCACGGCCGCCCCGACCAGGGCGGAACCGGGCAGCGACACCCGCAGGTCCGCGCCGAACACGGCCACGGCGACATGCGGCACGAGCAGTCCGACGAACCCCAGCGCCCCCACGGCGGCCACCGCTCCCGCCGTCAGCGCCACCGCGCACAGCAGGGCGAGGGACCGGGCCCGTCCGGTGGCCAGCCCCGCGGCGGCGGCGAGTTCGTCCCCGCAGCGCAACAGCGTCAGGGGCCCGGCGAGCAGCCATGCCGCGGCCCCCCAGGCCAGCGCCCAGGGCCACAGCAGGTGCCAGTGCTGCCACACCCTGCCCTCCGTCGTGCCGACGAGCCACTGCACGACGCTGCCCAGCTCGCCCGGCGCGACCAGCAGCACCATGGCGGTCAGCCCGCCGAGCACCGCCGATACGAGGACCCCGTGCAAAGCGGTCTGTTCCGGGTCGCCCCGGCCGCGTCCCGCGAGCAGCCACAGCAGGGCGGCCCCGGTGCAGCCCCCCGCGCACGCGGCGACGACCACCGCGAGGGGAGATTCCCAGCCGGCGAGGCCGAGGCCGGTCGCGGTGACGGCTCCGAGCACCGCGCCCGGCGTCACACCCGTGACCTCGGGTCCGGCCAGGGGGTTGCGCAGAGCCGACTGCAGGACCAGGCCCGCGACTCCCAGGCACGCTCCCGCACCGAGGGCCACCAGCAGCCGGGGCAGCCGGAGTTGGAACACGATGTGCCGTTCCGTCGCGTCGCCGCCTCCGCCGAGCACGTCCGCGACCCCGGCCGGGGACACGCCCCGCCCCGCCAGCAGTTCGGCGCAGGCGCACACGACGACGAGTGCGACGAGCGCCCAGAAGCGCCGGTTCATCGGGCCTCCCCCGCTTCGGCCGCCCAGCCGGGTTCGCCGCCCGGCTCCTGCCGGTGGCCATGCCCGGCGGTCTCCGGGGAGGGTTCCGTACCGCGCGGGCCCGGCGGTGCGAGGGACACGGCAGCGGAGCCGGCCGCCCGTCGCGGAGCAGTCGGTCTCCGGCGGCCCGACCGGAGCAGGGCGACACCGGCCGGCACACCGAGCAGGGCCGTCCAGGCGCCGACCGGTGTCTCGACGGGCGCCAGGGCCAGCCGGGCCGGGACGTCGGCGACGACCACCACGACCGCACCCCACGCCGCCGACCACGGCAGCCAACCCACCGCGCTCGCCGCCGGGTTGAGCCGTCGGGCCAGGTGCGGGGCGAGGAACCCGACCCAGGCCACCGGCCCGCACACGGCCGTCACGGGCGCGATCAGCACGATGGCGATGGCCAGCGCCGCCACCCGTGCCCGCTGCGCCCGGACGCCCAGCGCCTCGGCGTCCTCGTCCCCCAGCCGCAGCACCGAGAGCACCGGCGCGCACAGCACGAGCGCGGGTACCGCGACGAGCAGCCAGGGCCACAGCCCGGTGACGTCGTCCCAGGTGCGGGCGGAGAGGGAGCCGAGCAAGTAGCGGTAGATCAGCTGAAGGTCGAGCTGGTCGGCCATCACCATGAGCACGAGCAGCGCGGCCTGCAACGCGGCCGCGACCGCGGCACCGGTGAGCAGCACGGCGGACGGGCTGCGCCCCAGCCCGGCCGCGAGCAGCGTGAGTCCGCCGCCGAGCACGGCCCCGCCGATCGCCAGCAGCGGCTGGACGGCGGCGGGGATGGACACCGCCAGCACCAGCGGTGCGGCGACCCCGAACGCGGCTCCCGACGACACCCCCAGCATCTCGGGGATGGCCAGGGGATTGCGCAGCGCCTCCTGCAGCACGAGCCCCGCGGCACCCAGGCAGGCCCCGGCGGCCAGCGCCAGCACCAGCCGGGGCAGGCGAAGTTCGGTGACGACGATCCCGGCGAGGGTGGAGTCGGCATCCCGCAGTGCGCCGGGCAGCCGGTACAGCGGCACATAGGGCGTGCCCAGGCTCAGCGCGCAGCCGGACGCGACGGCCACCAGGGAGACCAGCAAGGGCAGTTGCCACGGCACAGCCCTGCGCCCCCGCGTGGTCACGTCGCCCGCTGCGGCCTCGGTCGCAGGGGGCGCGGTCACCGCAGCGCGGCCGTGGCCTCGTCGAGGACGATCCCCAGCGAGCGGGTGCCGCGGCCCTTGGCCCACACCTCGGAGTTCACCTCGTGGACGTCCCCGTTCTGCACGGCCGGGATCTTCCCCCACAGCGGGTTCCGGGCCAGCTTCTCCGACAGCTTGCCGTCCGCCTCGCCGAAACTGATCGTCTCGGAGAAGATCACGTCGACGTCGGCCGCGAGGATCTCCTCGAGGCTGTAACTTCCCTCCACGCCCCGCGACTTCCAGGGGTAGTCGGCCAGCTTGGGGAACAGGCTGGCGGCCACGTCCGTCTCCGGGGTGGCGACGCCGAAGTTCTCGTCGCTGCCGTAGATGACGATCGCGGTCTTGTCGCTCCTGGCCCGCTCTGCCTCGGCGAGCTTGGTGCGGAAGGTCTTCTCGGCCTTCTCGCCTTCGGCGGTACGGCCGGTGAGCGCAGCGGCGTCGCGCAGGTAACCCACGCTGTCCTGCCAGGTCTCCGGCTGCATGGGCCAGAAGGTCGTCGCGCCCTTCAGCGCCGGGGCGAGCTTTCCGTGGGTGTCCTCGAGGCCGATCACGAGATCGGGCTTGTGGGAGAGGATCGCCTCCACCTCGGGGGCGATGAAACCGCCGGGGATGACGTCGACCTCCTTCGCCTTCTCCTCGCCCAGGAAGCCGGGGTGGGCCAGGAGCGCGTTGTTCGTGGCCGTGGGGACGATGCCCAGTTCGGTCAGGATGTCGTCGCAGAGCGCGAAGAGGCAGACGATGCGCTCCGGTTCCTTCCGCAGCGAGATCCTGACGCCGTTCGTGTCCGTCAGCTCCCGCGTGGCCTCGATGGGTTCGACGGTGACGTCGGTCCTGGGCCCGGCCCCGGCAGCGCGCTGCTCGCTCGCGGGTTCGGCGGACGCGCCGCATCCGGCCAGGACCGAGCCCACTACCGCTGCGGCGACGCAGCTTCGGACGAATCTCGACGGTGCGCGCAGCATCGTTCCCTCGCTTCTTCCTTGACGGTCCCCGGACCCCAAACATACCTGATAATCATTTTCACTTGGCCCGTTTTTTACGGGGCCGATGGTCCGGTTCGCGCAGCGGTGGGGCACCCGCTGCGCGGCACACGGCAAGGTCGTCCGACTCGGGCTGGTGCGGATCAGTGCCCCGCGACCACGCCGGACAGTTCGTTCGTGCTCTTCGGCAGCGTCACCGACGTGATCTTCTCGCCCGCCTCGATGTCGACGGCGTGCAGCTTGCGCTTGCCCGGCTCGGAGACGTACGCGGTGTGGTCGCGGACGAAGAGGGTGGGCCGGGCCTGCTGCCAGTCCAGCGGCTCCTGCCACTTGTCCACGACGGGGATCTTCTTCTCCACCTTGCCCGTTTCCGGGTCGATGACGTGGAGGGTGCCGTTCGTGCCGAGGACGAGTGCCTCACCGTGGGGTCCGCGGCCGAGCGAGCGGAAGGAGTAGCTGGTGCCCAGGTCGACCAGGCGCAGCTTCCCGGTCTCGGTGTCGATGAGCGAGATGCGGGTCGGCCGCTCCAGCTCGGCCTCCGGGTCGGTCTTGTAGTCGCCCAGGAGGATCGGCGAGGCGTCGCTGCCCCGCTGGTTGCCGATGCGGCCGTAGTCGTCCGGGGCGTCCACCTTGGTGAACTCGCCGTCCTTGTAGATGAGGACGCCGTCCTCGCAGCCGACGGCGACGGCCTCGCCCTTGGCCGCGGCCTCCCCGTGCACGCCGGGGCAGTTCTCGTTGCGCTTGATCTCCTTGTTGTCCTTGTCCAGGACGAGGGCGCCGGTGCGCTTCTCCTCGGTGCCCAGGGTGCTGAGGAGTTCGCCGTTGCTCAGTTCGATGGCGACGCCGTGGTGCGGGTCGGCGGAGGTGTAGGTGCGCCCCTCCGGCTTCTTGCCGCCCGCGAGGTCGTCGGGGTCGAACACGTTCACTTCGCCGGTACCGTCGGTGAAGAGCACCGTCTTGCCGGCGTGCTGGACGACGTGCCCGGGCTTGGCGCCCTTGTACTCGACGCCGGTGAAGGTCTGCTCGGCGGCGTTCAGGACGCGGAAGCCGGCGTCGGTGGAGACGATGACGTGGGAGTCGTCGCCGGCGGGGTTGAGCCGGTTGAAGCCGGGCAGCTCGATCGTGGCGGCCGTCTTCAGGCTCTCGCCGTCGAGGACGTACAGGCCGCCGTCGAACGTGGCGACCAGCGGGTCCTTGACCGCCACGGCCTTGGTGCCCGGCGTGTTCTTGGCCTGTGCGCCGGACGAGGAGGTGTCGTCCCCTCCGCAGGCGGTCAGGACCGCGGAGGCCGCCAGGGCGAGGGCCGTGCCCGTGAAGGCTCTGTTGCGTATCGACTTGTTCACCGGTGTGATCCTTTCTGGGCCGCGCGGGCGCGGCGTGGGGTGCGGTGCTGGTGTTCAGGGGGTGAGGGACGGTCTCAGGCGCCGGTCAGGCCGTCGGTCATGGCGGTGGTGTTGGCGCGCATCATCTGCAGGTAGGTGCCGGCGCCCTTGCCCTGCTCGGTCAGCGATTCCGAGTAGAGCTCCACGACGCGCACCTGGCCGCCCAGTTCCGTGCGCAGGACCTCGGCCAGCCGCTTGGGCTGGGAGGAGTCGGCGAAGACGGTGCGCACTCCCGCCTCGCGCATGGCCCGGGTGAGCGAGCGCAGGTCGGAGGAGCTGGGCGAGGCCAGCGTCGTACCGCTCGGGATCACCGCGCCGATCACCCGGAAGCCGAAGCGTTCGGCGAGGTAGCCGAAGACGTGGTGGTTGGTCACCAACGCCCGCCGCTCTTCGGGGATGCGGTCGAAGGACTTCTCCATCCAGGCGGTGAGGTCGGCGAGTTGACCGTCGTAGCGGTCGGCGTTGGCGCGGATCGTCTTCTCGTCCACGCCGTCCACGTGCGCGACGACCTGATCGGCGATCTGGCCGGCGGCCTTGCGTACGCGGTCGGGGTCGGTCCAGAAGTGCGGGTCGGGCTGTCCGGCCTCCTCCTCGGGGCCTCCGTCGTCGTGCGCCTGGAAGGTGAGCGGGTCCGCCGCCTTGCCGGCCTCGAAGGTGGGCACGCCGGACTCGCGGGCGGCCTCCACGTGCCGCAGTACGTTCTCCTCCAGGCCCAGCCCGTTGAAGACCACGAGGTCCGCGCGCTCCAGTTCGGCGGCCTGTACGGCCGACAGACCGAAGGAGTGCGGGTCGGCGTTGGGTTTCATCAGCACGGTGACGTCGGCCTGGTCGCCGACGACCTCGCGGGTGATGTCGCCGAGGATGTTGGTCGTCACCACGACCCGGGGCCGGTCGTCGCTGTCCGTGCAGGCGGTCGCCGCACCGGCCGGGACGAGGGCGAGCAGGGCGAGGAGGAGGCCGCGCAGGCGCCGCGGCCGTCGGGGCTGTCTCGTCATCGTCCGGTCTCCACCATCAGGGCCGGCACGATGTCCAGGTCGAAGGTGCGCGCGACGCGCAGGTTGTCGTTGTAGTCGATCTCGTACACGCGTTTCCCCTCGGGGTCGTTGAGGTAGGCGCGGCTGCGATCGACCTCGATGACCGGTCCCGTCTTCCCGTCGGTGCCGGCGTCCAGGTCGCCCCTCACGAGCGGCTTCGTCTCGGAGACCCGCTTGCCGGTGGTGATGTCGTAGCCGTGGAGCGATCCGTCGGTCTCCAGGACGATCAGGACGGAGCCCTCGCCCGCGGTGTTGGCGGAGACCACGGGGCCGGTGTTCACCCGCGTCCACGTGCGCTCGGTGACGTCCAGGACCCATACGGCCCGCTCACCGGCAGGTGCCGTGAGCGTGTCGCTGCCGGGCCGGTGGCGGAAGGCCGTGGCGCGTTGCCCCGCGGGTACGTCGTCGCCGTACGGGATCTTCTCGGCGGTGAACGTGCCGTCGTCCTCACGGACGAGGAGGGCGCCGTCGGCGCAGCCGAGGACGGCTCCGCGCCGGGTGACGGCGTCTCCCCGCGGGGCCTCACACCGCGCGTCCGGCGACGCGACGCGCCTGCCCTCGCGGTCGTACACCACGAGCTTCGCGGAGCCCTTCCCGTCGTCCGTGAGGCCGAGCAGGTGCTCCGCGTACGGCACGACGGCTTCCGCGTGGGTTCCGGGAAGCGTGCGGGGGGAGCCGACCTCGCCCTTCTCCAGTTCGGCCCGGCGATAGGCCCTGGTCCGGCCGTCCGCGTCGGTCACCGCGGTCACGGCGGCGTCGCTGCGCACGCGCGCACCCGGGCCTCCGGGCAGCCGGCCCACGTCACGGATCCGCGCGCGGTAGTAGTGCACGTGGTCGCCGTGGTCCACCATCCAGGCGCCGCTGTCGAGGACGTGCGTGCCGCGCGTGGTCTGGAAGTAGCCGAACCGGCCGTCCGTGGTGAGGTGCGTGGTGCCCGTCGTCCGGGACACCTCGTGCAGCTTTCCGGTGATGAGGTCCAGGACGCGGGAGTCTCCGCTCCGCGGGTCGTTGAGGACCAGCCGGGACTGCTGCTCGGCCCTCTCCTGCGCCCCTTCGACGTATCCGTGCGGAGCGGCGGACGTGGGAGTCGCCCCCGGGGCGGACGGGGCGGCGTCCTGCCCGGCGCAGCCGGTGGCGAGCAGTGCGACGGTCACGAACGCGGCCGGCGCCCAGGGAGTGCGGTTTCTGCGGACGAACAAGGGGATCGCCTCGGGTTTCTTTCAGTCGGTCGCCGCGGCGTGAGCGCCGGCGAGGCGCGCACGACGGTGGCCGCGGAGACCGGAAGCCAGATGGGAGAGGAAGAACAGGGCCACCGCGAGGGCGGATACCGTCGCGCCGGCCGCGGTGCTCAGATGCCAGGACAGCAGCAGGCCGCAGAAGGTGGCGGTGATGCCGAGCAGCGCCGCGAGGGCCATGACGCCCCGCACACTGCGCGCCCACGGCAGCGCGGCGGCCGGCGGGGCGATGAGCAGGCCCAGGACCAGCAGCGTCCCCACGATGTGGAAGGAGGCGACGATGGCCAGCGCCAGCAGGCCGAGCAGCACCGCGTGGGCCAGGCGGGGGCGCAACCCGAGCGTCCGGGCCTTGCGCGGGTCGAAGGCCAGGGCGAGGAAGGCCCGGTGCCCGAGGACCGACACGGCCAGCGCCAGCAGGAGCGCCACGCCCAGCAGCACCAGGTCCTGTTCACGGACGGCGAGGACGTCTCCGAAGAGGAAGCCGGTCAGGTCGACCGCGAAGGACTGCGAGCGCGACACGATGATCACGCCGAGCGACAGCATCCCGACGAACAGCAGGCCGATACCGGTGTCCTGGGAGAGCCTCGGCGTGCGGCCGAGGGCGGTGACGCCGGCCGTCATCACGGCCGCGCTCAGCAGCGCCCCCACCAGCAGGTTGCCGCCGAACAGCGCGGCGAGCGCCACTCCGGGCAGCAGCCCGTGGGACATGGCGTCACCGAGGAAGGCCATCCCCCTGAGCACCACCCACGTGCCGGCCAGGGCGCAGATCGCCGACACCAACATCCCGCCCCACAGGGCCCTTTGCACAAAGGTCACCTCGAAGGGGCCCGTCAACCAGTCCATGTAAACACACTATAATGAAAATCATGTTCAACCCATCCCCAAGTTCCCCCGCTCCCGCCCGGAACAGAACGCCCCGCATCCGCTTCACCGGACTCTGCGCCGGATATCCGGGCCGCCCCGTCCTGCATCAACTCGACGCCGAGATACCGGCGTTGGCCACCACGGCACTGGTCGGCCCGAACGGCAGCGGGAAGTCCACCCTGCTCGGAGTGCTGGCCGGTGTGATCCACCCCACGTCAGGCGAGCTCCACCACGAGGGCGACCGGCCACCCGCGTTCGTCCCGCAACGCGGCGCCGTCGGAGACGCGCTGCCGTTGACGGTCAGGCAGACGGTGGAGATGGGGCGCTGGGGCGACCGCGGTCCGTGGCGGCGGCTGACCCGACAGGACCGCGTCACCGTCGACACGGCCATGGAGCGACTGGGCATCGCCGGCCTCGCCACCCGTCAGCTCGGCGAGCTGTCCGGCGGACAGCGACAGCGCGCCCTGATCGCCCAAGGGCTCGCCCAGGAATCGGACCTGCTGCTGCTGGACGAGCCGACCACCGGACTCGACCCCGAGGCGCGAGAGCGGATCGCGACCCTCCTGACGGAACTGGTCACCGACGGAGTCACCGTCGTCCAGGCCACCCACGACCTGGAAGCCGCGCGCGCGGCGCACACCTGCCTCCTGCTCCGCGACGGCCGCCTGGCAGGCCGGGGAAGCCCCGAGCAGCTGCTCACCGCCTCGACGCTCACCCAGCTCTGGCAACCGGCGTGAGGCGACCGCCCCTTGACACTCAGGCGTCGCCGTACGCCTCCCCGCCCAGGTCGAAGCGGGCGGTGCCGGCGGTCGCGTCCGCGAGCCAGGCGCGGACGGCGTCCACGTCGGCGTCCGGCAGCGCGATCTCGATCGTGACCGCCTCCCCGTAGCGCACGTCCCGTACCTCGCGTCCGGTGGTGCGCAGATCGTTCTCCAGCTTGCCGGCCCGCTGGTGGTCGACGGTGATCGTGGCGAGGCGGAACCTGCGGCGGGTGCGGGTGCCGAGGGCGTCCAGGGCCTCGCCGACCGAGCCGCCGTACGCCCGGATCAGCCCGCCCGCGCCGAGCTTGACCCCGCCGTAGTAGCGGGTGACGACGGCGACGACGTACCGCATGTCGCGGCGCAGCAGCATCTGGAGCATGGGGACGCCGGCGGTGCCGCCGGGTTCGCCGTCGTCGCTCGCCTTCTGCACGGAGGCGTCGGCGCCGATGACGTAGGCCCAGCAGTTGTGGGTGGCGTCGGCGTGCTCCTTGCGGACCGTGGCGATGAACGCCTGGGCCTCCTGCTCGGTGGCCGCCGGTGCGAGGGCGCACAGGAAGCGGGAGCGGTTGACCTCGGTCTCGTGCACGCCCGCGCGGGCGACCGTGCGGTATTCGTCCTGCATCCGGCCAGCCTATGCGCGGGCCCGGGGCTACTTCTTCGCGCCCCGGGGCACGGTCACGGACGTGAGCAGCGCACTGCCGGGGGCGAGGGCCCGCCAGGTGGTGCCGCGCCAGGACAGGACGGCGATCGCCGAGGTGGGGAACTTGGTGGCGACCCGGTCCAGGGTGTCGTCGAGGCCGTCACCGGCGAGCGCGAGGACCAGTTCCTCCAGGCCGGGGTTGTGCCCGATCAGCAGCAGCGTCTCCACTTCTGCGGGCACCTCGTGCACGACGGCCAGGAGGCCGGGGGCGCCGGCGGCGTACAGGCGCCGGTCGAACCGGACCGGCGGGGGCGTACCCCACTCGGCGGCGGCCAGCTCCCAGGTCCGGCGGGCGCGTACGGCGGTGGAGCACAGGGCGAGGTCCGGCAGGCAGTCGGTCTCGGCCAGGGCCCGGCCCGCGGCGGGGGCGTCCCGGCGGCCGCGCGGGGCGAGCGGGCGTTCGTGGTCGGTGACGTCCACGGGCCAGGCGGACTTGGCGTGCCGCAGCACGACCAGTCGGCGCAGGGGGCCGGCTCCGGCACGCTCGATCATGACGGGTTCCCCAGGTCGCGGGTGAGGTCCAGGCCGAGGAGCCGGTCGGCGTAGGCGTACGTCTCGAAACGGGCGCCGTCCGGCAGGTCCGGGTCGCTCTCGACGTGGCGCAGCACGTCCAGCACCGCGGGCACGTCCAGGTCGTCCTCCCAGGCCGCGCGGAGCCGTCCGCGCACGTCGTCGGGCACCGGTCGCGAGGGCCGCCGCGCCCAGTGGGCGACAGCGCTCCGCCAGCGGGCGAGGGTGGCACCGGCGTCGTCGAGACCGGACGCCTCCAGCCGGACGGGAGCGCTGTGGTGCCGGGCGAGCAGGGCGAGCCGCAGAACGGCCGGGTCGCCGCCCGGTTCCGGCGGGGCCGCCCGCCGCACCGGCGCGACCGCGATCCGCACCCCGTCGGAAGCCGCCCCCGCCTCCCCCGCCACATGGATGACCTGGGCCTCGCCCAGGCCCGCGCCGACGTCGGGGCTGTCCTCGAAGGGTCGGACGCCGAGGACCGCGGCGCCCGCTCTCAGCTCCGCCTGCCGGTGTCCGCCGGTCAGCGTCGCCCACACGGGGGTGCCGCCGAGCTCCAGGGCCCGGACCAGCAGGTCCGCGACGAGCAGCACCCGCAGGTCCGTGGTGTCGGAGCCGGGCGCGTGCACCTCGACACGGGTCAGGCCCCGGCGGGCGGGGGCGGCGTGGACCGGCTCGCCGGTACGGGCGTCGATGATGCGCAGCACGGTGCGAGCGTAGGCGGGTGGGCGGAGACGCGCAGGCGTGCACGGCTTTTTTCGGTCACTGTGGCGGAATCGCCCCACCAATGGCGTGCAGGCCACCGGTGCCGTGGGACGTGCGCCCCGCCTCACCGCAGGGTCCCCAGGAACCGCACATGGGGCCGCCCCTCGCGCCCTTCGCGGCTGACGGCCGCGCGCACCCCGTACACCTCGGCGATGAGCCCCTCCGTGAGGACGTCACCCGGAGTACCGCTCGCCACGACCCGTCCCGCGCTCAGGACGACGACCCGGTCGCAGTACATCGCCGCGAGGTTGAGGTCGTGCAGGGCGACGACAGTGGTGAGGGGCAGGTGCGCGATCAGGGCGAGCAGGTCGAGCTGGTGGTGGATGTCGAGGTGGTTGGTCGGCTCGTCCAGGAGGAGTTCGCGGGGTTCCTGGGCGAGCGCGCGGGCGATCTGCACCCGCTGGCGCTCGCCGCCCGAGAGGGTCTGCCAGGGCTGGCCGGCCCGGTCGGCGAGGCCGGTGCGCTCCAGGGCGGCCCGCACCGCCTTCTCGTCGCCGGCCGAGGCGGGTGTCCAGGCACGGCGGTGCGGCACCCGGCCGAGCCGTACGACGTCCTCGACGCTCAACTCGACCTGCGTGTCCGACTGCTGCTCGACGACCGCGAGGCGGCGGGCGACCGTACGGCGGGGCAGGTCGCCCAGCGGCGTGCCGTCGAGGGTGACGACTCCGGCCGTCGGTGCGATCAGCCCGGCCAGCAGCCGCAGCAGGGTCGACTTGCCGGAGCCGTTGGGTCCGAGGAGGCCGACGGTGGAGCCGGTCTCGGGTGCGAGGACGACTCCGTCGAGGATGAGGCGCCCGTCGGCCCGGCGGCCCACCCGGTCGGCGCGGAGCCCGCTTTCCGCGGGAGCCACTTGGGGCACTTCGCTCATCGCGCCCTCCGCGTCCGGTACAGCACCGCCACGAACGCCGGCACCCCGATCAGCGACGTCACCACTCCCACCGGCACCTCCTGCGGATCGAGGACGGTCCGGGCGAGGGTGTCGACCCACACCAGGAACACCGCGCCGGCCAGGGCCGTGACCGGCAGCAGCCGGACGTGGCCGGGGCCTGCCAGCGCCCGGGCGGCGTGCGGCAGGACCAGCCCGACGAAGCCGATCGCCCCGGCCGAGCTGACCAGCGCGGCCGTGAGCAGGGCCGTGGCGCACAGCAGCACCAGGCGGGTACGGGCCACGGACACCCCGAGCGCGGCCGCCGCGTCCTGCCCGAAGGCGAAGGCGTCGAGCGTACGGGCGTGGGACAGGCACACCACGAGCGCCACGGCGAGGACGGCCAGGCAGAGCCGGACGTCGGTCCAGCCCGCGCCGCCGAGCGAGCCGAGCAGCCAGAACAGCACACCCCGGGTCGTCTCGGCGTCGGCGGCCGTCATCACGACGAAGGAGGTGAGCGCGGAGAAGAGCTGCATGGCCGCGACGCCCGCCAGGACGACCCGGTCGGTGGTGCCGCCGAGGGTGTGGCTGAGCAGCAGCACCAGCGCGAACGACAGCAGGGCGCCGAGGAACGCCCCGGCGGAGACCGATACGGCCCCGCCGCCCACGCCGAGCACGACGACCACGACCGCGCCGGTGGAGGCGCCCGAGGACACCCCGAGCACGAAGGGATCGGCGAGCGGGTTGCGCAGCAGCGACTGCATCACGGCCCCGCACACGGCGAGTCCGGCTCCGCACACGGCCGCGAGGAGGGTGCGCGGCAGCCGCAGCTGCCAGACGATCCCGTCCCGGATCGGCGTCAGGTCGGAGGTGCCGAGCCCCAGGTGGGCCGCGACGACGGACCAGACGTCCGCGACCCGGATGTCGGCCGGACCGACGGTGATCGCCAGGGCCACGGAGACGACCAGCAACAGGGCCCCTCCGGTACCGAGCACCAGGCCGCGCACGGTCACTTCGCGAGCCCGAACTCGCGCAGTCCGGCGGCGACCTGCTCCACGCCCTCGACCGTGCGGATGGTCGGGTTCATGGCCTGCCCGCTGAGCAGTACGTACCGCTTGTGCCGGACCGCGTCCATGTTCTTCGTGGCCGGGTTGGACTCCAGGAAGGCGATCTTCTTCGCGGCCGACTCGGCGGTCTGCGACCTGCGGGTCAGGTCGCCGATGACGAGGACGTCCGGGTCGCGGTCGGCGACCGTCTCCCAGTTGACCTGCGGCCACTCCTCGTGCGTGTCGTCGAAGACGTTCTTCGCGCCGAGGGCCCGGGTGATGATGCCGGGCGCTCCGCAGCAGCCCGCCATGTAGGGGGACTCGGAGTTGGCGAACCAGTACAGGAGGGTGACGTGGGAGGCGTCGATGCCCGAGGTGGCCTCGCGCATGCGCCGCTGGAGCGAGGCGACCAGCTTGTCGCCGCGTTCCGGTACCCCGAAGACGGTGGCGAGGTCCCGTATTTCGCCGTAGACGGTGTCGATGCCGAGCACCTTGTCGCGCGCGCCGTCGCCGTCGCCCGAGTTGTCCTTGCCGGCGCAGTCGGACGGGGAGACGTACGTGGGCACGCCGAGCTTCTCGAACTGCTCGCGGGTGGCGACGCCGCCCTTGCCGAGGGTGGAGACGAAGGACGCGGCGACGAAGTCGGGGTCCGTGTCCAGGACCCGTTCGAAGGAGGGGTTGTCGTCGGCGATGCGCGGCACCCGGGCGTTCGCCTTCTCCAGTCCTTTCATCACGGGGTCGGTCCAGGTGGCCGTGCCCGCGAGGCGGTCGGCGAGGCCGAGGGAGAGCAGGATCTCGGTGGTGCCCTGGTTGAGGGAGACGGCGTGGCGCGGCGGGGCCTCGACGCGTACCTGGCGGCCGCAGTTGTCGAGGGTGACGGCGGCGGCCTTCGCGGGGGCGGGCTTCGCGTCGCCGCAGCCGGTCAGGAGCAGGGAGCCGGCCGCGAGCAGGACGGCGGCACGGGCGGGTCGGGCGAGGGGCACGGGGAACCAGTCCTCAGTCGTCGAGGGCTCGATCGCGGAGCCCGGTCGTACGGTGCTCCCCCGCCGCGAAACGGCCGCGGGGGCCGCCAGCAGGTCTTCGGACTCGGGTTCGTCCGGTGCGGGGCGCCTTCCCGGACGTCACACACGCCGTCCAGTGGCCGAGGCCCCGCCCGTCCCCCTCACCGCTGCGCGTCAGTTCCGGATTCGCACCGGATT
Source organism: Streptomyces sp. NPDC006140 (assembly GCF_040628815.1). Lineage (NCBI taxonomy): Bacteria > Bacillati > Actinomycetota > Actinomycetes > Kitasatosporales > Streptomycetaceae > Streptomyces > Streptomyces sp. NPDC006140. The sequence goes on along the minus strand of NZ_JBEXTS010000002.1, from coordinate 93,250 downwards.
CCCTGACCCACGTACATGGGTTCGACTGGCCTCGGCAAGCTATCACGGGGCCCTCGGGGAATCACCGCGCACCCTGCGTCGTTGTGCGGGCAGCAGCTCTTCCGCGACTCCCGAGGAGGCCGCCGGTGTACGGCGACGAGGCAACGGTCCGCAGGATCCTCACCGAGCTCGGCGACACCTGGGCCGTGGTGGGCCTGTCGTCGAACCGGCAGCGCGCGGCGTACGGCGTCGCCGAAGTGCTCCAGCGCTTCGGCAAGCGCGTCGTGCCCGTGCACCCGAAGGCCGAGTCGGTGCACGGGGAGCAGGGGTACGCGAGCCTGGCGGACATCCCCTTCGACGTGGACGTCGTGGACGTCTTCGTGAACAGCGACCTCGCCGGGGCCGTCGCGGACGAGGCGGTCGCGAAGGGCGCGCAGGCGGTGTGGTTCCAGCTCGGCGTCATCGACGAGGCGGCGTACGACCGGACCCGCGCGGCGGGTCTGGAGATGGTGATGGACCGCTGCCCGGCCATCGAGATCCCCCGACTGGGCTGAGACTTTAACGGCTCCCTGATTTCCCCGTACAGATTTCCTGAAGCTTTCTCCAGGAAATCCCCGTGCGCGGTCAAATGCACGGCAACAGTCTTCTGCCGGTCGGCAATTGATTCCTAGCCTGACGGCCTCTTGCACGCTGAACGCTCTGTTCATTTCATGAGAGGCCCCTAAGAATATGGTAAGCGTCGACCATGCGGTACCGGGGGTGAAGGGGAGTCCGGGCGGACTGCGCCGGGACGTCGGGCTCATCGGGCTGATGTGGGCCTCCGTCGGTTCCATCATCGGCTCCGGCTGGCTCTACGGCGCCAAGAACGCCGTCATGATGGCCGGTCCGGCCGCGATCATCTCGTGGGTGATCGGCGCCGTCGCCATCGTCCTCCTCGCGCTGGTGCACGCCGAGCTCGGCGGTATGTTCCCGGTGGCGGGCGGCACGGCCCGTTATCCGCACTACGCGTTCGGCGGCCTGGCCGGCATGTCGTTCGGCTGGTTCGCCTGGCTGCAGGCGGCGACCGTGGCCCCGATCGAGGTCGAGGCCATGATCGGCTACGCCGGCCACTGGGACTTCGCGAAGGGCTTCCTGCACCAGAAGGACAGCACCCTGACGACCAGCGGTCTCATCGTCGCTGTCTTCCTGATGGCCGTTTTCGTCGCGGTCAACTTCCTCGGCGTGAAGGTGTTGGCGCACACCAACAGCGCGGCCACCTGGTGGAAGATCGCCGTCCCGCTGGCCGCGATCTTCGTGGTCGCGGTGGGCAACTTCCACCCGGGCAACTTCACCTCGGAGGGCTTCGCCCCGCTCGGCGCCAAGGGTGTGCTGAGCGCCATCAGCACCAGCGGCATCATCTTCGCCCTGCTGGGCTTCGAGCAGGCGATCCAGCTCGCGGGGGAAAGCCGCAACCCCAAGCGCGACCTGCCGCGCGCGACCCTCGGCTCGGTCGCGATCGGTGCGATCATCTACGTCCTGCTCCAGGTCGTGTTCATCGCCGCGCTGCCCCACAGCACGTTCGCGCACGGCTGGGCCGACCTCAAGTTCCCGGGCATCGACGGCCCCTGGGCGGGCCTGGCGACCCTGGTGGGCCTGGGCTGGCTGAGCGTCGTGCTGTACCTCGACGCCGTGGTCTCCCCCGGCGGCACCGGCCTGATCTACACCACCGCCACCTCCCGCGTCTCCTTCGGCCTCTCCAAGAACGGCTACGCGCCGAAGCTGTTCGAGAAGGTCGACGCACGCGGCGTGCCGTGGTTCGGCCTGATCCTCTCCTTCGTGACGGGTGTTCTCTGCTTCCTCCCCTTCCCGAGCTGGCAGAAGCTGGTCGGCTTCATCACCTCGGCCAGCGTTCTGATGTACGCGGGCGCCCCCCTGGCGTACGGCGTCTTCACCGACAGGCTGCCGAACCACGAACGCCCCTACCGCCTCCCCGGCGGCAAGCTGATCGCCCCGCTGTCCTTCGTGGTGGCCAACCTCGTCATCTACTGGGCCACTTGGGACGTCCTCTGGCGGCTCGGCGTGGCGATCGTCCTCGGCTACGTGCTGCTCGGCGGTTATGCCTTCTACGCCAAGAGCAAGGACCTGCCCGACGCACCCCGGATGGACTTCAGGGCCGCCCAGTGGCTTCCGGTCTACCTGCTCGGCATGGGCGTGATCTCATGGCAGGGCGGTTTCGGCGGGCGGGGCAACATCCCGCTGTGGTGGGACATCCTGGTCATCACCGTCTTCTCCCTGGTCATCTACCACTGGGCCCGCGCCGTCGCCTCGCGCCCCGAGGAGATCCAGCGCAGCATCGACGAGGTGGTGGTCGTGGACGTACCAACGCACTGAGCCTCAAGGTCACCAAATGAACTGACCAAGTGTCGGAAAGCGCTGAGCCGATTCCTCCGTGAACGGCATAGCGTGATCGTCAAGAAACGCCTGAACGTCAGGCGGAACAACTCAAAACCGGGGAGAAGCAACCCACATGAAGACCAGGGGTTTGCGGGCGACCGTGCTCGCGCTGCTGATACCGCTGACGTCCACGGTATTCGTGGCCACCGGCGCCGGCACCGCGTTCGCATCGGCCCAGGAGTGCGCGACTCATCAGGTGACGACCGAGGAGTCGAACATGGTGTGCCTCAACGTGCAGGGCACCGGTCTGAAGGTCAAATCGATCTACGGACGTTTTCTCGGCATCTCGGGCCACCCGAAGCTGACGTTGTACATCAACGGCAAGCTGGCCTCCAGCAGGAAATCATCGAAGACGGAGGACGACTACGGCGTCTACTTCCCCTCGACGCTCGACAAGAAGTACGCCAACGGGACCACCATGCGGGTGTGCTTGAGCGAGGTCGTCGGCGACGTAGCCGCCAAGAGCCTGTGCACGACCCCCATCAAGATCCATTCCTGACCCGACTCGGACCTCCGCGCCCCGCGGCGGAATTCTGCTCAGGTGAACCGACCGCCGTTCCCCGGCGGTCGGTTCACCGCTGCCCTGGCACCACCATAATGTGGAGGGTGACCTCCACCTCGCCCCGTCTCGACTCCGCGTCCGCGCAACGCTTTCCGGTCGTCATCGTCGGCGCGGGCCCTGCCGGCCTCACCCTCGGCAACATCCTGCGGGGCGCCTCCGTCGACTGCCTGGTCCTGGAGACCGAGACCAGGGAGTTCATCGAGCAGCGCCCGAGGGCCGGCGTCATCGAGGAATGGGCCGTGCGGGGCCTGGAGAAACGGGGCCTGGCCCGGAACCTGCTGGACCGCGCGGAGCTGCACACCGCGTGCGAGTTCCGCTTCGACGGGGAGCGGTACCGGTTCCCCTACGGCGAGCTGACGGGCAGTCATCACTTCGTCTACCCGCAGCCGCTGCTGGTGACGGACCTGGTGCGCGAGTACGCCGACGTGCGCGGCGGCCGGATCCGCTTCGGCGTCCGGGACGTACGGCTCCACGACCTCGGCACGGACCGGCCCTCGGTGTCGTACCTCTGCCCGGACACGGGCGAACGGCAGGTCGTGCCCTGCGACTTCGTCGCCGGCTGCGACGGGGCGCGCGGCGTGAGCAGGGCCGCGCTGCCGCCGGAGCGCGTCCGGATCGCGCGGCACGACTACGGCATCGGCTGGCTCGCGCTGCTCGCCGAGGCGCCGCCGTCCGCGGACTGCGTGCTGTTCGGCTGCCACGCGCGCGGGTTCGCCGGCCAGATGCCCCGCAGCCCGGAGGTGACCCGCTACTACCTCCAGTGCCCGCCGGGCGACGACCCGGGGAACTGGCCGCACGAGCGCGTCTGGGCGGAGCTCCAGGAGCGCCTCGGGGCATCCGGTGTGCCGCCGCTGACGGAGGGGCGGCTGATCGAGAAGCGCGTGCTGGACATGCACGACTACGTCGTCGAGCCCATGGTGTCCGGCCGGCTCTTCCTCGCGGGCGACGCCGCCCATCTGGTCGCGCCCATCGCCGCCAAGGGCATGAACCTCGCCCTGCACGACGCCTTCCTGCTCGGCGACGCCCTGGTGGCCCACCTGACCACGGGCGACGACAGCGGCCTGGCCGGCTATGCGGAGGCGTGTCTGCGGCGCGTGTGGGACTACCAGGAGTTCTCGCAGTGGCTGTCCGAGGTGTACCACGGCACGGCGGCGGGCGATCCGTTCCGCGCGGGCACCACGCTGGCCCGGCTGCGCCGGCTGTTCACCTCGCGCGCCGCGGCGGCCGCCTTCGCCGAGCAGTACCTCGGGACGGCCGCGCGCTACTGACTCAGTCGTGCGGCGGGCGGTCGCTCAGCCGGTGGTCGGCCACGTTCAGCGCCTCGTCGACGAGCCGGCGCAGATGGCCGTCGCGCAGTGCGTAGATCACCCGGCGGCCCTCCTTGCGCGTGTTCACCAGGCCCGCGAGGCGCAGCCGCGCCAGGTGCTGGCTGACGGCGGGCCGGGCCGCGCCGCAGGCCTGGGTGAGGGTGGTGACATCGGCCTCTCCCCCGGTCAGGGCGTGCAGCAGGGCGAGCCGGGTGCGGTCGCCGAGCAGGGCGAGGAGTTCGGCGGCGAGCGCGAACTGCTCCTCGCCGGGGTTGCGCGGATGCGCATCGTGCGCAGGTGACAGGTGCATGCGTGCGCTCATACGCACATAATGGCGCCGTGGGCGTGCGCACGTCCACTCCGCACACCGGAAGGGGATCCACGTGAGCGACCACCGGCACGAGCACTCCCATGAGCATCGGCACGAGCACGCCGACGGCCACCGGCACGAGCACTCCGGCGGCCACGGGCACGAGCACTCCCATGGACATCGGCACGAGGACTCCCACGGCCATCGGCACGAGCACTCCCCCGGCCGTCGGCACGGCCCGCGCCATCGACTGGGCCATCTCCTCACCCCGCACTCGCACGAGACGGCCGACAAGGTGGACTCCGCTCTGGAGTCCTCGGCCCGCGGGATGCGGGCGCTCTGGGTCTCGCTCGCCGTGCTCGGTGTGACGGCGCTGGCGCAGGCGGTGGTGGTGGCGGTCTCGGGTTCCGTGGCACTGCTCGGGGACACGGTGCACAACGCGGCGGACGCGCTGACCGCCGTACCGCTCGGGATCGCCTTCGTGCTGGGCCGGCGCGCGGCCACCCGCCGCTTCACCTACGGCTACGGGCGGGCCGAGGATCTCGCGGGCCTGGTGATCGTGCTGACCATCGCCGCGTCGGCGGCCTTCGCGGGGTGGGCGGCGATCGACCGCCTCCTCGACCCGCGGCCGGTCGCGCACGTCTCGGCGGTCGCCGTGGCCGCCCTCGTCGGTTTCGCGGGCAACGAGTGGGTGGCCCGCTACCGCATCCGCGTCGGCCGCTCCATCGGCTCGGCGGCACTGGTCGCCGACGGGCTGCACGCCCGCACCGACGGTTTCACCTCACTGGCCGTGCTGCTGGGCGCCGGCGGGTCCGCCCTGGGCTGGCAACTGGCGGACCCCATCGTGGGGCTGGCCATCACGGCGGCGATCGCGCTGGTGCTGCGGGACGCGGCACGGGAGGTGTTCCGGCGGGTGCTGGACGCGGTCGACCCGGCCCTGGTGGACCGGGCCGAGCGGACCCTGACCGAGGTGCCGGGGGTGCGCGGGGTGGGTGAGCTGCGGCTGCGCTGGATCGGGCACCGGCTGCGCGCCGAGGTGGCCGTCGTGGTGGACGGCGAGGCGACGGTGCGCGAGGCCCACCGCATCGCCGTCGACGCCGAGCACGCGCTGCTGCACGCCGTGCCGCGCCTGACCGCGGCCCTGGTCCACGCCGACCCGGAACCGCATCCCGGCGAGGCCGACCCGCATCTGCCCCTGGCCCACCACGCGGCGGCGTAGGTCAGGCGATCCCCAGCCCCTCCAGCACCACCGCGCCCGGCAGTTCCGCGAAGGCCTTGCCCGGGACCAGGAGCTTGCCGCGTCGCCGGCCGCTGCCGACGAGGACGTACGGCAGGTCGGTGACGGCCGCGTCCACCAGCACGGGCCAGTCGCCGGGCAGTCCGAGCGGGGTGATCCCGCCGTACTCCATGCCCGTCTCGCCGGTCGCCGTGTCCATCGGGGCGAACGAGGCCTTGCGGACGCCGAGGTGGCGGCGGACGACGCCGTTGACGTCGACCCGGGTGGCGGACAGTACGACGCACGCGGCGAGCGTGGTCTCGCCGCCGCGCCTGCCCGCGACCACCACGCAGTTCGCGGACTGCTCCAGCAGCTCCGGGCCGTAGTGCTCCACGAAGGTCGAGGTGTCGGCCCACTCCGGGTCGGTGTCGACGTAGACGATCTGGTCGGCGGGGACGCTGCCCGCCCAGTCGCGCACGGCGGCGGCGACCGGGCCGGTGAGTTCGCCGAGGCAGTCGGGGGCGGGACGGGCGTTGTCGAAGTGTCCGAGGGGTGCACGCATGGCCGCACGCTAACAACTCGGGACCGCCCCCGGGCCGGGCGTCTCAGGGCACGGGCGGCACCGAGACGGCCATGACCATCTCCATCGGCACCTCGCCGGTGTTGCCGTACGTGTGCGGGACGTTGGCCTCGAAGTGGACGCTCGCGCCCGCCGGGACGCGGTGCTCCACCCCGTCGACGGTGAGGGTCAGTTCCCCCGCCGTGACGTGGAGCAGCTCGATCGTGCCGGCCGGGTGCGGGTCGGACGGGCTGCTCTCGCCGGGCATCAGCCGCCAGTCCCACATCTCCAGCGGGCCGGGCGCCTCGGTGCCCGCGAGGAGCCGGTTGTAGCTGCCGGCGTCGGTGTGCCACAGCCGTACGGCCTGGTCGGCGGGGATGACGCGGACGTTCGGGCCCTGTTCGTAGTCGAGCAGGGTGGTGATGCTGATGCCGAGGGCGTCGCCGATCTTGACGACGGTGCCGAGGCTGGGGTTGGTGCGGGCCTGCTCGATCTGGATGAGCATGCCGCGGCTGACGCCCGCCCGGGCGGCGAGCACGTCCAGGGTGAAGCCGCGCACCGCGCGCCAGTGCTTGACGCTGCGCGCCAGGGACTGGGTCAGCAGGTCGAGGTCCGACACATTCCGTCCAAGATCTCCGAGTCCAATATTCTGTACGTGCAGTACATCAGGGTGCACTATGGTGGGGTTGACCTGATCGTTCACTGCACTGTACTGCGAGGCCTCCTGCCCATGACACCGCTCTTCGCCCTGGCCACCAGCCTGCTGTGGGGCCTCGCCGACTTCGGCGGCGGACTGCTCACCCGGCGCACGCCCGCGCTGACGGTGGTCGTGGTCTCGCAGTCGATCGCGGTGGTCGTGCTCGGCGCGGTCGTGGTGGCGACCGGCGGCTGGAGCGAGGCGGGACCGCAGCTGTGGTTCGCCGTGGCCGCCGGCCTCGTCGGGCCCGTGGCGATGCTGGCGTTCTACAAGGCACTCGCGCTGGGGCCGATGGGCGTGGTCTCGCCCCTCGGCTCGATCGGCGTGGCGGTGCCCGTCGGGGTGGGTCTGGTGCTGGGCGAGCGCCCCGGCCTGCTGCAGTTCGTCGGCATCCTGGTCGCCGTCGCCGGTGTCTGCCTCGCGGGCGGCCCGCAGTTCCGCGGCGCGCCCGTCCAGCGCCAGGCCGTCGTCCTGACGCTCCTCGCGGCGTTCGGCTTCGGTGCGGTGATGGCCCTGATCGCCGAGGCGTCGACGACGCTGACGGGGCTGTTCCTCGCGCTGTTCGTGCAGCGGGTGACGAACGTGGCGGCCGGCGGACTGGCGCTGTACGTGTCGGCGCGGCGCGGGGCTCCCGCCCTCCCCGCTGACGGCTTCCCCTGGCGCTCCCTGCCGGCGCTCGCCTTCGTCGGCCTGGCGGACGTCGCCGCGAACGGCACGTACTCCATCGCCGCGCAGCACGGCCCGGTCACCGTCGCCGCCGTGCTCGCCTCGCTCTACCCGGTGGTGACGGCCGTGGCCGCGCGCGGTGTCCTCCGCGAACGGCTGCGGGCGGTGCAGGCGGCGGGCGCGGGACTGGCCTTGGTCGGGACGGTCCTGCTGGCGTCGGGGTGAACGCGGGGGTTCAGGACCCCGGTTCGAGGTCGGCGAGCCGGGCCGCCGCCTCCCCGTCCAGCTCGGCGAGGCGCGCCGCCGTCTCCTCGTCGAGTTCGGACAGCGCGCGCAACTGCTCGGGGGTGACGCCCTCCGGGATCGGGACCGGCGGCGGGGTGCGCAGCGGCGGCTGCCAGCCGTCGGCTGGGGTCCAGCGGCGGACGACGCGCGCCGGCGCGCCCGCCACCACGGCGTGGTCCGGGACCGCGCCCCGGACGACCGCGCCCGCGGCCACCACCACGTTCCGCCCGATGCGGGCACCCGGCAGGATCACCGCGCCGGTGCCGACCCAGCAGCCCGGCCCGATCTCCACCGGCTCCATCCGCGGCCACTGCTTGCCGATCGGCTCGTGGGGATCGTCGTAGGAGTGGTTCGTGGACGTGACGTAGACGTACGGGCCGAAGTAGCAGTCGCTGCCGATGGTGACCGTGGTGTCGGCGATGACGTGGCTGCCGCGGCCGAGGACGACGCCGTCACCGAGGCGCAGGATCGGGTCCGGGCCGAGGTCGAGGTCGGGCATCAGGCCCGCGGTGAGCGTGACCTGCTCGCCGATGATGCAGTGGGAGCCGAGGTGGATCCAGGGTTCACCGAAGACCGTGCCGAGCGGGAAGGCGAGTCTGGTACCTGTTCCCATCGCGCCGAACCGGTAGCGCCCGGGGTGCTCGGCCGTGACGGACCCCGTCCGTTGCAGCCAGGCCCAGCCGGCGTGGACGGCGCGCTGCGCGAGGCCCCGTCGCCAGGATGAGAACGTGTTCTTGCGCTTCGGCACCCGCTCACCGTACTCAGCGGTAGCTCACCCCGTGGCGTCGGAGGCCTGTGATCTTCGCCCCATCGAGTGGCGTACGGTTTGCGCGTTGTCGACGACGTTTCTGGAGGCGGGCATGGGTCAGCGGGCGATGATCACGGGGATCGGCGGCCGTGAGCCGGAGATCGACGAGACGGCGTTCGTGGCGCCCACGGCGTCGGTGATCGGGGGCGTGACGCTGCGGGCCGGCGCGAGTGTCTGGTACGGCGCGGTGCTGCGCGGTGACGTCGAGTCGATCACGGTCGGGGCCAGCAGCAACGTGCAGGACAACTGCACCCTCCATGCCGATCCGGGTTTCCCGGTGACGGTGGGTGAGCGGGTGTCCATCGGCCACAACGCGGTGGTGCACGGGGCGACGGTCGAGGACGACTGCCTGATCGGCATGGGGGCGACCGTGCTGAACGGCGCCGTGATCGGGGCCGGGTCGCTGGTCGCCGCGCAGGCGTTGGTGCCGCAGGGGATGGTCGTGCCGCCCGGGTCGCTGGTGGCGGGGGTGCCCGCGAAGGTCCGGCGGGAGCTGTCGGAGGAGGAGCGGCAGGGGGTCACCCTCAACGGCACGATGTACGCCGAGTTGGCGAAGGCGCATCGGGAGGTGCATGCCTGAGGGCTGTCCCGTGACTGCCCTACCGGCCTGGCGGCGTGCATGGGTGGAGCCCCCTGTCCCTGTCGGATGCGCGCATGCACGGATGATGGGTTCATGGATCCAGTGCTGCACCGACTACCGGCCGCTTTCTGGACGGTTCCGTACGTGGGCTCCCGGTTTCCGGGGTCGTCGGAGGTGACCGACCGTCCCGGCCTGGCGGAGGGTGCGAACTGCCAGCTGTTCGCCTACGAGGTGCTTCGGCACTTCGGCCTGGCTCCGCCTGCTCTGCGTTCGAGTGAGCTGTGGGCCGATACGCAGGCCACAGCGCATGTATCGGCAGCACAGCCGCTCGACCTGCTGTTGTTCAACGCCACGGACGATGCTTACGGCGCCCACGTCGGAGTCTGGGTGAACGAGGGACGAGTGCTGCATCTGTGTGCGGAGGTAGGACGACCGGCGGTCTGGGAGATGACGGAGTTCGCAACACGGCAGCGCTACCGGGTCTTGATCGGCATCAAGCGTGTGGTCGACACGAAAAGCGGGACACCGTCGGCTGAACCCGACAGGTTCCGGGGTGGATCTGCCGACGGGCCTGGGTTGAGATGATCTGGCCGGCGCGCACGCGGACGGGACGCTGCGCGTCCGGGCCACCGGCCGGAGCGACTGCGTGACAGCCCTACGGGTGGACGGCTTCCACGTTCTGGTTCGCCTTCTTCGCCTTGCGCTTGAGCACCAGCATGGACGTCAGGCCGATGAGGACCGCCGCCACCAGGCCCAGCCACGAGAAGCGCTTCAGCCAGGACTCGGCGACGATGCCGACGTAGTAGATGACCGCTGTCGTGCCGCCGGCCCAGAGGATGCCGCCGAGGACGTTGGCGATGAGGAACTTCCAGTACGGCATGCGGAGCACACCGGCGAGGGGGCCCGCGAAGATGCGGAGCAGGGCGACGAAGCGGCCGAAGAAGACCGCCCACATGCCCCACTTCTCGAAGGAGCGCTCGGCGGTGGCGATGTGGCCCTCGCTGAAGTGCTTGGGGAACTTCTGGCCCAGCCAGGCCAGCAGGGGCCGCCCGCCCTTGCGGCCGATGGCGTAGCCGATGGAGTCGCCGATGATCGCGCCGGCCGTGGCGCTGGCGCCGAGGACGACGGGGTCGATGTCGCCGTGCTGGGAGGCGAGCAGCGCGGAGGAGACGAGGATGATCTCGCCCGGCAGCGGGATGCCCAGGCTCTCCAGGCCGATGACCACTCCCACCAGTGCGTAGACGGCGACCGCGGGTACGGTTTCGAGCCATTCCTGGACGTGCAACGCCGGATCCTTTCCCTGTGCTTCCCTGCGTGCCCCGGGAAGCCTACCGGCTCATAGGACGTCCCTCGCGGCTCAGGCGTTCCAGCTCCATTCGGCGACCTCGGGCAGATCGGTGCCGTGCTCGCGGATCCAGGCGTGGTGGCGGGTGCGGGCGTCGGCCATCCGCTGGCGTACGGCCGTGGCGCGCACCGCCAGGCCGGGGACGCGATCGATGACGTCCATGACCAGGCGGTAGCGGTCCAGGTCGTTGCGGACGACCATGTCGAACGGCGTGGTGGTGGTGCCGGCCTCCTTGTAGCCGCGTACGTGCAGGTGCTGGTGGCCGGTGCGGCGGTAGGCGAGGCGGTGGATCAGCCACGGGTAGCCGTGGTAGGCGAAGATCACCGGCTTGTCGGCGGTGAAGAGGCCGTCGTACTCGAAGTCGTTCATGCCGTGCGGGTGCTCCTCGCGGGGCAGCAGCCGGGCCAGGTCGACGACGTTCACCACGCGGACCGACAGGTCGGGCAGGTGCCGGCGCAGCAGGTGCGCGGCGGCCAGGGTCTCCTGGGTGGGCACGTCACCGGCACAGGCCAGCACCACGTCGGGTTCGCGGGAGCCGTCCTCGGTGCCGGCCCACTCCCAGATGCCGGCGCCGCGGGCGCAGTGCACCCGGGCCTCGTCGATGGACAGCCAGTCGAAGCAGGGCTGCTTGCCGGCCACGATCACGTTGACGTAGTCGCGGCTGCGCAGGGCGTGGTCGGCGACGGACAGCAGGGTGTTGGCGTCCGGCGGCAGGTAGACCCGTACGACCTCGGGGCTCTTGTTGAGGACGTGGTCGACGAAGCCGGGGTCCTGGTGGGAGAAGCCGTTGTGGTCCTGCCGCCACACATGGGAGGTCAGCAGGTAGTTGAGGGAGGCGATGGGGGCGCGCCAGGGCAGCCTGCGGGAGGTGCGCAGCCACTTGATGTGCTGGTTGACCATGGAGTCGACGATGTGCACGAACGCCTCGTAGCAGGAGAACAGCCCGTGCCGGCCGGTCAGGAGGTAGCCCTCCAGCCAGCCTTGGCAGAGGTGCTCGGACAGCACCTCCATCACGCGGCCGTGCCGGTCCAGGTGCTCGTCCACCGGCAGGGTCTCGGCCTGCCAGGTCTTGCCGCTGGCGTCGAAGACGGCCTGGAGCCGGTTGGAGGCGGTCTCGTCGGGTCCGACCAGGCGGAAGTCGCGGCGGCCGGCGGTGTCCCGCATGACCCGGGCCAGCAGGTCGCCCAGGACGCGGGTGGGTTCGTGCAGGGTGGTGCCGGGCTTGTCGACGGGCACGGCGAAGTCGTCCAGGGACGGGACCGGCAGGTCGCGCACGAGCAGTCCGCCGTTGGCGTGCGGGGTGGCGCCCAGCCTGCGCGTGCCCTCGGGGATCGGCTCGAGCACGTCGGCGACCGGGCGGCCGTCGGCGTCGAAGAGTTCCTCGGGCCGGTAGGAGCGCAGCCATGCCTCCAGCTGCCGCAGGTGGTCCGGGTTGTCGTGCACTCCGGCGAGCGGCACCTGGTGGGAGCGCCAGGTGTTCTCCACCGGCTGCCCGTCCACCTCGGCGGGGCCGGTCCAGCCCTTCGGGGTGCGCAGCACGATCACCGGCCAGCGCGGGCGTTCGGTCACGCCCTGCTCGCGGGCGGCGCGCTGGGCCTCGGCGATGCGGTCGAGGGCGGTGTCCATCGCCTCGGCCATGGCGCGGTGGACGGCGGCCGGGTCGTCGCCGGAGACGTGGACCGGCTCGTGGCCGTAGCCGCGCAGCAGCGCGTCGAGTTCCTCCTCGGGCAGGCGGGACAGCACGGTCGGGTTGGCGATCTTGTAGCCGTTCAGGTGCAGGATCGGCAGGACGGCGCCGTCGTGGACGGGGTCGAGGAACTTGTTGGCGTGCCAGGACCCGGCGAGCGGGCCGGTCTCCGCCTCGCCGTCCCCGATCACGCAGGCCACCAGCAGGCCGGGGTTGTCCAGGGCCGCTCCGTAGGCGTGGGCGAGGGAGTAGCCGAGTTCGCCGCCCTCGTGGGTCGAGCCCGGGACCTCCGGGGCGACATGGCTCGGCACCCCGCCGGGGAACGAGAACTGGCGGAACAGCAGTTCCATGCCCTGCGCGTCCCGCGACACGTCGGGGTACTTCTCGCTGTAGCTGCCCTCCAGCCAGGAGTTGGCGAGCACCGACGGCCCGCCGTGGCCCGGGCCCCAGATGCACAGGGCGTCCAGTCCCCGGTTCCCGATCAGCCGGTTGAGGTGCGTGTACACGAGGTTCAGGCCGGGCGAGGTGCCCCAGTGCCCCAGCAGCCGCGGTTTGATGTGCTCGGGCCGCAGCGGCTCGGTCAGCAGCGGGTTCGCCAGCAGGTAGATCTGACCGGCCGCCAGGAAGTTGGCGGCCCGCCAGTGCGCGTCCAGCGTGCGCAGTTCCTCGTCGGTCGGTGCGGTCGGGCTGTGCTGGCGCGGGGCCTCGGGCATGGCTGACTCCCTGGGTTCTGCGACGGCCTCAGGAGGAGTACCAGTCTGTTCCGGTTCGATGCCCGGCGCCTCCCGGCCGTGCGCCGCGCCGCTGTTCGGCGGTCGCGCGGGTCAGCCGCCCACCCGTACGCTCGTCCGCAGCCGCAGGTCCCGTGAGGACGCCCCGATCCACAGGGCGCGCACTCCGGTGCCGAGCACCCAGTCGTGGGCCTCCGCGTCCCAGGAGGACAGCGCGCGCGGCTCGACGTGCACGGTGACGCGCCGCTCCTCCCCCGCCCGCAGCGCGAGCCGCCGGTACCCGGCCAGCACGCGTACGGGCTGGTCGAGCGGGAGGTCCGGGGAGGGCCCCGCGTACACCTGCGGCACGTCCACGCCGTCGCGCCGCCCGGTGTTGCGGACCGTGAAGGCGACGTCGAGGCCGTCGGCCCTCCAGCGCGCGTCCGGGTCCGCGTAGGCGAAGGACGTGTAGGACAGTCCGTGGCCGAAGGGGAACAGCGGCCGCACGTCCTCGGCGTCGTACCAGCGGTGGCCGACGTGGATGCCCTCCGCGTAGGCCTCGGTGCCGTCGACGCCCGGGTAGCGGCGCGGGTCGCCGGCCACCGGGTGGTGGTCGTCGTCGGCCGGGAAGCTCTGGGTGAGGCGGCCGCCGGGGTCGCGGTCGCCGTACAGGAGGGCGGCGGTGGCGGCGGCGCCCTCCTGGCCCGGGTAGTACATCTGGAGCACGGCCCCGGTGCGCTCCAGCCACGGCATCGAGGTGGCGGACGAGGTGTTGAGGACGACGGTGGTGCGCGGGTTGGCCGCCGTCACGGCCTCGATCAGCCGCTCCTGGTTGCCGGGCAGGGCGATGGTGGTGCGGTCCTGGCCCTCGATGGCGTCCTCGTAGGCGAAGAGGACGACGTCCCGGGCGGCTCGGGCGGCCCGTACGGCCTCGGCGACGTCGTCGGCCCGGGTCGCGGCGGTGATGCGGCGCAGCCGGAACAGCTGGCCGGTGTCCCCGCCCGGGGCGGTGATCGTCAGCCGGTGCGCGCCCCTGGCGAGCTTCAGGGCCTTGCGGCGCACGGACAGGCCGTCGTCGGCGTGGGTGAGCAGGCCGCCGGTGAAGTACTCGTTCCAGCCGGGCGTCAGAGGGAACAGTTCCTCGCCGTCGAGCCGGACCTTCGGGCGGAGCGGGGGCGTGCCGGAGTAGTGCAGGACGAAGGTCCACTCCTCGGGGTCCGTGACGGTGAGGGTGCCGTCGTACGTCCAGGTCCGGCCGGCCTCGACATGCTGTGCCTCGGTGTCGAAGCCGGGGTCGAGCGCGCTCGCGGGGACCGGTCGGCCGAAGACGTCCTCGCCGAGCGCGTACGTCACCCGTGCGGCGCGCGGCCGCAGGGCGTCCAGGGGGCTGTCGGCGTGTTCGGGCACGACGTGGGCGCTGCCTCCGCCGCTGACCAGGGGCCGGGCACCGGTCGGCCCGATCACCGCCACGCTCGTGCCGCCGGCCAGGGGCAGCGTCCCGTGCTCGTTGCGCAGGAGGACGGCACCGGCCTCGGCGACCTCGCGTGCGACGGCCGCGCCCGCCCGCGCGTCGGGGTCCGGGCGGGACGGGGTGGTGCCGTCGAGCAGCCCGAAGCGGTCCATGACGCCCAGGACGCGGCGGACGGCCCGGTCGACGTACGACGCGGGCACGCCGCCGTCGCGCACGGCCGAGGCGAGTGGCGTGCCGAAGTGGGTGCCGTCGGGCATCTCCATGTCGAGGCCCGCCAGGAGGGCCTCGCGCGTGCTGTGGACGGCGGACCAGTCGCTCATGACCCAGCCGGTGAAGCCCCACCGTTCGCGCAGGACGCCGGTGAGCAGGGCCGTGTTCTCGCAGGCGAAGGTGCCGTTGACCTTGTTGTACGCGCCCATCACCGCGCCGGCGCCGGCCGCGACGGCCGCCTCGAAGCCGCGCAGCTCCGTCTCGTGCAGGGTCCGCTCGTCGACGCGTACGTCGACCGACATGCGGTCGTGCTCCTGGTTGTTCAGCGCGAAGTGCTTGACGGTCGCGATGAGTCCCTCGCCCTGGATGCCCTCGATCTCGGCGGCGACCAGATGGGCCGAGAGCAGCGGATCCTCGCTGAAGGTCTCGAAGTTGCGGCCGGCGTACGGGGTGCGGATGAGGTTGACCATCGGGGACAGCAGCACGTCCTGGCCGAGGGCGCGGCCCTCCCGTCCGATGACCTGGCCGTAGCGCCGGGCCAGTGCGGGGTCGAAGGCGGAGGCCAGCATCACGGGGGCGGGCAGGGCCGTGGCGTGCCGGGTGACACGGACACCGGCCGGACCGTCGGCGAGGCGCAGCGGCGGGATGCCGAGGCGCTCCACTCCGGGCAGGTAGCCGGCCTGGCCGAGCGGGCGCGGGTCGGTGGCGCCGTGCAGCAGGGAGATCTTCTCGTCGAGGGTGAGCCGGGCGAGCAGCGCGTCGACGCGGGCGCCCGCGGCCGGGGCGTCGCCGTCCCGCGCGTGGGCACGGGGCGGCGCGGTGGGGCCACCGGTGGCCGCCGCGGCGACGGCGATCGCACCACCGAGCAGGCGCAGGGCGGAGCGCCGGGGGAAGCGGGGGACGGTGTCGGTCATGGCACGCACTATGGGCCAGGCCGACGCGGCACCCCGCCGGACACCACCGGCGGGGCGGGTGAACCTCGCCCCGGGAAGAGGCGGCGCCTCACCCGGACGGGTGAGGCGAAGGCCCGGCGCGCGCCGCTCCCGCCCTGCGGCCCGAAGAGGTCGCGCGGGCGGCCGACGGTGGGCGGGCCCGCGCGACGACCGCAGCACGGCAGAGGCGCGGGCCCGGCGCGCCCCTCCCGCCCTGCGCCCCGCCCTACCGCAGCACAGCCGAGTGGAGCGACGTCACGGCGTCGGTCACGGTGGCGGGTGCGGCGCCGAGTACGTCGGTGCCGGGCCCGCCCGCGGCGTCGGGGACCGGCTCCGGCTCCGCCTCACCGCAGCACCCCACCTGTGCGACACGCGTCTCGTACCGCTCGGGCGGCGGTCCCTCGGGTGTGGTCCGCGGTGGCTCGGGACGCTGCCCGGGCGGGGCGTCGGCGTACGGGGGGCTCTGCTCCGGCCGGGTCTTAGGAGGGGCGTCCTGGGTGCGGTTCTTCCGGGACGGTCCGCTGTTCTCGGGGGCGATCGCCGGTTCCAGCGCCCAGCGTTGGGCGGCGGAGCCGTCGCGCCCGGTGACGATCACGCTCCGGCCCTTGCCGGGGGCGACGGCCAGCCCCTTGCCGGCGCGGGGCAGGAGTTCGCCGCGCACGGTCAGGTCGTAGCGCACGACTCCGGCGTGCACCAGGCAACCGGCCAGGACGACCGAGCCCGCCGCCGGGTCGGAGTCGAGGCAGCGGGTGGGGTCGGCGGCGCTGCGCAGCAGGCCGTCGTCCTGGTACGACCACTGCGGGGACCCGGTGGAGCAGGCGGCCAGCACGACGCGGGTGTCGGCCCGGCCCCGGCCGCCCCGGACGTCGAGGCACAGCCCGGCGTCGAGGTTGCGCAGCCGCCCGCGGGCCACTTCGGCGGGGCTGCCCGCGGAGGCGGCCGAGGGCGCGCCGGCCGAGGACGGCTCCGCGGACGAGGAACCCCCGGCGTCCGGGTCGACGGAGTGGCCGCTGACCGCTCCCCAGGTGGCCTGAGGGCCGGCCGTACCGCCCTCCTCCGACCAGCCCCGGGCGGCGAGCAGCGTCGCGAGCAGCACGAGGGAGGTCACCCCGATCGCGGCGGCCAGCGCCTTCGTGTGCCGTCTCGGCGTCCCGGGGCGTC
This sequence comes from Streptomyces sp. NPDC006140, assembly GCF_040628815.1. NCBI lineage: Bacteria > Bacillati > Actinomycetota > Actinomycetes > Kitasatosporales > Streptomycetaceae > Streptomyces > Streptomyces sp. NPDC006140. The sequence continues at coordinate 76,332 of NZ_JBEXTS010000002.1, read as the reverse complement.
CGCCGGCCGGCAGCGCACGGGCCCGGAGGCGATGGCGGCCACCGGCCGTCAGGGCGCCCTGGCCCCCGTCGCGGCCCGGCCGTGACGCGAGGTAGCGGCGGGCGCCCCAGCCGAGCACGGTCTCGACGAGCAGGTCCTCCAAACCGCCCTCGAAATGGCTGAGTTGCTCGGCGGCGTGCCGGCAGTAGCGGCAGGCCATGAGATGGCGTTGCACATCCGGCAGCAAGGCCCCGCCGCGGCGCATCGGAACATCCAGCAGCCGGTTGTAGTAGCGGCATTCCCGCGTCGGCGCGAGTTCCCGGTGCGCCCGCACGCATCCCGCCCGGAATTGCTCGCGCGCCTGCTCCAGCGCGGCCGAGGCGGTACCGGCGTCCACGCCCAGCAGACCGGCCGGTACGGATATGGGCTCGGCCTCCACCTCGGTGTGCCAGAGCAGGCATTGGGAAGCTCCCGGAAGGGCCCGGAATGCGCGCTCGGCGAGGCGCCGCCTTTCGGGTGTCACGGACCGGGCGGCGCGCAGACCGCGGGCGCCGACGGTTTTGCGGAGTTCCGGCAGTACTCCGGAAATGCCGTCGTCGGCCGCCCACTCCCCGACCGTGTCCCGCACGGCCGCGAGCAGGCGCGGGCGCAGTGCGCCGCCGCCCGGCAGGGCGAGTTCCCGGCGGAACGCGGCGGCGGCCGCCATCGACGCGGAATCCGCCGAGGAGGCCAGACAGATGACGGCGTACTCGTAGACCGCCCGCCAGTGCCGCGCCAGCAACAGCGCGACGGCGCGCGGGCCTTCACCGGGCTCGCCCACCCGGGCGAGGAGATTGCGGTCGGACTCCGCGGGCCTCGCTCCGGGGCGCGGCGGGTACGGCGGGCGTGGGGGGTAGGGGGATTGCACGGAACCATTTCCTTCCAGCCGCAGGACGGCAGGCGAATTGCGCGTCCGTCGGAAAGCAGGTGGGTGATTGGTGCATACCTGTGCCGCGTCAGCTGCGGACTCGGCTGTGAGGCGGCTCACTTTCGCACATACGACTGACAGGTAACAAGGAGTTCGGATGACCCAAGTTCAAAACGCGGCGAATTCAGATATGTTACCGCCGGTATCCGCACCGGCTTTCGAAAACGCCGCCGGTCAGGGCTTCGAGTTGTGTGCGTACACAGGCGATTGGTCCACGAAATCTCCGACCCCCCAGGGCTCTCCCAGATGCCTCTCGGTGCGCTCTTCCGCCCCCGCCCGCCGCGTCCGCAAGGCGGTCGTCCCGGCCGCCGGTCTCGGCACCCGCTTCCTGCCCGCCACGAAGGCGACCCCCAAGGAGATGCTGCCGGTCGTCGACAAGCCGGCCATCCAGTACGTCGTCGAGGAGGCGGCAGCGGCGGGACTCGACGACTTCCTGATGGTCACGGGCCGGCACAAGCGGGCCATCGAGGACCACTTCGACCACGCCTTCGAGCTGGAGCAGGCCCTCGCGACCAAGGGTCACAGCGCGCGGCTGGACGCGGTGCGCGACCCGGCGCGGCTGGCGAGCATCCACCACATCCGGCAGGGCGACCCGCTCGGCCTCGGCCACGCCGTGCTGTGCGCCCGCCGGCACGTCGGCGACGAGCCCTTGGCGGTGCTCCTCGGCGACGACCTGATCGACCCGCGCGAGACCCTGCTCGGCCGCATGCTCGACGTCCGCGACCGCCGGCTCGGCAGCGTGGTCGCCCTGATGGAGGTCCCGCCGGAGCAGCTCCACCTCTACGGCTGCGCCGCCGTCGAGCCGACCGGCGAGGAGGACGTCGTCCGCGTCACCGGCCTGGTCGAGAAGCCGGCCCCGCACAGCGCGCCGAGCCGCTACGCCGTGTTCGGGCGCTACGCGCTCGACCCGGACGTCTTCGGCGTCCTGGAGCGCAGCCCGCCGGGCCGCGGCGGCGAGATCCAGCTGACCGACGCCCTCCAGGAACTGGCCGCCGGCGGCACAGTGCACGGAGTCGTCTTCAAGGGGCAGCGCTACGACACCGGCGACAAGGCCGACTACCTGCCACGGTCGTCCGGCTGGCCTGCGAACGGCCCGACCTGGGGCCGGAGTTCACGGCGTGGCTCAAGGGGTTCGTCGCCGGGCTGGACGACGCGTGCCCGGCGCGGCGGGACATCGCGGCCCGAGACGCGTGAAGCCCCGGCACCCGGCCGGGGCTCCGCACCCGCGACAGCGGATCAGCCCTTGGACTGCCGCGTCCACACCACGGCCATCTCACTCATCCGCGACAGCCGATCAGCCGTTGGGCCGCAGCGTCCACACCACCGTCATCTCCCCCGTCACGGCACCATCGGCGCGCTGGATGGCGACGGCCACCGGGAACTCCGGCCGCTCACCGGCGTCCAGTTCGGCGACGACCTCGGCGGCCGGGCGGCCGAGGGTGGCGGTGGCGGTGACGGCGCCCATCGCCAGCTTCTTATAGGCGATCTCGGCGCTGACGGCGAGCGGCACGGCACGCGAGAGCTGGTCCCCGAACGCGGCCAGCACGATCGCCCCGCTCGCGGACTCGCCGAGCGTGAACATCGCACCGGCGTGCGGGCCGCCCACGTGGTTGTGGTACTCGCTCTGGTCCGGCAGCGACACCACGGCCCGCTCCGGCGTGGTCTCGAGGAACTCGAGGTTCAGGGTCCGGGCCATCGGCACCGTGGCGGCGAGCATCTCGCCGATGGACATCTGGTCTGCGCTCATGGCCGCATGTTACTCACGAGTAGAGACGGCTGACCAGGCCCGTGTGACGACCGCCGCACCGGCCCGCCGCGCACCGGCCCGCTCCGGGCCGTCCCCGCACCGCTACCTCTCCGTCCACGGGCGGTGACCGAATCGTGTCCGGAGCGCGGCTAGGGTTGCTGCCCATGTGGCCAGGACAGCAGCCGCCCGGGGGCGAGCAGAACCCGCAAGCGAACAACCCGTACCAGCAGCCGGGGTACCAGCAGCCGAATCCGTATCAGCAGCCGGGGTACCAGCAGCATCAGCAGCCGGGATACCAGCAGCCCAACCCCTATGGGCAGCAACCGCCGCAGCCCCCGCAACCCCCGCAGCCGCAGTGGGGCGCCCCCGCGCCGGCCGGCGCGCCGCAGCCCCCGCAGGGCGGTGGCGGCGGCAACCGGACGAAGCTGGTCGCGATCATCGCCGCCACGGCGGTGGTCGTGGCGGCCGGCGTCACGGGCTTCCTGGTGCTCGGCGGGGACAAGGACGACACCGCGAACGGCGGCGGCAAGGACGCCAAGGCGTCGGCGAGCCCCTCGGCCCCGGAGCCCAGCCCACCCGCCACGGGCGACAACCCCCGCGGCGGCGAGGAGGAGCAGCCCACGGTCAAGGGCTGGAAGGTCGTCGTCAACCCCAAGTGGGGCACGGCCTTCGACGTCCCGGCGGACTGGGAGGTGGCGTCCCCGAAGTCGTCCGTCTTCTTCGAGGACGAGAAGTCCGACGACGGCAAGCCGCTCATCATCATGTCGGCACCGGCGTTCTACAAGTCCAAGTGGTGCACGAGCGACGACAACAAGGACGGCAGGACCGAGAGCGAGTCACTGGCCGGCGCGGGCACCAAGGGCGCCGACGGCGCCAAGAACACCGATGAGGTCGCGCTCAACCAGGTGGCCTGGTGGGTGTACGGCGGTTACACGCAGCCGGACAAGAAGAGCGTCAAGACCGAGGAGAAGGCCAAGCCGTACACCACCGCCTCGGGTGTGAAGGGCAGTGTCGCCTGGGCCTGGTCGGAGAACACGCCCGACAAGGGCAAGTGCGCGAGCGACGGCAAGGCGGTCACCTTCGGCTTCAAGAACTCGGCCGGTGACTTCGTCGCGTGGAGCTTCTTCGGCGCCAAGGGCGTCAAGGAGGAAGTGCCCAAGGAGACGATCCTGAAGATCCTCAGCACGGTCCGGCTGCACGGGGAGCCGACCGGCGGCTGAACCGGAAGGGTGGCGAAGGGCGCCGCCGAGCGCCCCTCAGCCGATGCCGAACGCCCCGTCGGGGGGCTCGGGTGACGGCACCGCCTCCTCGTCCCGCACCGGCCGCGCCCCGCCGATGAACTCCCGCAGCGCGGCGCCGTGTTCGACCCGGGCCGGGAAGGCGTCGGCGGCCATGAGGCGGGTCAGGGCGGCGACGTCGACGGGCCGGTGCCCGGCGACGAGCACGGCGTTGCCGAACCGCCGCCCCCGCAGCACCCCCGGCTCGGCGATCAGCACGAGTTCCTCGAACACGGTCGCGAGGGTGGCGAGTTGCGACCGCAGAAAAGCGAACGGCGCGGCGTCGGGAAGGTTGGCGAGGTACACCCCGCTCCCCCGCAGCACCCGCGCGGCCTGTTCCACGTAGGCGACGGACGTGAGGTGGGCGGGCACCCGGGACCCGCCGAAGACGTCGGCGACGACGACGTCGGCGGACCCGGCGGCCGCGCCTTCCACCCAGGCCCGCGCGTCCGCCGCGTGCAGCGCGACCCGGGCCCCCTCGGGCAGCGGCAGCTGCTCGGCCACCAGCTCCAGCAGCCCCCGGTCGGCCTCCACGACGTCCTGCCGGGACCCCGGCCGCGTCGCGGCCACGTACCGGGGCAGCGTGAGCGCCCCGCCGCCGAGGTGCACCACGTCCAGCGCCCGCCCCGGCTCGGCCGCGACGTCCAGCACGTGCCCGAGCCGCCGCGCGTACTCGAACTCCAGGTGCGTCGGGTCGTCCAGATCGACGTACGACTGCGGCGCCCCGTCGACGGTCAGCAGCCAGGCCCGGTCCCGGTCGATGTCGGGCATGAGCTTGGCGAACCCGTGATCGACGGTCCGGGCGACGGGAATGGCTTCCTTCACCCCTCCATTGTGCGTGGGACGACGCCGTCGAGCGGCGCGGGGAACTGCGCGACCAGCCCAGGACGGCCGGCAGCCCCCCACCACCTCAGCCCACCACGGTCACGGTCCCGGCCCCCACAGTCCGCCCACCCTCACGGATGGCGAACCCGAGCCCCGCCTCCAACGGCACGTCCCGCCCCAGCTCCACGGCCATGACCACCGTGTCACCAGGCCGGGCCACCGCCGCCTCACCGAGGTCGACGACCCCCACCACATCCGCCGTACGGATGTAGAACTGCGGCCGGTACCCACTGGAGACAGCCGTCGTACGACCGCCCTCCCGCGCCGACAGCACATACACCTGCGCGGTGAAGCGACGGCTCGGCACCACGCTCCCCGGCGCGGCCACGACATGCCCCCGCCGGACGGCGTCCCGGGGAACCCCCCGCAGCAGCAACGCCACGTTGTCCCCGGCCTGCGCCTCCTCCATCGGCTTGCCGAAGGTCTCCAGTCCCGTGACCACCGTCTCGACCGAGGCCCCGAGCACCTCGACCTTGTCCCCGACCCGCACCACGCCCCGCTCCACCGCACCGGTGACCACGGTCCCCCGGCCGGTGATGGTCAGCACGTTCTCCACCGGCAGCAGGAACGGCGCGTCCACATACCGCTCCGGCATCGGCACGTAGGTGTCCACCGCGTCGAGCAGCGCCTCGATCGACGCCGTCCACCGCGGGTCCCCCTCGAGCGCCTTCAGCCCCGAGACGCGTACGACGGGCACGGAGTCACCGCCGTAGCCGTGCGCGGTGAGCAGGTCGCGTACCTCCAGCTCGACCAGGTCGGTCAGCTCCTCGTCGCCCGCGTCGGCCTTGTTGAGGGCGACCACGATGTGGTCGACGCCCACCTGCCGGGCGAGCAGGACGTGTTCGGCGGTCTGCGGCATGATCCCGTCCAGCGCCGAGACGACGAGGATCGCACCGTCCAGCTGCGCGGCGCCGGTGACCATGTTCTTGACGTAGTCGGCGTGGCCCGGCATGTCTACGTGCGCGTAGTGCCGGGTGTCGGTCTCGTACTCGACGTGCGCGATGTTGATGGTGATGCCGCGCGCCGCTTCCTCGGGCGCCCGGTCGATCCGGTCGAACGGCACGAACGCGCCGGTGCCGCGGTCGGCGAGGACCTTGGTGATGGCGGCGGTCAGGGTGGTCTTGCCGTGGTCGACATGACCCATGGTGCCGATGTTGAGATGCGGTTTCGTACGGACGTAGGCCGTCTTGGACATGGCGGTACCTCGAAGCGTCTGGTCGACGGAAGAAGGAAGTGGGACCCCGAGGAACTGCCCGACCCTCCCCTTGCGGGGTCCGCCGGACGAACCGGAGAGGGTCAGCTTCGGGCGCCGTCCGCGACGGCCGTGAGAACGACGACGGCAGCCTTCGGGGCATCCGTGACCACGGATGCTGCGAGGGCGAAGGCGTGCCGGAACATGAGGCCGATCATTGCCGACGCTTTACCCCACGTCGAATGGTTTTCGTCCGCCCTGCGTACAGGGGGTGCGGCCGGGTTCCCGTGACGCTGGTGAGACGAACCATACGGCGATCACACCCATTTGTCGGTTAGTGTCACCGGATGCTCGATGCCACCACCCGCTCTGGGGGCACCGCCACGGCCTCTCCCCGGGCCGCCACCGCGGAGCTCGCCGTCGCCGCTTCCCCGGCGACGACCGCCTCGCCCGCCGCACCCACCGGTTTCGCCGCCCGCTGCACGAGAGTTCTGCTCTCGCCGTGGTCGCGGCTGTCGCTGCTCGTCGCCCTGCTCGCCGGGGCCGCCTGCACGATGCTGCTGTTCGAGCCCCAGCGGCTGCTGACGCAGGGCTGGCCGCCCCAGCTGAGCGGAGCCGCCGCGGCGCTGGTGTTCGCGGTGGCGTACGGGGTGTGCACCGTGGCGTTCGTACCGAGGCCGCTGCTGAACCTCGCGGGGGGCGCCCTGTTCGGTTCGCAGGTCGGCCTCGGCGTGGCCCTGGCGGGCACGGTGCTCGGCGCCGGGATCGCCTTCTGCCTGGGCCGGGCGCTGGGGCAGGAGGCCCTGCGGCCGCTGCTGCGCGGGCGCTGGCTGAAGGCGGCGGACGGCCAGCTCAGCCGGCACGGCTTCCGCTCGATGCTGGCGGTGCGGCTGTTCCCCGGGGTGCCGTTCTGGGCCGCGAACTACTGTGCCGCCGTCTCCCGCATGGGTTTGCTGCCCTTCCTGCTGGCCACCGGCCTCGGTTCGATCCCGAACACCGCCGCCTACGTGGTCGCCGGCGCCCGTGCCTCGACGCCGACGTCACCGGCCTTCCTGATCGCGCTGGCCTGCATCGCCCTGCCGGCGCTGGCGGGTGTGGTGGTGGCCTGGCGCAAGCGGCACCAGCTGCGCCGCCTCTGACGAACCGTTACACCCGCCCACCGCTCACACCCGTTCCAGCACCAGGGCGTTGGCGAGCCCGCCCGCCTCGCACATGGTCTGGAGCGCGTACCGGGCACCCCGTTCCCGCATGGCGTGCACGAGGGTCGTCGTCAGCCGGGTGCCGCTCGCGCCCAGCGGATGGCCGAGCGCGATGGCGCCGCCGTGGACGTTGACCCGGCCGAGGTCGGCTCCGGTCTCCTGCTGCCAGGCCAGGACGACGCTGGAGAACGCCTCGTTGACCTCGAACAGGTCGATGTCGTCGAGGGTCAGTGACGCCCGGCGCAGCACCTTCTCGGTCGCCGGGACGACGCCCGTGAGCATCAGCAGCGGGTCGGAGCCGGTGACGGCGAAGCTGTGCAGCCGGGCGAGGGGGCGCAGCCCGAGCCGGGCCGCCGTCTCGCTGGAGGTGATGAGCACCGCCGAGGCGCCGTCGTTGATGGGGCTGGCGTTGCCGGCCGTGATGTTCCACTCGATCTGCGGGAAGCGCTCGGCGAAGCCGGGGTCGTAGTAGGCGGGCTTGAGCCCGGCGAGGACGTCGGTGGAGCTGCCGGGCCGTACGCACTCGTCGCGCGTGACGCCCTCCAGGGGCGCGACCTCGGCGTCGAAGAGCCCGTTCTCCCAGGCCGCGGCGGCCTTCTGGTGGGAGGAGACCGCGAAGGCGTCCAGCTGCTCGCGGCCGATCGACCACTTGGCGGCGATCAGCTCGGCGCTGACGCCCTGCGGGACGAGCCCCTCCGGGTAGCGCTCGCCGACCCCGGGCCCGAAGGGGTCCTTGCCTTCCGGCACGTTCGACCACATCGGCACCCGGCTCATCGACTCCACCCCGCAGGCCACGACGAGGTCGTAGGCGCCCGAGAGGACGCCCTGGGCCGCGAAGTGCACGGCCTGCTGGGAGGAGCCGCACTGGCGGTCCACGGTGGTCGCGGGCACCGACTCCGGGAAGCCCGCGGACAGGACGGCGTAGCGGGTGGTGTTCATGGCCTGCTCGCCGACCTGGTCGACGGTGCCGCCGATGACGTCGTCGATCAGCGCCGGGTCGACGCCGGAGCGCTCGACGAGCGCGCGCAGGGTGTGGGCGAGCAGTTCCACGGGGTGGACGTGCGCGAGGGCGCCGTTGGGCTTGCCCTTGCCGATCGGGGTGCGTACGGCTTCGACGATCACTGCGTCACGCATGAGCGGGCCTCCACGGCTACCAGTGAGTAGGAAATCCAAACTCACGGTATCCCGCAGGGTTGGAAAATCCAACCCTCTCCTAGACTGGGCTTCATGGCCGCCAGCAAAGATCCCCGCCCCTGCTCCATCGCCGACACCCTGGCGCTCGTCGGGGAGAAGTACTCCCTGCTCGTGCTGCGGGAGGTGTGCCTCGGCAACGGCCGGTTCGACCAGCTGGTGCGCAACATCGGCGCCCCGCGCGACATCCTCGCCACGCGGCTGCGCCGGCTCGTGGACGCCGGGATCCTGACCAAGCGGCCCTACAGCGAGCGCCCGCAGCGCTTCGAGTACCGGCCGACGCAGGCGGGCCTGGAGCTGGAGCCGGTGCTGCTGACCCTCATGGCGTGGGGGGACCGCCACCTCCGCGCGGACGGCGACCGCCCGATGGTCGTGGAGCACTCCTGCGGCCGGCCGCTCGCCCCGGCCGTCACCTGCCGGGCCTGCGGCGACGAGGTGCGCCACGAGGACCTCACGGCCCGCCCGCAGGCGCCCGGCTGGGCCGTCACCGGACCGACGGCGGCCTGATCACCGCCGCTCCGTGGCCGCTTCCAAACCCCTGTGTCGGGGCGGCCGCCGAGGGGCGCTACGCTTCCCCCTCGGCACACATGATCCCCCGTTCGTCGCAACGGCGGCCCGGTGTGCCCGTCGTCCGTCCCACGATCGGCACTTGGACTCCGCTACCTCATGTCTTGGTTCGAATCACTCATCCTCGGACTCGTCCAGGGGCTGACCGAGTTCCTGCCCGTCTCCTCCAGCGCGCACCTGCGCCTGACGGCGGCCTTCTCGGGCTGGGAGGACCCGGGTGCGGCCTTCACGGCGATCACGCAGATCGGCACGGAGGCCGCCGTGCTGATCTACTTCCGCAAGGACATCGGACGGATCCTCTCGGCCTGGACGCGGTCGCTCACGAACAAGGCGCTGCGCAGCGACCCCGACGCGCGGATGGGCTGGCTCGTGATCGTCGGCTCGATCCCGATCGGTGTGCTCGGCGTGACGCTGAAGGACCAGATCGAGGGGCCCTTCCGCGACCTGCGGATCACCGCGACGATGCTGATCGGCATGGGCATCGTCCTCGGCGTCGCCGACCGGCTCGCGGCACGCGACGAGAGCGGCGGCCGCCACCGCGCCCCCAAGCAGCGCAAGGCCCTGGAGGACCTGGGCGTCCGCGACGGCCTCATCTACGGCGTCTGCCAGGCCATGGCGCTCATCCCGGGCGTCTCCCGCTCCGGCGCCACCATCAGCGGCGGCCTGTTCATGGGCTACAAGCGCGAGGCCGCGGCCCGCTACTCCTTCCTGCTCGCCATCCCCGCGGTGCTCGCCTCCGGCCTGTTCGAGCTCAAGGACGCGACGGAGGGCGGCCACGTCTCCTGGGGCCCGACGATCTTCGCCACGGTCATCGCCTTCGCGGTCGGCTACGCGGTGATCGCCTGGTTCATGAAGTTCATCTCGACCAAGAGCTTCATGCCGTTCGTCTACTACCGCATCGCGCTCGGCATCGTCATCATCGCCCTGGTCAGCATGGGTGCCCTGAGCCCCCACGCGGCCGAGTCGGCGGGCTGACCCGGCCCCCTGTGACCGGGGTCTCGTGACCAACCGCATACCGATCGGGTAGCCGTCCGGTAGCGGCCTGTCAGTGGCTGCCCCTAGGCTTGTCGGCATGTCCCCCGATTACGTGAACCCTGGTTCCGTGCGGTCCGCTGCCGAGGTGAACGACGAGATCCGTGCGCTCTGGCTGCGCACGGGCGGCACCCTGTCCGCCGAGGAGCGCGCGGAGTACGAGCTGCTGGTCGTCGAGTGGGCCGCCGCGATCCGCGGCGGCGTCGTCGAGGCGGCCTGACCGGCGACCCCCGTCCCGGCCCTCAGGCGCGCAGAGGCGCCAGCACCTCGTCGTCGAGGTCGTAGGGCCGCTCCTCGGGCAACAGCGCGGCAGCCGCGCCGAGTTCACCCGACCGCACCCGCCCCCGGACCTCCGCCGCGAGCGGCGTGACGTCCTCGATCCCCACGATCCACTCGTCCGCGTACCGGACCGCCGCCTCCCCCGCGAGCCCCAGCTGGAGCGACCGGTGCGGCAGCGGATTCAGCCGCAGATCCCGCTCCGGATCCCACTGCACCCGGGCCGGCGCCTGCCTCAACTGCCGCTTCCAGTCGGCCCGGTCACCGTGCAGGGCGGGCACGTAGTGGGACAGACAGGCGTGGCGCAGCGCCCAGTGGAAGCCCTCGCGGCTGATCTCGATCGCCAGAACCGTCTCCTGGCCCTCCTTCGTGCCCCAGCCGCAGCGGTACATCATCCACAGGAACGACGGCTTGATCCACGTCATGCGCTCCCGCTTCCAGGTCGACGGGAAGCGGCCGTCGCGGGCCGCGGGGCCGCCGATCTCCGGGCGGTAGGCCTGGTACACGGTGAGCGTGGACTCGGTGTGGCGGGCGCGGACCCGGAATCTCGGTTCGTTCTGGTCGTTCATGAGGGACAGGCTCGGCCCGGATGCCCCTCGGCGGCCACCGAATATCACCGCACGGCTCTTCACTCGGCCCCTCCCATGCCCAACACTGAGCCGATGACGCAGCGCGTGGAGCTCGCCACCGTGAGGGACCGGCTGGCCGTCGACTCACTGGTCACCGACTACGCGGTGGCGGTCGACGACGGGGACTGGGAAGCGTACCGGGGGTTGTTCGCCCCCCAGGGGCGGGCGGACTACCGGTCGGCCGGCGGTATCGAGGGCGAGGCCGGGGCGGTCGCCGCGTGGCTCGCCGAGAACATGCGGCGGTTCCCGACGCGCCAGCACCTGATCGTCAACCGGCGGGTCCGGTTCGGGGTCTGGGAACACGACACCGGCGACACGGCCCAGGTCCAGGCCGACTACGTCAACCCCATGGCCACCGAAGGGCCCGCGCCGGACTTCGTGTGCGGCGGCCGGTACGCCTTCGCCCTGCTGCGCACCGACGCCGGCTGGCGGCTGAGCGAGGTGGTCGTCCGGGAGAAGTGGCGACGCCTTCCCGAGCGGCGGGCGGCACCTGTGGTCAACTGACCCGGCGTCCTCTGTCCTAGATCGTCCGCAGGACGCACACTGGAGGCATCCGCGGGTAGGAGGCGCCTATGAAGACGCTCGGCCATTGGCTCGCCTCCCCCTGGCGGCGCTCGGCCGCCGCGGCGGTCGCGGGCGCCCTGCCCGTCCTTGCCTTTCCCGCCCCGTCCCTGTGGTGGTGGGCCTACGTCGCCCTGGTGCCGTGGCTCCTGCTGCTGCGGACCGCCCCCACCGGGAAACGGGCGCTGTACGAGGGCTGGTGCGGCGGCTTCGGCTTCATGCTGGCCATGCACCACTGGCTAATGCCGTTCCTGCACGTGTTCACGTTCGTCATCGCCGCGCTGCTCGGCGCGCTGTGGGGCCCCTGGGGCTGGCTGGTGCGCCGCCTGCTGGCCGGGGTGCCCTCGCTCAGCCGGATCGCGGCCGCACTCGTGGTGCTGCCGTCGGGCTGGCTGGCGATCGAGCTGGTCCGCTCCTGGCAGGGCCTGGGCGGGCCGTGGGGCATGCTCGGCAGCAGTCAGTGGCAGGTCGAACCGGCGCTGCGGCTCGCCTCCGTCGGCGGGGTGTGGCTGATCAGTTTCCTGCTGGTGGCCCTCAACGTCGCGGTCGCCGTCCTCGTCGCGGTCCGCCGGGCCCGGGTGACCGCCGTGACGGGGCTCGTCGCCACGGCCGTCGCCACCTGCGCCGCCTGGGCCTTCGCGCCCCGCCCCGCCGTCGACGGCCAGGTCAGGATCGCCGTCGTCCAGCCGGGCGTCATCGGGGGCCCGGACAGCGGGGACCGCCGGTTCGCCCGCGAGGAGCAGCTCACCCGGCGGCTCGCCGGGCAGGACGTCGACCTGATCGTGTGGGGCGAGAGCAGCGTCGGCTTCGACCTCGGGGACCGCCCCGACCTCGCCCGGCGGCTCGCGGACCTGTCCCGCGCGACGAACGCCGACATCCTGGTCAACGTGGACGCCCGGCGCTCCGACAAGCCCGGGATCTACAAGAGCTCCGTCCTGGTCGGGCCGGACGGCCTGACCGGTCAGCGCTACGACAAGATGCGGCTCGTGCCCTTCGGCGAGTACGTCCCGGCCCGTTCCCTGCTCGGCTGGGCCACCTCCGTCGGCAAGGCCGCCGGCGAGGACCGCAGGCGCGGCTCCCAGCCGGTCGTGATGAACGTCGGCGACGGCGGTCTGCGGGCGGGCCCCATGGTGTGTTTCGAGACCGCCTTCCCGGACATGACCCGCCACCTCACCAAGGAGGGCGTGGACGTGCTGATCGGCCAGTCGTCGACGTCCACGTTCCAGGGCAGCTGGGCCCCCGAGCAGCACGCCACGCTCGCCGCGCTGCGCGCCGCCGAGACCGGCCGCCCGATGGTGCACTCGACCCTGACGGGCGTCTCCGCGGTCTACGGCCCGAGCGGACAGCGCGTCGGCCCGTGGCTCGGGACGGACGCGTCCGCCGCGCAGGTCTACGAGATCCCCCTCGCCCACGGCACCACGCCCTACGTCCGCCTCGGCGACTGGACCGTGCACGCGGCCCTGCTGATCCTCGCCGCCTGGGCCGCCGGCGAGGGCGTACGGACCCTGCGGCTCAGGCGGTCGGCTCCTGAACCGCGCGTACGACCCGCTCGCACAGCTCATGGGTCTCCAGCGCGTCCCGGGCGCTGAGCACCTTGCCCACCCGCACGGCGTCCAGGAACGCCAGCACCGCCTGCTCGATGCCGCGCTGCCGGGCCACCGGCACCCAGTCCCCGCGCCGCCGCACGGTCGGCTGACCCTTGTGGTCGACGACCTCGGCGAGGTTGACCACCTGCCGCTTGGTGTCCTGCCCGGACACCTCCAGGATCTCCTCGGCCGAACCGCTGAGCCGGTTCATCACGCCGAGCGCGGTGAAGCCGTCCCCGGCGAGCTGGAGCACCACGTGGTGCAGCAGGCCGTCCCGGACGCGGGCGCGCACGGTGACGTCGTCGATCGCGCCGGGCGCCAGGAACCTCAGGGTGTCGACGACGTGGATGAAGTCGTCGAGGATCATCGCGCGCGGTTCCTCCGGCAGGCCGATGCGGTTCTTCTGCATCAGGATCAGCTCGCGCGGATGGTCGGCGCACTGCGTGTAGCCGGGGGCGAAGCGCCGGTTGAAGCCGACGGCCAGGCTCACGCCCCGCTCCTCGGCGAGCGCCACCAGCCGCGCCGAGTCGTCGAGTTCGTAGGCGAGCGGCTTGTCGACGTACGTCGGAACGCCCGCCTCCAGCAGCCGCGTCACGATCTCCGGGTGGACGAGGGTGGGCGCGTGCACGAAGGCGGCGTCGAGGTCCGCCGCGAGGAGGGAGTCGAGGGTGGTGTGCCGCCGCTCCGGCGGGAGGTGCAGCCCGTCGGCGACCCGGTCGAGCGTGGCGGGGGTGCGGGTCTGCAGGTGCAGCTCGACGCCGGGCTGGAAAGCGAGGACCGGAAGGTAGGCCTTCTGCGCGATGTCACCGAGTCCGATGCAGCCGACCTTCACGTCGTGCGCTCCTTGGGTGGTTGCCTGCCGGGGTCTGCTCGGAAGCATACGGCGGCCGCGGCGGCCGCCAGTCGGCGATGCCGTCGAAGCTCCGCAGGAACAGCGCGGGCCCGGCCTTCGACAGCGCGGCCATGGCCGTGTCGCGGACGGCGGTGCCGACGCGGCTGGTCATGAGGTTGAGGCGGGAGACCCTGACGGCCTGGCGCGCGATGGCCGTCGTACGGGGCAGCCGGGCGGCGGTGTAGGCGGGGAGGTCGTCGCGGAGGGGGGTCCCGGCTGCTCCGGCGCTGCCGGGGGCTTGGCAGGAGGCGAGGACGATCGCGTCCTCGATGGCCTGGTTGCCGCCCTGGCCGAGGGTCGGGGGCATGGCGTGCGCGGCGTCGCCGACCAGGGCGACCCGGCCGCGGTGGTAGGCGGGCAGGGGCTCGGCGATGTGGTGGACGTCGTGGCGCAGGACGTCCTCGGGGCGGGCGGCGGCGAGGACGGCGGGGATGGGGTCGTGCCAGTCGCCGTAGCGGCGCAGCAGTTCCGCCCGCTCGTCGTCCGCCGCCCGTCCGCCGGCCGGGGCCACGGCGGCGGCGTAGGCGTAGACACGGCCGTCCTTGAGCGGGTGCGTGCCCCAGATACGGCCCCGGCCCCAGGTCTCGTGCGAGGCGAAGTCGGCGCCGGGGACCGGGATCACGACCCGCCAGGTCGTGAAGCCGGAGTAGACGGGGCCCGGGTGGGCGGGGAAGAGCGCGGGGCGTACGGCGGACCGGACACCGTCGGCGCCCACCACCAGGTCGGCCTCCAGTTCGCCGTCGGCGGTGGTGACGCGGGCCGGCCGGTCGCGGTCTCCGCAGTCGGCGAGGGTGGCGGCGGTGTCCGTGCGGACGGCGCCGGGCGGGAGCAGGGCGGCCAGGCGCTCGATGAGGGTGGCGCGGTGCAGCAGCACGAGCGGGCCGCCGAAGCGCTCGGCGGCGGCGTCGGCGGAGGAGCGCGCGAGCCACCGCCCGGACGGTGTGCGCAGGCCGCCGTCCCCGGTCCAGGCGGCGAGGTCGCGGATCTCGTCGCCGAGGCCGATGACGTCCAGCGCGCGCAGGGCGTTGGGGGCGAGGGAGATGGCGGCGCCGACCGGCTCCAGCGAGGGGGCGCGCTCCAGCACGGTGACCTGCCGGCCGCGCAGGTGCAGGGCGGCCGCCGCGGTCAGGCCTCCGATTCCGCCGCCGATCACGACGACGTCGCCCGACTGTGCCATGGCTCCTCCTCGGTCCGGCCACTGTCACTACAGCTGTAGTGACCCGTTCGAGGTTACTACAGTCGTAGTGGGGCGGGTAGCGTGAACGGCATGTCCGTACGCACCACCGGTCCCTCCCGCTCCGACCTCGTCGCCGACACCGCCCTCGCCCTGCTCGCCGAGCGCGGGATGCGCGGACTGACGCACCGGGCAGTGGACGAGGCGGCCGGACTCCCCCAGGGCTCCACCTCGAACCTCGCGCGGACCCGGCAGGCCCTGCTGGAGCTGGCGGTGCGCCGCCTGGCCGACCGCGAGGCGCGGGTGCTGGCGCTGCACGAGATGCCGGACCCGCACGCCGGCGCCGGCCCCCTGGCGGACGCCTTGGCCCTGGCCGCCCACCGCGCCCTGACGCGCCACCGCGAACTGACCCTCGCCCGCTACGAACTGGCGCTGGAGGCGACGCGCCGCCCCGAGCTGCGGGCGTACTTCGACGCGACGGGCGCCCGCTTCCGCGAGCAACTGGCCGCCCTGGTCACCGGGTTGGGCTCGACGGACCCGGCCCGGCACACCCTGTCCCTGATCGCCTGGGCGGACGGGCTGATGTTCAGCTGCGTGGCCGGGTCGTTCAGCGCCGAGGCGCCGAGCCTGGAGGAGGTGCGGGCCGGGCTGCGGGAACTGCTGGACGGCATGCTCGGCCCCTGAAATCCGGTGGTCCGGCAGGGGTCACGGGGGAAGGATGGCAGCCATGACGACCGAACGCCGTATGCCTGACACGACCGCCGACGAACGCACCATGCTGGAGGGCTGGCTGGAGTTCCACCGGCAGACCCTCGCGTGGAAGTGCGAGGGCCTGAGCGACGAGCAGCTCAGGTCCGCCGCCGTGGAGCCCTCCGACCTGTCCCTGCTGGGGCTGGTGCGGCACATGGCGGACGTGGAGCGGAGCTGGTTCCGCCGGGTGCTGATGGACGAGGACGCGGCGCCCCTCTACTGGAGCGACGAGGACCGCGACGGCGAGTTCCACCTGACCGAGGCGGACACCTACCAGGAGGCGTACGCCACCTGGCAGTCCGAGATCGAGACGGCCCGGCGCAACGCGGCCCGGTTCGGCCTGGACGACCTCTCCCAGGGCGGGCACCGGCGCACCGGAGAGAAGTTCAACCTGCGGTGGATCTACACCCACATGATCGAGGAGTACGCCCGGCACAACGGCCACGCCGACCTGATCCGCGAGCGCGTCGACGGCTCGACCGGCGACTGACGTCACCCGCGGCCCGCCGACGCCCTCCGTACGGGGCGGGAGATCACCCGTGCGGGGCATCCTCCGCCTGTCCGCCGGACCGCCCCCGGCCGGACGGACCAGAGTGGCGCGGGTGCATCGAACGACGACCACCGCGACGCTCCTGGTGACCGTGGCTGTCTCGGCCCTGACCGGCTGCGTGACCGTCCAGCATCCTCCCGTCCCCGGGCCGCCGACGGGACCGTCCAGGCCGTCGGCGCCGCAGACGGCGGGGCAGGCGGCGACGCAGATCGTGCAGGCCCCGGCCCAGGAGGCCCTGCAACTCATCGAGGAGTCCCGCCGCCCGGAGCCGACCCCGTCCGAATCCCGTGTGAGCACCCCCGCGGCGGCCTCGCCCGAGCGGGGCCGGCCGGCGGCCGGCCCCCGCGCCGACCGTCCGCGTCCCGCCCGGCCGGAACGCCCGGACCGCCCGGAACCCGCCCCGCGCGGCCCGCAGCGGCCACGCCCGGGACTCCCCGACGTCCCGGAGTCGGTGCGGCAGGACGTCCACCAGAACGTCCCGGGCGGCACGGACGTGTGCGCGCTGGGCAGGCGCTACGGCGGGTGGCGGGCCGACAGCCCGGAGGCGACCATCTGCCAGGACACCTACGGGCGGTGACCGGCTCCGTCACGGCCGCTGCCTCGGCGGCCTCCCCCACGTCCCTCCGCCGGGCTCCCCGCCGCCTTCTCCCAGCCGGGACTCCAGCCGCCGGATCGCCGCCCACACACCCGCCGCGTAGCCGTCGTCGGTGAGGGCGGCGGCCGCTCCCCTGGCCCGCCGCAGATGGGTCCGGGCGGCGTCCCGGTCGCCGAGCCCGGCGTAGTCGGCCGCCAGACTCATGTGCAGGGAGGGGTAGAAGGCGCGCACCGCGACCGCCCCTGCCCCGCCCGCGGGCCCGTCCTGGGTGATCTCCTCCGCCGCCGTCAACGCGCGCAGGTCCCAGGCCAGTTCGTCCGCGGGGTCGTCCTGGGTGTCGGCCAGGTAGTGGGCGAGGGTGCAGCGGTGCAGCGGGTCGCCGTGCTCCCCGATCTCCGCCCACAGGTCCAGGAACCGGTGCCGGGCCTCCTCCCGGTCCCCCGCGTGGTGCAGCATCACGACCTGCCCGATCCGCGTCAGCACGGCGTCCGGCGCCGCCTGCCCCTGTCGCTCGACCACCACGCCCTCCGCGCCCTCGCCCGCTGTCCTCCCCGACGCTAACCGCAGGCGGGGGCGATCCGGCTCAGGCCGCTCCGCGCGCCACCGGGCTGTTCGGGGCCGTACGGCCGACGTTCGGACCGTACGGCTGGTGTTCGGGGCCATACGGTCGGTGATCGGGTCGTACGGCCGGTGTCCGACGCCGGTCGGCGGGCCTGCCGCCGTGTCGCCCCGGCCGCCGGCCACCGGCCGTCGCCGTCAGCCCGGGTTCGGGATCGTCCGTCAGCCCAGGTTCGGGATCGTCCAGTCGATCGGCTCGTGCCCCTGCGCCGCCACCGCCGCGTTGATCTGCGTGAACGGACGGGAACCGAAGAACTTCTTCGCCGACAGGGGCGAGGGGTGCGCGCCCTTGACCACCACGTGCCGCGACTCGTCGATCAGCGGGAGCTTCTTCTGCGCGTAGTTCCCCCACAGCACGAACACCGCCGGGTCGGGCCGCTCGGCCACGGCCCGGATCACGGCGTCGGTGAACTTCTCCCAGCCCCGGCCCTTGTGGGAGTTGGCCTCCCCGGCCCGGACCGTGAGCACCGCGTTGAGCAGCAGCACGCCCTGCCGCGCCCAGGGCATCAGGTAGCCGTTGTCCGGGATCGGCGTGCCCAGCTCCTCGTGCATCTCCTTGTAGATGTTGCGCAGGGACGGCGGGATGCGCACCCCGGGCCGGACCGAGAAGCACAGCCCGTGGCCCTGGCCCTCGCCGTGGTACGGGTCCTGGCCGAGGATCAGGACCTTCACCCGGTCGTACGGCGTGGCGTCCAGCGCCGCGAAGACCTCCTCGCGCGGCGGGTAGACGGGACCCTTCGCCCGCTCCTCCTCGACGAACTCCGTCAGCTCCTTGAACCAGGGCTGCTGCAGCTCGTCACCCAGAACCCCGCGCCAGGACTCGGGCAGCATGGCGATGTCGGTCACGTCAACGTCCTCACGATGTGCGGTCACTTCAGGCCTCAGAACCTACCGGCGACCACTGACAACGCGCTCCGGGAAGCCGGAGGGAAAGCCGGATGTCCGCCGCCGCCTACCAGGCGGTCTTGCGGTGCAGCTCCCACATCATCATGATCGTCGACGGGTCCAGGGCCCGCTCGGCGCCCGAGACGTCCCGGCTGGCCGCCACATACTGCCGGCCCTGCCACAGCGGCAGCAGCCGCGCGTCGTCCACCAGGATCCGCTGGGCCTCCTCGAACTCCTTCTCCACGCTCGCGCGGTCGCTCTCCCGGCGCGACCGGGGCAGCAGCTCGCCGGTGATCTCGGGGGCCGGGTAGGGCGTACCGAGGGCGTTCTGCTCGCCGACGAACGGCGCGATGAAGTTCTCGGCGTCCGGGAAGTCGGGGAACCAGCCACGCCCGAACACCGGGTACTCACCCTTCTGGTAACCCTCGACGTAGGTCTTCCAGGGGCGGCTCTTGAGGCTGATCGTGAACAGGCCGGAGTCCTCCAGCTGGCGCTCCAGCTCCTTGAACTCGGCGGCGGTCTCGGAGCCGTAGCGGTCGCTCGTGTACCAGAAGGTGAGCGGGACCTTCTGGTTGATGCCCGCCTGGGTGAGGATCTTGCGGGCCTTGCCCACGTCCGGGTCGCCGTAGTCGTCGAAGAAGCCCGTGGTGTGGCCGGTGAGGCCCTTGGGGACCATGGAGTACAGCGGGTCGACGGTGTCCTTGTAGACCTTGTGGGCGATCGCCGCCCGGTCGACGACCTGCGCGATGGCCTGGCGCACGGCCTTCTTGTTGGCCCAGGAGTCCTTCGGGTTGAACACCAGGTAGTTGATGTCGGTGCCGGTGCCCTCGACGAGCTGGATCTCCTCCTCCTTGGAGGTCTTGCTCTGGAGGTCGACGACGTCGCCGGCGGCCAGACCGCGGTAGGTGACGTCGATCCGCTGGTCGCGCAGGGCCTTGACCATGGCGGCCGAGTCCTGGAAGTAGCGGACGGTCACCGCGTCGTTCCGGCGCTCCGCGAAGCCCTTGTAGGAGTCGTTGCGGACGAGGACGGCCTCCTTGCCCTCGTCGTAGGAGTCGAGCGTGTACGGCCCGGAGCCGACGACGTCCTCGCCCTCGCGCAGGGAGTCCTCCGGGTAGGCCTGCGGGGAGACGATCGACATGGCGGGCGTGGCGAGCACGAACGGGAACGTGGCGTCGGGCTTGTTGAGGTGGAAGATCACCTCGCGGTCGTTCGGCGCCTGGACGCGTTCGAGGCTGCCCAGCAGACCGGCGGGGCCGCCGTTGACGTTGATCTTGCGGATCCGGTCGAACGAGTACTTGACGGCCCGGGCGTCGAGCGCGTCGCCGTTGGAGAACTTCAGGCCCTCGCGCAGTTCGCAGCGGTAGACCTGGTTCGAGGAGTCGCTGAAGCCGCAACTCTCTGCGGCGTCCGGCTGGGGCTCGGTCGCGCCGGTCGGATAGCTCAGGAGCGTCTGGTAGATGTTGCGGAACAGCTCCCAGGAGCTGTCCCAGGAGGCGGCAGGGTCGAGCGTGCTGGGGGCACTGGTGGTGCCGATGACGATCGGCCCATCGTCCTCCGGGGTGTCGGACGACAGCACTCCGCACCCGCCTACCAGGGACGATATGGACGCGATGGCCGCCACCCGCCGCAGGCATCGGTTCCGGTTGAACACGCGCACGCTCCTCGATCTGCCATACCAAGGGTCGGCAGACCATACCGCAGTGCTGTGGCCGCTGACCCGCCCCCGGACATGACTCCTTGATCGATAAACCTTTGACTACGTTGTCATCTCCCTTTGCGCTGCCTTTACGCCGACACGGGCGCCCCTCGCGTCGAGGAGCGCCCGTGTCACGTGGGCGTACGCCGGTGTCAGCCGGTGCCGGCGTTGAGGAAGATGCCGCCGTCCACGACGAGCGTCTGGCCGGTGACCCAGTCGGACTGCTCGGAGGTGAGGAACGCGGCCGCGCCGCCGATGTCGGAGGGCACGCCGAGCCGGCCGAGCGGATAGGCCGCGGCGGCCTCCTCCTCCCGGCCCTCGTACAGGGCCTGGGCGAACTTGGTCTTCACGACGGCCGGGGCGATCGCGTTGACCCGCACCTTGGGCGCGAACTCGTGGGCGAGCTGCACCGTCAGGTTGATCATCGCCGCCTTGCTGACGCCGTACGCGCCGATGAACGGCGAGGGCGAGAGGCCTGCGACGGAGGCGATGTTGACGATCGCGCCGCCGTTGTCCTTCTGCCAGGCGTGCCAGGTCTTCTGGGCGAAGCCGAGCGCCGAGACGACGTTGGTCTCGAAGACCTTGCGGGCGACGTTCAGGTCGAGGTCGGCGATCGGCCCGAACACCGGGTTCGTGCCGGCGTTGTTGACCAGGAAGTCGATGCGGCCGAAGGCCTCCATCGCGCGCTCGACGGCGACGGCCTGGTGGGCCTCGTCGTGCGCCTTGCCCGCCACGTAGACGGCGCGGTCGGCGCCGAGCTGCTCGACGGCCTCCTTGAGGGCGTCCTCGTTGCGGCCGGTGATGACGACCCGGTCGCCGCGCGCGATCAGCGCCTCGGCGACGCCGTAGCCGATGCCGCGGCTGGCGCCCGTGACGAGGGCGACCTTGCCGGAGAGTTCCACGGAAGTCATGTTCTTCGTCCCTTAGTCGAGCGGTCCGCCGGCCACGTACAGCACCTGGCCGGAGACGAATCCGGCCGCCTCGCCCGTGAAGAAGGCGATGGCGTTGGCGATGTCCTCCGGCTCGCCGACGCGCGCCACCGGGATCTGCGTGGCGGCGGCGGCCTTGAAGTCCTCGAAGCCCATGCCGACGCGCTCGGCGGTGGCCTTGGTCATCTCGGTCGCGATGAAGCCGGGGGCGACGGCGTTGGCGGTGACGCCGAACTTGCCGAGCTCCTTGGCGAGGGTCTTGGTGAAGCCCTGCAGGCCCGCCTTGGCGGCCGAGTAGTTGACCTGGCCGCGGTTGCCCAGCGCCGAGGACGACGAGAGGTTGACGATCCGGCCGAATCCCGCGTCCACCATGTGCTTCTGGCAGGCCTTGGACATCAGGAAGGCGCCGCGCAGGTGCACGTTCATGACGGTGTCCCAGTCGGCGACGCTCATCTTGAACAGCAGGTTGTCGCGCAGCACGCCCGCGTTGTTGACCAGGATCGTCGGCGCGCCGAGCTCCTCGACGATCCGCGCGACGGCCGCCTCGACCTGCGCCTCGTCGGAGACGTCGCAGCCGACCGCGACGGCCTTGCCACCGGCGGCGGTGATCTTCTCGACGGTGTCCTTGCAGGCGGCTTCGTCGAGGTCGAGCACGGCGACCGCGCGGCCCTCGGCGGCCAGTCGTACGGCGGTGGCGGCGCCGATGCCGCGCGCGGCACCGGTGACGACGGCGACCCGCTGCTCAGTGGTGGACATGGCTGCTTCTCCTCAGGTGAGCGACCGCTTAGTACCTTCAGTGGGTGTGACGCTAGAAGCCCTGGCACGCGGTGTCAACGGCCGGGCGCGGCATGTGATCCATTACCCGGCCCGACCTGCCCGGCGAGGCGCTCCGGAACACCCGAACGGCCCAGGACCGCAGGCCGCCTTCCCGTCGGAGCGCGCGCCACTCATGGCCGGAACGCTGCCCGTGATCGGCTACCGCACCAGCAGGTCCAGCAACCGCTCCGTCTCCGCCGCCGGATCCGTGGTCAGGCCCGTGTGGACGGGGCCTGGCTGGACGATCGTGGAGCGGGGGGCGACCAGCCAGCGGAAGCGGCGGCCGGGGTCGTCGGCCGCGGCCTGGCCGGCCGCGGTGCCGCCCGCGCAGAGCCTCTCCACGGCGTCGAGGGCGGCCCGGACACCGGCCACGTCCGCCCGGGGGTCGAGGGCCAGCAG
Organism: Streptomyces sp. NPDC006140; assembly: GCF_040628815.1. Lineage (NCBI taxonomy): Bacteria > Bacillati > Actinomycetota > Actinomycetes > Kitasatosporales > Streptomycetaceae > Streptomyces > Streptomyces sp. NPDC006140. The sequence continues at coordinate 53,937 of NZ_JBEXTS010000002.1, read as the reverse complement.
GCGCGCCTCGTCCAGGTGGGTGCGCGCGCCGACGTAGGCCTCGGCGCGGCAGTAGAGGAGCACCCCGGCGTTGATGCACTCGCCGCGCTCGACGCGCGGGACCACGCGCAGGACGGCGTACTCGTAGATCTGGCGGTCCCGGGGCCCGCCCTTGATGATGTGCCGGTCGCTCACTTGATCCCCTGGATGCGGTCGTGGATGACGGCGGCCCGGGCGAGCAGCGGCCCCGCGTAGGCCCGCCTCAAATCGTCCGGTGTGTCGAAGCCGGGCTCGTCCGTCAGCCAGGCGTCGGGGATCCGGGCCGTGACCTCGTCGAGGAGCCGCTCGGTGATCCGGGGTGCCAACTCGGCCGCCGCGCAGGCGATGTCGGGCGCGAAAGGCGCCAGTGCGTGGTCGGAGGCGTCGTAGGGGCGGGCGGCCGAGGCCTCGGCGCCGGGCCAGTTGTGGTGCCAGATCATGGTCGCGCCGTGGTCGACGAGCCACAGCTCGCCCCGCCACATCAGGAGGTTGGGGTTGCGCCAGGACCGGTCGACGTTGTTGACCAGCGCGTCGAACCAGACGATCCGCCCGGCCTCCTCCGGGCTCACCCGGAAGGCCAGCGGGTCGAAGCCGAGCGCGCCGGAGAGGAAGTCCATGCCGAGGTTGATGCCGCCGCTGGACCTGAGCAGGCCCTGGACCTGCTCGTCGGGCTCGCCGAGTCCCAGCTCCGCGTCGAGCCGGACCGTGACCAGCCGCGGCACGCGCAGGCCCAGCCGGCGGGCCAGTTCCCCGCAGACCACCTCGGCGACGAGCGTCTTGCGGCCCTGTCCCGCGCCGGTGAACTTCAGGACGTACATGCCGAAGTCGTCGGCCTCGACCAGCCCCGGCAGCGAACCGCCCTCGCGCAGGGGCGCGATGTAGCGGGTCGCGGTGACCTCTTTCAACATTTTCCCAGGCCACCCGTTTCTTCAGCCTTGCGATCCACGACCAACTTCGGAGGAGCGCAGCGGCGAGGATCGCCCGCCAACAGCCCCCGGCCTCCGGCATGAAGTGAGCATAGTAACCGAGGGTGATCACCGGCGAGGAGCGCCCGAGCCGCGGCGCCAAGGCCTTGACCACCTCCGCGAGTGCCCGCAGTCCGGCCGAGGTCCCGGACCCGCGTGATCCACGCGGGGTACGCCACCGCCTTGCCGTCGTGCTCTCGCTGACCGCGTGCGCGGTGCCGGCCGGAGCGACCTCTCTGCCGGCGGTCGGTGCGCCTCGCGCCTCGGCGGACGGGCCACCACGGCCCCTGCCCCGTCGATGGCCAGGCCATCCCGTCGATCTGAATTCCGTCAAGTTCGGTCTACGGATGCCGATAGCGTGAAATGCTGGGCGTCGGCTGCGAGTTGGGGGGACTAGTGTCCGGGGTGGAACTGGTGGTGGCGGCGCTGGCCGCTGGTGCGTCGGCAGGGCTCACCGAAACGGTGAGCACTGCGGTGCGGGACGCGTACGGTGCGCTGCGAGAGTCGGTGCTCCGTCGGCTGCCCGGCCGTGGCGAGGAGCTGCTGGATGCCGAGCAGGTGGAGCCGGGGGTCTGGGAGGCCCGGCTGCGCGAGGAGCTGACCGCGTCCGGTGCCGATCGGGACCAGGAGCTGCTGGCGGCGGCCGAGGACCTCTTGACGCTGCTCCCCTCAGGGAGCAAGTACCAGGTCGATGCGCGCGGTGCCAAGGGCGTGCAGACCGGCGACCACAACATCCAGACCAATAACTACAGCTGAGGGCCGTAGCGAGTGGACAGCTACGGCGGCCGGACCCCGCCGGTCGACGCCCGCGGGGTGTCGGGGCTGCAGGTCGGGGACGGGAACCTGCAGATCAACCTGCACACCGGTGCCTCAGCGGCGGCCCGCTCGGCCTACCTCTACCATGTGAGGTTGATCGCACCGGCGATGCTCGCCGGTCGGGAGGAGGAGCTCGCCGAGCTCAGCGAGTTCTGCACCCACTCCGGTGAGAGCGCCTACCGTTGGTGGCGGGCGAAGGCGTGGGCAGGCAAGTCTGCCCTGCTGTCCTGGTTCGTGCTCCACCCGCCGGAAGGTGTGCACGTCGTCTCGTTCTTCGTCACCGCGCGATTCGCCGGGCAGAGCGACCGCGAGGCGTTCATCGATGTCGTCATGGAGCAGCTCGCGGCGTTGTTGGGCAAGCCCGTGCCCTCGTACCTGACAGGGGCGACCCGCGCCGCGCACCTGCTCGCGCTGCTCGACGAGGCCGCCACCGCCTGTCAGGAACAGGGGTCGCGGCTCGTCCTGGTCGTGGACGGCCTCGACGAGGACCGGGGGGTGACGACCGGCCCCGACGTATACAGCATCGCCGCACTGCTCCCGGCCCGCCCGCCCGGAGGGATGCGCGTCGTCGTGGCCGGACGCCTCGCGCCGCCGCTGCCCGCGGACGTGCCCGACCACCACCCGCTGCGCGATCCCGCGACCGTACGGCTCCTGGAGCCCTCCGAGCGCGCCGAAGTCATCCGGCACGCCGCTGAGCAGGAACTGAAACGCCTACTGACCGGCACACCCACCGAGCAGGACCTGCTGGGCCTGCTCACGGCGGCCGGCGGCGGCCTGTCCGTTCAAGACCTGGTGGAGTTGACCGGTGTCCGTGATCCGTGGGAGATCACGGACACCCTCGGCGCGGTGTCCGGCCGGACCTTCGCGCAGCGCCCGTCATCGCTCCGGCACGGGCTCGAACCACCCGAGGACGTCTACCTGCTGGCTCATGAAGACCTCCAGCAGGCGGCCAGGACTTTTCTCGCCGGAGAACGGCTGGCCGACTACCGCCGGCGCCTGCACGCCTGGGCAGACGGGCACCGGGAACGCGGCTGGGACAGGCGCACCCCCGGCTACCTGCTACTCGGCTACTTCCGCACGCTGCGGGAGGCCGGCGACATTCCCAGGATGCTCGACCTCGCGCTCGATCCGGGCCGCCACGCCTGGTTGCTCGACACCACGGGTGGCGAAGCCACCGCCCTCGCCGAACTCACCGCGACCCGGGACGCGATCCTCGGTGCCGAGACACCAGACCTGGCGGACCTGACCAGAGTCGTTCTGTGCCGGGCGAACCTGTCTGAGCGCAACGCCTCGCTGCCCGTGCGACTGCCCGCTGTCTGGGCACTGCTCGGTCGCCTCGATCGGGCCCGGGCGCTGGCCGAGTCCATGGGACCGGTGACTTCCGAGATGGCGCTCGCCAGGGTGGCCCGGGCGCTGGCGGAAACCGGCGGTTCGGCGTCTGCCGAATCCATCGCGCAGAGCATCGCCGAACCGGACGAGCGGGCTGCCGCGCTTTCGGCGGTTGCCGTAGCCGCCGCCAGGGACGGTGACCGGGGTCGGGCCGCCGAGCTGTCGGGTGCCGCCGACCGGGCGGCCCGTCAGATCGACAACTACCTGACCCGAGCCGCCTGCTGGGCGGCGCTGGCCACGGACGCAGCCGCGGCAGGCGACCGGCAGCGCGCCACCGAGCTGGTCGGAGAGATCAGGGCGCTCGCTGACCATCCGCAGGCCATGGCCGGGCGCGAACTGGTCGATGACGATCTGGCCGAGGCGCTGGCCGCTGCCGGCGAACAGAACGATGCCCTGGCTGTGGCTCGCGCCATCGGTGACCCTGGGCGGCGGGCGGAGGCTCTTGCCGCTGTGTCGCGGGCGGCGGCCCGCGACGGAGACCTGGCTTCGGCATCCCGGTGGGCGGCCGAAGCGGAGACCGCAGCCCGGGCGGTTGCCGGAGTCTCGCTACGGCCTCCGATGGCGGCGGTGATCGAGGCGCTGGCCGCCGCCGGAGATCCGGAGCGTGCGGCCGAACTCGTGGCCGAAACCGCCGAAGAACTCCTCGACAATTCGGACGACCACCCGACCTTCCAGGTAGGCCGCGATCTCGCCATCCTCACCGGCGCCGCTGCCCGAGCCGGCGATCATGACCGCGCCGAGGCGCTGGCCCGGGCCAACCCCGACCCCGAGTCCAAAGCGCGGGCGCTGACCGCGGTGGCCGAGGCGGTCGTGCGGTCGGGCGACCACCGACGCGGGCTCGGTCTGGCATCGCAGGCCCAGGAGGTGGCTCGGGCAGTGCGGTCCCCGGTGCACCAGCAGGTGGAGCTCGCGGCCCTGGCCGGTGTGACGGCTCGATCGGGCGACCTCGATTGGGCTGTGGCCATCGCCGGGACGGTGCATGACGCCGCCCGTGAAGTGATCGCGCGGACAGCGATCGCCCGGGCCGCGGCGGACGCGCGGCACTTTGATCGTGCCGAGGCCGTCGCCCGCACCATCGACAACGAGATCGGCCAGCGCGACACTGCGCTCGCCATCATCGCTGAAGCTGCCTTCGAAGCGGGTGCCACGGATCGGGCAGTGGAGATCATCTCCGCGATCGAGACGGCGCGCCCGTGGATGGTGGCGATCGGTGCGGCTGTCGGCGCAGGAGAAGCGTCGGGCGACCACAAAGGCGCGACAGCCCTCATGGACAGGCTCATGAGCCGCATCGCCGAAGCGGGCGAGAATGTGGACGAGTGGGTCGTGCTCGTCCTGACCGAGGCCATCGCCCGCGCCGGTGCAGTCGAGCATTCCGAGCGCGTCGCCCGCATGATCGGGGACTTCACGCCACGAGCCCGGGCGCTGGCGGCAGTGGCCAGGGCCGCCGCCCGCAAAGGCGATGCGGGCCGAGCCGCTGCGCTCCTTGACGAGGCCGAGGCAGTGGCCCGCGGCATCGACGGCCCCCACGATCGGCCACGTACCGTGGACTCGCTCATCAAGGCAGCCGCTTGGGCCGAAGATGAAGCAAGCGTAAGCATGGTTCTCGGCGATGCGGCAGCGCTGGCTCGCATCATCGACGGAACCTCCGAGCGTACTCACACCCTGGCGGCGGTCACCGAGGCGATCGCCTGGACCGGAGCGCACGAACGAGCCGCGGAGCTGGCTGCCGAGATCGAGGATGCACTTGAGAAGGCCAGCTCGCACGGAAACCGTGAACTGCTCGCCCGTCTCGCCCGGGCAGCGGCCGAGACCGGACAACCTGAGCGGGCGGAGTCGATCGCGGACCGGATCACCGACTCGGCGATCCAGGCCCGCGCCCTGGCCCACCTTGCCAATGCGGCCCACCCGGCAGCGGCCCGGCTCCTGACGGCACGGGCCTTCACCCTCGACCTGTGGACGGCCGTGGGCACGCTGCACCGGCTCGAACCGGCGATCCTGCTCCTGCTCGCCGAGGATCTGGGCGTCGCCGGGCTGCGTACCCCACCCTCGAGCGCCCACGATGCGCCTCCCCCCGGGGCCGCGGGCCGCCGCCGGCGGCGCCTGGCGCTGCGCTGGCCCCGCCGCACCGCCGGCCCCCGCGTCACCCCCTCCTCCGAGGACACCGGCGAGCAGTAGCGGGGCCTGGCCCAGCTCATCGCGCAGAAGGAAGAACGAGTTCGCGCTCGACCACCCCGCGGGGAAGCTGTATCTGATACGACGCACACTCGTTCGCATTCGGACTCTGGGAGCGCCCGTGTCGCGAAACGTTTCGTCGTCGTCCGTGCTCATCGAGAACCCGTCCGTGAAGTTCTCCAGCGCCCCCGAACGCCCGCCCCTGCGCCACCTGGGCAGGCCCTCGCTGCGCCGCTCCGCCTCCGACACCCGGCGCCGCGCCCGCGGGGAGATGCCCCGCGTTCTCCTCCTCGTCCCCTCCTACACCCGCGTCGTCGAACCCTCACCCGAGCGCAGCAGCTTCCGCACCCTCGGCCTGGACACCTTCGAGGTGATGAAACGCGCCGGAACCCCGATCGGCCTCTTACGCATCGCCGCGGGCGCCCGCCTCGCCGGGTTCGACGTCGGCATCGTCGACTCGCCCTTCGCCGGCTGGGAGCAGGAGCGCCGGGTCGTCGACCTCGGCGGCGGCAGCAGCCTCGTCCGCTACGGCCTCGACGACACGCAACTGCGTGCCCTGATCGAGGACTTCGACCCGGACATCGTCGGCGTGCAGTGCATCTACACCGTGCAGTGGGGCAACGCTCGCGCCCTCGCCGACCTGGTCAAGGACATCGACCCGGCGATCGTGACCGTCACCGGCGGCTCCCATCCAAGCGGCGACTGGCAGTACGCCGTACCGGACTCGCCGTTCGACCACGTCGTCATCAACGAGGCCGACCAGACCTTCACCGCCCTGCTCCAGGCGCTCACCGAGCCGGACGGCGACATCGACGCCGTCCCCGGGATCGCCTACCGGCGGACCGACGGCGCCGTGGTGCGCACCACCGCCCGGTCGCCGTACATGCGGATCCTGCCCAAGCGGCAGGGCCTGGACGAGCGGCTCGGCATGATGCCGCTGCCCGACTTCGGCATGCTCGACATGCGCCAGTACGAGCAGCCGTACCACTCCTCGGGCAAGCGGGTGCGCGACCACGGCTCCTGGGCGCAGATCTTCTCCACCATCGGCTGCAACGTCGGCTGCGACTTCTGCTACATCCCCATGGTGAACGGCCCCTGGCGGGCGCTGGGCACCGACTGGTTCGACCTGCACCTCGCCGAGATCCGCAAGCAGGGCGTCACCGAGGTCCTCATCGAGGACGACCATCTCCTGCACGACCCGCTGTACGCGATGAGCGTCTGCGAGCTGCTGCGCAAGCACGACCTGCCGTGGGTGGACGACGCCGAACGGCGCAACCCCAACTTCCGCAACATCCTGGCGGCGATGCGCTCCGGACTGACCTGCCGGGCCCTGATCAAGGCGATGGCCGACGGCGGCTGCTACAGCGTCTACCTGGCCGTGCAGAGCGCCAACGAGGACAGCCTCGTCGAGTCCGGCAAGCCCCGCCTCAACGCCTTCCAGCAGGCCACCGGCGAGATCGTGGAGATGTTCACCGAGTACGGCATCCAGGTCACCGGCGGTTTCATGCCCGGCTTCGTCAACCCGCCCGAACAGCGGGGCGGCGAGCCGTACATCGAGTCGCTGGAGCAGATCGAGAAGACCATCGACTACGCGGTCACGCTCATGGGCCACGGCATGGCCTACGCCAACCCGTTCATCGTCACGCCCCTGCCGGGCACGAAGATGTGGGACTTCCAGAAGGACTACGTCGTACGCCACTACGACAACGGCTGGTCCCACGAGAAGGCGACCATGGCCACGGACAAGTGGAGCGCCGAGGACATCGAGCGGATGCGGCTGGAGCTGCTGGTGCGGGCCAACGGCCCCGACAAGGTGACCGAAATGGTCCGCCGGGGCACCTGGCCGGTGGACGCCTGAGCCTCAGCCGGTTTCCCGGCCGCGGCGGCGGGCCGTGCGCAGCATCTCCGCCGAGGCCAGCATGGCCCCTCCGGTGATCAGCACACAGGCGACGGCGACGGGCCAGCTCGCGTCGGCCCGTCCCGTCGCCACCAGCAGCCCCGTGGACAGCAGCGGGGCGAAGTACGACAAGGTGCCCAGCAGCCGGATGTCCCCGTGCTTGGTGCCGTGGTCCCACACGTAGAAGGCGCCGCCGACCGGCCCGAGCCCGAGCGCGAGCACCGCGGCCCACTGCCAGCCCTCGGGCCGCACGGTCGTCTCGAACAGCACATGGCACACGGCTGCGAGCAGGGCCGTGGCGAGGCAGAACAGGGCGACCAGGTCCGTCGGCACCTGCGGATAACGGCGGTTGGCCACGGAGTAGGCCGACCACACGAGCGCGCAGACGCCCGCGGCGCCGTACCCCAGCAGAAACTGGCTTCTGAAATGCACTCCCTGCCCGCCGGTGACGAGCAGGAAGGTCCCGGCGAGCCCGAGCAGCGCCCCCGCCGTGTGCCACCAGCGCAGCCGCTCGCCGGGCAGCAGCGCGGAGAACACCACGATCAGCAGCGGCCACAGGTAGGCGATGAGTCCGGCGTCGACGGCGGGGGCGTTGCGCAGGGCGAGGAAGTAGAAGAAGTGGTAGCCGAACAGGCCGCCGATGCCCAGCGCCCAGGCCCCGGCGGGCAGTCCGCGCAGGGCGGTGCCGCGGCCGCGCAGCACCCGGGGCAGTCCGAGGAGGCCCCCCACCACGAACGCCATCGCGGTCAGCTGGAAGGGCGGTATCCGTCCGGTCGACGTGGTGAACAGCGCCAGCGACGCCCACAGCAGCACGGCCGCGGCGCCCAGGCCGGTGGCCCTGAGCCGGCGCGCCGGATCCTCCACCAGCCCTCCCGTCACTCCCTGGTCGGTCACCGGGGCAGCGTAAGGATGCGCGTCACACCCGCCCTCCCTTTCCGGACAGGGGAATTGCGTCCGCGGGCGGCGCGCGCGTGGAGAAGAGCCGCGGCGCCGGGGCGCGTGAGGAGGATCGGCCGCGTAAGACGGCCCGGAACCCGACAGCGAACCGACAGCTCCCTTTTACCCACGGCGCTCGGCGAACGGGTCAGGATTTCGACGTTGTCTGAACAGCCGGTCCCGAAGGACCGTACCTCTGCGCAGATCACGAATCCCCGGAAGGAACGTCAGCATGACCAGCGAATCAGTTCAGCCGGTGTCGGGACCGAACCGCCGTGCCGTCGTGGCGGCGGTCGGCGCGGCGGGGCTCACCGTGGCGCTGACGGCGTGCGGCTCGGGCGACAAGGCGTCCGACTCGTCCACCGAACAGGGCGCCGGGGGCGGCGGCGCGACGAGCTCCGAGGGCGGCTCGTCCGCCGGGGCGGGCGCCGGTGGCGCGGCGCTCGCGAAGACCGCCGACATCCCGGAGGGCAGCGGCAAGATCTTCAAGGACGAGAAGGTCGTCGTCTCCCAGCCGGCCGCGGGCGACTTCAAGGCCTTCTCGACGATCTGCACCCACCAGAACTGCCCCATGGTGGACCTCAAGGACGACATCATCTCCTGCACCTGCCACGGCAGTCAGTTCTCCGTGCTCGACGGCAGCGTGAAGAAGGGCCCCGCGGTCAAGCCGCTGGAGGCGAAGCAGGTGACCGTGAACGGCGACTCCATCACGCTCGCCTGACCCCGCCCCGACGCCCCAGACACGCCAGCACCTCGTCCGTGGTCGCGACCGTGGCGACCAACGCGAGGGTGTGGCGGATCATCGCGGGGGTGTAGCCGGACGGCACCCCCGCGATGGCGTCGGCCGGGACGACGACGGTGTAGCCGCGGTTCACCGCGTCGAACACGGCGTTGGGTATCGCCACGTTGGCCGAGACGCCGGTGACGATCAGCGTGCGGCAGCCCAGGTTGCGCAGCAGCGGGTCGACGTCGGTGCCCTGGAGGGGCGACAGCCCGTGCAGGCGCCGTACGACGAGGTCCTCCTGGGCGACCTCGATCGGGGCGGCCACGCCCACCGCCGGCGTGCCGGTCAGCTGCTGGACGGGCAGACGTGCGGCGGCGCGGAAGAGACGGGCGTTGCGGCTGGAACCGCGGCCGTCGGGCCGGCGCTCGGCGACGGCGTGGACGACCTGGACACCGCACGCGTGGGCGGCGGCCACCAGGCGGGCCACGTGGGCGAGCATGCCGCTGGAGCGCGCCTCTTCGGCGAGTTCGGGCAGTGCGCCGTCCTTCCCGACGACGCCCTCCTGGCACTCGACGGTGAGCAGCACGGTGGTGTCCGGATCGAGGAGTGCGCTGAGCTCTTCGTACGAGGGCACGGCTTCCCCCTGTCGCCGGCGGCCGGGCGGCGAGCGTAGCCACCGTTGCGCACGGACGGAAGAGAAACCATTCTTTTCTGACGTGATGTCAGAGGATCTCCTCTGACACGACGTGGGAGAAGAAAGAGGGGGAGCATGACCGTCACGCAGCAGCGCCGGGGCCGGAAGATCATGATGACGCCGGGCGAGCTGGACGATTTCCTGACCACGCAGCGCACCTGCCGGGTCGCCACGGTCTCGGCGGGCGGCGCGCCGCACGTGAGCACGCTGTGGTTCGCCTGGGACGGCACCTCGATGTGGCTGTACTCGGTCGTGCGCAGCAAGCGGTGGACCGATTTGCGGCGCGACCCGCGGGTGGCGATCGTGGTCGACACGGGCGAGGAGTACGACGAGCTGCGCGGAGCCGAGCTGTCGGGCACCGTCGAGTTCGTGGGCGAGATCCCGCGCACGGGCGAGCTGCGCGCCGAACTCGACGTGCCGGAGACGCTGTTCGCCCGGAAGAACTTCGGCCTGGAGGAGATGCCGCACGACGGCCGGCACGCCTGGATACGACTGACCCCGGAGAAGATCGTCTCCTGGGACTTCCGCAAGCTGGGGGCGCGGTAGGGCCTTCGGAGAGCTCGGCGGTGGCCCCACCGAGGGGCGGTGGCCGACCGCCGAGGCTCGGCCGGCCGACCGCCGAGGATCGATCGGCCGACCGCCGAGGATCGGGCGGCCGACCGCCGAGGATCGGGCGCAGGCCGGCAGGCAGGCCCAGCCGCCCGCCAGGGGCCAGCAGGCCGCCAGAGGGCCAGCCGCCCGCCAGAGGGCCAGCCGCCCGCCAGAGGGCCAGCCGCCCGCCAGAGGGCCAGTCGGCCCGTCAGAGTGCCAGTCGGCCCGTCAGGGCACCAGCCGCCGCCAGGCGCCGCGGGACGGCCTCCGACCGGCCTGGGAGTGGGCGGCGAACCGCCAGAGGGTGCGACCCTCTTCCGACCGCCTGGGCGCGGGCAGCAGACCGCCAAGGGGCGCCGGCGGCCTCCAACCGCCAGGACGCAGACAGCCTCCCGCGCCGGGGCCTCGGGCGGTCGGCCGTCAGTGGTCGGGGCGCCGGCTCGCGCGGGCGGGCTCAGCCGACGCTCTCCCCCGCCGCCCGGAGGGCCTTCACCGCGGCGCGGATCGACGGGCGGCGGTCGGCGTCCGCGCGCCAGACGACGTAGACGTGGCGCCGCACCCGCTGCCTGAGGGGGACGGTCACGACGCCGGCCGGCACGGGATGGCGGCCGAGCAGCGGGGCGACGCACACGCCGAGGCCCGCGGCGACCAGCGCGAGCTGCGTGTGGTTCTCCGCGGCGCGGTGGCCGACGATCGGCTCGACGCCCTTGGAGCGGAGGGTGAACATGAGCCACTCGTGGCAGAACTCGCCCTCGCCCCAGGTGATCCACTCGTCCTCGGCGAACTCCGTGAGGTCCACTTCGTCGCGCCCGGCGAGCCGGTGGTCCACCGGCATGGCGACCTCGGCCGGGTCGTCGAGGATCGACGCCTTGACCAGGCCGTCGGGCAGCGCCATCGGCTTGTTGTACCAGTCGAGCACCACGGCGAGGTCGAGGTCACCGCGTACGACCCCGGCGATGCCGTGCTCCGGTTCCAGCTCGCAGGAGCGCAGCCGGAGCGCGGGGTGTGCCGCGCGCAGGGCGGCCAGCGCGTGCGGGAAGAGCCCGCGCGCGGCCGTCGGGAACGCCGACAGTCTCAGCTCGCCGACGACCTGCCCGCGCTGCGCCTCCAGGTCCGACTGGGCCAGTTCGACCTGGGACAGGATGCGCGCGGCGTGCTCGGCGAGCAGCCGCCCGGCGTCGGTGAGCCGCACACCCCGGCCGTTCTTGGCGAGGAGCTGCTGGCCGACCTCCCGTTCCAGCTTGGACAGCTGCTGCGAGACGGCGGAGGTCGTGATGTGCAGCCCCTCGGCGGCGCCGCTGACCGAGCCGTGCCGGGCGAGGGCGTCGAGGGTGCGCAGGCGCTCCAGATTCAACATGTAAGCGATGCTACGCGATACCGAGTGCGAAATCTCGATTGTGCTACGAGGTTCCTGTCCAGCATCGTGGCGTCCATGAGCACCGCCACCACCACCTCCAGCCGGATCACCCCCGCCTCGCCCGACCGCCCCCGGCCCCGCCTCGACTGGCGGCTCCGGTTCGCCGCCCTTTCCCTGATCTGGGGCTTCAGCTTCCTGCTCATCAAGGTGGGCACCGAGGGCTACGCACCCTTCCAAGTCACCCTCGGCCGCCTGGTGTTCGGCACCGCGGTGCTGGCCGCCGCGATGGCGGTGCGCCGTGAGCGACTGCCGCGCGGGGCGCGCACCTGGGCCCATCTGACGGTCGCCGCGTTCCTGCTCAACGCCCTGCCGTTCTCGCTGTTCGCCTACGCCGAGCTGACCATCCCGTCCACGCTGGCGGGCATCTGCAACGCGACCTCGCCGCTGTGGGGCATGGCGCTGTCCCTGGTCGCCCTGTCGGAGGACCGCCCGACCCGGGTGCGGGTCGCCGGGCTGGGACTGGGCTTCCTCGGGGTGCTCACGGTGCTGGGCGCCTGGCAGGGCTTCCACGGCCTGGACGCCACGGGCACGGCACTGGCCCTGCTCGCCTCCCTCAGCTACCCGATCGGCTGGATCTACGTCCGCCACACCCTGGCCGGCACCGGCCGTTCGCACCTGTCGATGACCGGCGCGCAACTGCTGCTCGCCACGGTCCAACTGGCCGTGGTCACCCCGCTGTTCACGACGCTGCCCACCCGCGTGTCCGTCGTGCCGCTGCTGGCGATCGCCGCCCTGGGCGCCCTGGGCACGGGCCTCGCCGTGCTCCTCCAGTACGGCCTGGTCGCCGAAGTCGGCCCGACGACCGCACAGATGGTCACGTACTTCATTCCGGTCATCGCCACGGCGGCGGGCGTCGCACTCCTCGGCGAGTCGCTCACCTGGTCGACACCGGTCGGCGCGGCGATCGTGCTGACGGGGGCGGCGCTCACGCAGGTGCGGCCGAAGCCCCGGCGGACGCCTCAGCCGTAACTCCGCGCCGGGGCGGGGCCGAGGGCCGAGGCGATCGCCTCGGCCAGCGCCTCGGTCTCGCCCTCGGTGAGCGTCGAGACGGTGACGCGGATGCCGGGCGGCGCGCTCACGCGGAAGCGGGCGCCGGGGGCGACGGCCCACCCGGCGTGCAGCAGCCGGGCGACGGCACCGGTCTCGTCCGGCACGGGCACCCAGACGTTCATGCCGCTGCGCCCGTACGCCGCGACACCGCGCCGGCCGAGGGCGCCGATCAGCGCGTCCCGGCGCCGCCCGTACGCCGCCGCCACCTCGGCCGTGTCCACCGCGCCGTCGGCCCACAGCCGCACCAGGGCCCGCTGCGTCAGCAGGCTCACCCAGCCGGGCCCGAGGCGCTGCCGGCCGCGGACCCGGTCGACGGTGACCGCGTCCCCCGTGAGCAGGGCGAGGCGCAGATCGGGCCCGTAGGCCTTGGCGGCCGACCGGACCAGGGCCCAGTGCCGGGTCGCCCCGGCCAGCGGGTGGAGCGGCACGTCGACGATGCCGTGGCCGTGGTCGTCCTCGATCAGCAGGGTCTCCGGGTGCTCCCGGAGCACGGACCGCAGGGCACGCGCGCGTGCGGCGCTCACCGCGGCGCCGGTGGGGTTCTGCGCCCGGTCGGTCACGATCAGGGCGCGCGCCCCGGCTCCCAGCGCCCGGCGCACGTCCTCGGCGTACGGGCCCTCGTCGTCGACGCCGACGGGGGCGGTCCGCAGTCCGAGCGCGGCCACGAGGTCCAGGGTGGAGCCCCAGCCGGGGTCCTCCACGGCGACGGTGTCGCCGGGCTTGAGATGGGCCGCCAGCACCCGTTCGACGCCGTCGAGCGCCCCGGAGACCACGGCGAGCGGCCCGTCCGGCACCCCGTCGGCGTCGAGGCCGGCGCGGGCGATCCGGGCCAGTTCCGGCTCCACGGGGGTGTCCCCGTACATCACGGGGGCCCGGTCGCCCTCGGCGGCGGCCGCCGCGAACGCGCCCGCGAGCGGCGGCAGCAGTGCCGGGTCCGGGTTGCCGGTCGCCACGTCGCGCACGCCCTCGGGGACGTCCACCCGAATGTGGTCCCGCCCGGTCGTGGCCGGCGCCGGCCGTACCCGGCTGCCGCGCCGGCCCGCGGTCTCGATGACCCCGCGCTCGCGCAGGGTCCGGTACGCGGCCGCGACCGTGTTCGGGTTCACTCCCAGCCGCTCCGCCAACTCCCGCATGGGCGGCAGTAGTTGACCCGGCCGCAGCTCACCGGCACCCACCGCCCGCTCGACGCTCGCGGAAATTTCCGCCGCACGGCGCCCACTGATCGGATACTCTCCTAGCACAAAACAGATTATGCACTAGTGCAATGGAGATCGCCATGCAGGGGAGCACGCGGACGCCGTCGCAGCCCGCCACCGCCTACACACCGACCGACCGCACCGTCCCCACGCGCTCGCCGGGCCGGGCCTCGTACGACAGGGAGCTGGTGCACGCGATACTCGACGAGGCCTACGTCTGCCACCTCGGCTTCGTCCGCGACGGCGCGCCGGTGGTGCTGCCCACGCTGTACGCCCGGGTCGGCGAGCGGCTCTACGTGCACGGCTCGACGGGCTCGCGCCCGCTGCGGGCGGCCGGCCAGGACGACCCGGGCCTGCCGGTCTGCCTGACCGTCACGCACGTCGACGGTCTGGTCCTGGCCCGCTCGGCCTTCCACCACTCGATCAACTACCGCTCGGTGGTGGTGCACGGCGTCGCCCGTGACGTCACGGACCCCGAGGAGAAGCGGCGGGCCCTGGACGCGCTGGTCGACCACGTCGTACCGGGCCGCGCCGCCGACTCCCGGCCGGCCAACAAGAAGGAGCTGGCCGCCACGGCCGTGATCCGCCTGGACCTGGACGAGGTCTCCGCCAAGCTCCGCACCGGCGGCGTGAACGACGAGCCCGAGGACCTCGCCCTCCCCCACTGGGCAGGAGTCGTCCCGGTCCGGAAGACCTACGGCACCCCGATCCCCGACCCGGCCCTGGCCGAGGACACGGCACTTCCCGACTACCTCCGGGGCAGGTAGCCCCTAGGGGCGCGGGGAACTGCGCGACCAGCCGGTGACGGCCCGCGGCCGTCGCCGGACGAGCACCACCCGCCCCCCGGGCGTCCGCGCCTCCCCTACGGCGAGTCCCGCCACCGATCCCAGCAACAACAAGGTTCCGGCGACCGTCGCCACCGTCAGCCGCTCGCCGAGCAGCACAACGGCCAGCACCGCCGCACTCACCGGTTCGAGCAGCATGATCACCGAGACGGTGGCGGACCGTACGACGGCCGCGCCCGCGAAGTAGAGGCCGTAGGCGAGGGCCGTGGGCACGGCGGCGACGTACGCCAGCAGGACCAGCAGCCGCATGGGCTCGACGGTGTGCGGCACCAGTCCCTCCGCCAGCGCGAGCGGCAGCAGGCACAGGCTCGTGACGGCGAACGCCTCGACGGTCGTGCGGGAGGCGTCGGTCGTACCGTCGCGCCCCCAGCGCCGGGTGAGCAGCGTCATCACGCTGTACCCGGCCGCGGACAGCAGCGCCAGCAGCACGCCCACGGGCCGTACCGTCGATCCCCCGCCGCCGAGGACGAGGACCGCGAGGCCGGCGAGGGCGCCCACGACCGCGGCCACGCCGCCCCGGCCCAGGCGTTCGCCCAGCGTCAGTCGCGCGCCGAGCGCGATGAGCACGGGCCCGGCACCCAGCGTGACGACGGTGGCCACCGCGAGTCCGGTGGCGGAGACGGCCGCGAAGTAGGCCGTCTGGAAGACGGCAAGGCCGATCCCGGTGACGCCGGCCCGCAGCGCCCTGCGGCGCAGCGGCTCACGGACGGGGCTGCCGGTGCGTGGCCGGAGCAGGCGCACGGCGAGCAGCAGGACCAGGCCGGCGGCGCAGCGCCAGAAGGAGAGGGCGATCGGCCCCATGTCACTGGCCCGGTAGACCAGGGAGGCCGCCGCGCCCGCGGTGCCCCAGGCGGCACCGGCGACGATCAGATAGAGGAGGCCTCGCCCGATGGGCAGGCCGGAGGCAGTGTTCGACACGTGTTCTCTCCGCAGACGCGCACGGCGAATCGCGCCCGAGGGGCGTTCGCGGGTGCGCGGAAGTTCGGGAAGGGCCCCGGATCAGTCGGGATCAGCGGGGTCCACGGACTTCGTCTGCGGGCAGCACCGTTCGGCCCGGCGGCGAAAGCGCCGGGCGCGGTTTCCGGAGGGCCCGCCTCAGGCGGCCGGAGGCGGAAGAACGAGCGCGTTCGAAGGCATGATCGACACCCTAAGCGGTCGTCCCGGGGGCCGACAATTCCCTTTCCGGGCCGCCGCCGGCCACCGGCCGGTCGGAGCCCTTCGCGGGCGTCGAGGACTGCGCGATGAACGCACCCAGCAGCACGATCACGCCCCCGGCGATCTGCGGCGCCGACAGGTGCTCGCCGAGCAGCACCCAGGCCAGGACGGTGGCGATGACCGCTTCGAGGCAGGCCACCACCCCGGCGACCTGCGGGGAGAGCCGGCGCACGGCGAGCACGCCGGTGACGTACGCGACGACCGTGGCGACGAGGACGATCCACCCCAGCAGGACGACGGCGGCGACGGGCGTGCCGTCCAGGTGCGCGGTGCCCCTGAGCACCGACCAGTCCATGGTCCAGGGCCGGGCGACGACGGTCAGCACGGCCGCGCCGACGAGCAGGCCGTAGGCGATGACGCCGAGCGGGTCGGGCGCCTCCTCGCCGGCGTCGCTGCCCTGGTCGGAGAGGACGAAGTAGCCGACCTGGCAGCAGGCCGCGCCGAGCGCGAGCAACAGCCCCAGGGCGTCGAAGCCGAGGCCCGACCACACCTCGACGACACACGCGAGTCCGCCGACGGCGAGGACGACGCCGACGGCCGCCGCGCGGGTCACGGGCCGCCGCTGCACGAACCGCACCCAGCCGAGCACGAGGGCGGGTGCCAGGTACTCGATGAGCAGGGCCACACCGACGGGGATACGGGAGAGCGCGGCGAAGTAGCAGGCCTGGACACCGGCGACGGCCAGCAGGCCGAACCCGGCGAGCAGTCCGGGGCGGCGGCGCAGCAGCGCGCGGTGGCGGACGGCGAGCGGCAGCATCACCACGGCCGCCCCGGCCACCCGCAGCCACACCACGTGCAGCGGGTCCAGGCCCGCCTCGATCAGTGGTTTGGCGGCCACCCCGGAGCCGCCGAAGGCGACCGCGGACAAGATCGCGAGGCCGAGCCCCACGCCCTTGCCGCGCCTGCTCGGACTGCTGTCAGACGTACGCACCGGCACATGATGACAGGCCCTGACAGGAGCGTCACCCCCCATGACACCTGTCTCACTGCCTGGACGGGACGCACGGGCCCCGTCAGGGAGCGGTTTCGCCGCCGCCGACGCACTCCTGAGGCCGGCCGGACCGGCTCTCGAGCCGGGCGAGCACCTCGTGCGCGTCGATCCCGGCGCGTTCGAGCACCTCGACCGCGCGCGCCTGCGGATCCACGACGATCGCCGCGAGCAGATCGGTGCCGCGGGCCGGTCCGCCGTGCCGCACGGCGCGTGCGCAGGCGTACTCCATCGACGCCGCGGCCAGCGGCGAGAAACCCGTGGTCTCCGTGACCACGGGGACGGCGCCGGAGTCCTCGACGCCGCTCTGCCAGCGCAGGCCGTAGCCGATGCTGCGCTGGACCAGGTAGCCGAGCAGCCGGGCGATCCGCGGTCCGTCCCCGAAGGCGGCGCGTGCCTCGGGGTCGGACTCCAGCAGTGAGTGGAGCAGATGGGCCGTGTCGATCTGCCGGTCCCCGTCCCGGACCGCCCGGCGGCGGGCACCGGCGACCATCGAGGCCAGTTCGTCACTGAACCTGGCATCGTGCTCTGCGCGGTGGACGCCGTGCTCATGGGCCGACTGCCGGGGGATACGGGGTTGCACATCTCCTACCCCATCAGCCTCGCCGGGCCGGGTCATCCCCGGAGCGAAGCATTTTCGGGTCCCACGGGAAGTGGACACCGCCGACCGGAATCTCCTCCTTGCGGAGGACATCAGGCTGTTTCATACGGAGGACGCACCAGTTCTGACAGTTCGTCAGTATTGAACATTGCGGCTGCCCCGGCTACGTTCCGCGACATCCAGCCCGACTCGGAGAGGTGGTCGCATGGCCGAAGTCAGCGCGGAGTCACACATCGGGGCGCCGGCGGAGAAGGTGTGGGCCCGGCTCACGGACTGGTCCGCGTACGGCGAGTGGAACACGACTCACACCGGTTTCCCGTCGGGCGGCCCCGAACCCCTCGAAGTGGGCGCGACCTTCCAGGAGAACATGCGGCTGATGAACTTCCCGGCGGAGGTGGAGTGGACCGTCGAGGAGCTGGAACCGGCCCGGGTCCTCGCCATCCGCGGCAAGGGCCCGATGGCCGTGACCGTGGCGACGCGCTACACGCTCACGCCCGACGGGGACGCGACGAGGGTCCGGATCGACGGCGCGTTCACGGGCGCGACGGTGTCCCTGATGGCGGGCAAGCTCAAGGACTCGGCCACGGCGGCCCTCAACGAGTCGCTGCGCAGGCTGGACGGGCTGGTGAGCTGAGACCCGCAGCGCGACGCTCATGCCGGAGGCCTGAGACCTGGGACCCGATGCCCGGGAACGCCGAAGCGCCCCCGGACCACTCCGGGGGCGCCTCCGCCGCGAGGTTCAGTCCTCGTCGGCAAGGATCAGATACAGCTTCTTGCGCGCCTCGTTGATGACGCCGAGCGCCTTCTCCCGCTGCTCCTTGCTGCCGGCCTTCCAGACCTGGCCGAAGGCCTCCATCAGACCGAAGCCGGCCTGGCGGATCTCGCCGAGGGCCTCCCAGTCGACCCCGCGGGAGGCCTCCTCCCAGGGCGCCTCGGGCCCGTCTTCGGCCGCGGCACGGCCCGCCTCGGTGAGCGAGAACAGCTTCTTTCCGCCCTCGGACTCACTCGCGATCAGCCCCTCGTCCTCCAGCAACTGGAGGGTGGGGTACACCGAGCCGGGGCTGGGCTTCCACGCCCCGCCGCTGCGCTCGGCGATCTCCTGGATCATCTCGTAGCCGTGCATCGGCCGGTCCTTCAGCAGGGCCAGGATCGAGGCCCGTACGTCACCGCGCCGCGCCCTCCCCCTCGGTCCGCCGCGCCCTCGACCACCCCAGGGGCCGGGGCCGAAGCCCGGACCACCGGGCCCGCCCCAGCCGGGGCCACCCGGACCGAAAGGACCGAAGGCCGCACGCAGCCCCTCGAAACCGCCCCGACCGTGACGCGGTCCGCCGTGGCCATGCCCGTGCTCAAAACCGTGGGTACGCATCGCAACCACTCTCCATTCCATCGTTGATCTGTCGCGATGCGTCAACGATATATCGGAAGAGTTCGCATGGCAAGACCCGACCCGTCCGACCGAGGGCCCGCTCCCTACCGGACCTTCCGCACCTGGGTCGTGTCGGCGTCGAGGAGGGTGCCGTCGGAGCCGGTCGGCGCGACTTCCGGCACAGGGATGCCGTGCTGGTCGACAAGGACGGAGTGGGCTTCGCCGGGGGCGAAGGCGTGCCGTTCTCCCCACTGCCGCAGGGTGAGGATGACGGGGAAGAGGGCGCGGCCGGCGTCGGTGAGCACGTATTCCCGGCGGCGGCCCGATGGCGCGGTGCGCTGCGCGAGGAGCCCGTGGGCGGTGAGCTTGCGGAGGCGGTCGGTGAGGATATTGCGGGCGATGCCCGTCCGTCGCTGGAACTCGGTGAACGATCGCGCCCCGTCCATCGCGTCGCGGACGACGAGAAGGCTCCACCTGTCGCCGACGAGGTCGAGCGTGCGGGCGACGGGACAGTCGGGGTCGGTCCAGTCGAGGTCCGGTGTGCGCATGGCCGTGCGCGACATGACGCCTCCCAATGAGTTGCGATTTGAAACCATCATGCCGTACGGTCAAAATTGGTTGCAATCTGCTACTGATTGGATGGAGTGCGATGAACGCATGGCGGCGATTACTGCTCGCGGTGGTGTGTGGTGTCGCTGTGGCGAGCATCTATGCCGCGCAGCCGGTGCTCGAGCCGATGGGACGCGATCTCGGTGTACCGGCGGAACGCACGGGGTGGATCGTCGCGACCGGCCAGTTCGGCTATCTGGCAGGGCTACTGCTGCTGGTGCCGCTCGGTGATGTGGTCGACAGGCGCCGACTCATCGCCGTACACCTGACGATCACAGCGGCGGGCATGGCCCTTACAGGCTCGGCATCAGCCGCATGGGGGGCTTTCGCGGGGCTCGCGGCGGCGGGAGCGTTCGCGGTCGTGGTCCAGACGACGGTGGCCTACGCCGCCTCGGTCTCGCCGCCTGCCGAACGCGGACGGAACATCGGTGTCGTCACCTCGGGCGTCGTGGTCGGCATCCTGGGCGCGCGGGTCGTCACCGGCACCCTCGCCGAGGTGTGGGGCTGGCGGAGCGTCTATGCCGTACTCGCGGTGCTGTCACTCGGGCTCGCAGCCCTCGTCCTCGTCACACTGCCGTCGGAGGAGCGCCCCGACCCGACCGCGCGGTACGGGCAGCTCGTCGTCTCACTCGGCGGACTGTTCGGGCAGCGCGTCTTCCTGACGCGCGGACTCATCGCGTTCTTCTTGTTCGCATCGTTCGGAACCCTGTGGAGTGGACTCTCCCTGCCCCTGGCGGGCACGCCGTGGCAGCTGAGCGAGAGCCAGATCGGACTGTTCGGCATCGCCGGACTCGCCGGCGCGCTCGGCGCGGCCCGCGCGGGACGGTGGGCGGACGCGGGACGGGCGGCCCCGGTCACCGGTCTCGCCCTCACCCTGCTCATCCTCTCGTGGGCGGCGATCGCGCGGTTGCCGTGGTCACTGTGGCTCCTCATCGCCGGAATCGTGGTTCTCGACTTCGCGGTCCAGGCCGTCCATGTGAGCAACCAGCATCTGCTCACCGCCGCGCATCCGGATCGCGTCAGCAGCGTCATCGGCGGCTACATGGTCTTCTACTCACTCGGCTCCGCCCTCGGCGCAGCCGCGACCACCGCCACCTTCACCGCCTACGGCTGGGCGGGCTCCAGTCTCCTCGGGGCCGGATTCGCGGCCTGCGCACTGGCCGTCTGGGCGACCGACAGACGACCACCCCGTGTGGTGTACTGCCGGTCATGCCGTTGCTGCTGCTCGACCTCGACAACACCCTCGTCGACCGCGACGCGGCCTTCCGCACCGCCGTCGCCGCCTTCCTCGCCGAGTACGGCCTGCCCGCCTCCGACCTGGCACCGGTGATGGCCATCGACGCGAGCGGCTACACCCCGCGGCACGAAGTCGCCGAGGCCCTGACCGGCCGGTACGGCGACAGGGTGCCCGCCGCGGCCATCCGTGCCTTTCTCGACCGCGGCGCCGCCGAGCACGTCGTCCTGGCGCCCTCCACCCGCGAAGCACTGGGCGCGGCCCGGGCGGACGGCTGGACGTGCGTCATCGTCACCAACGGCCGCGTCACCCAGCAGGAGACGAAGATCCGCGCCACCGGGCTCGACCGACTCGTCCACGGCTGGGTCGTCTCCGAAGCCGTCGGCCACAAGAAGCCGGCTCCGGAGATCTTCCGGGCGGCGGCCGACGCCGCCGGTCTCCCCCTTCCGGGCGCGTGGGTCATCGGCGATTCCCCCCACGCCGACATCGCGGGCGCCGGCGCGCTCGGGCTCCGGAGCGTGTGGGTGGCGGACGGACATGCCTGGACCGAGGACTCCTACCGCCCCACCCATGTCGCCGACGACGTCGCCTCCGCGATCGGCCTCGCCCTCGGGACGTCGAGACAAGGCTGATCCGGGCGGAACCGGGCCAGCACTCGTGAATTGGCCTTGGTCCGCGGCTTGGCGGAGCCCCTAGCGTCGGGGCATGCGGATCCGAATCGTCGACGCCTTCACCGATCGCCCCTTCTCCGGCAACCCGGCCGGTGTCCTGCTCCTGAACGGCGCGGACGCCTTCCCGGACGACACCTGGCTGCAGAACGTCGCCCTGGAGGTCAACCACGCCGAGACGGCCTTCGCCCACCCGCTCCCCGAGGGCGGCGAGGCCGACTGGGCCCTGCGCTGGTTCACCCCGGCCGCCGAGGTCGCGATGTGCGGCCACGCCACCCTGGCCACCGCCCACGTCCTGCACACCACCGGCGTCCATGAGGGCCCGGTGCGGTTCGCCACCCGCAGCGGCGTCCTGGTCGCGACGCCCGCCGCGGACGGCTCCGTCACGCTGGACTTCCCGACGGCCCCGCTCACCCGCATCGACCCGCCCGCCGGTCTCGCCGAGGCCCTGGGCGCCGAGCCGCTGACGGTCCTCGACACCGGCCCGAACGTCGGCGACCTGCTGGTCGAGGTCGCCGACGAGAAGACGGTGCGCTCCCTCGGCCCCGACCTGAAGGCCCTCGCCGCCCACTCCGAGCGCGGCGTCATCGCCACCGCTCGCGCGGAGGACCCGGCCCGGGGCTACGACTTCGTCTCGCGCTGCTTCTTCCCGAACCTCGGCATCGACGAGGACCCGGTGACCGGCAGCGCCCACACCGCTCTCGCCCCGTTCTGGTCCGAGCGCCTGGGCCGCCCCGGCCTCACCGGCCTCCAGGCCTCGCCCCGCTCCAGCCGCGTCCGCACGGAGCTGCGCGGTGACCGCACCCTGCTGACCGGCAGGGCGGTCACCGTCATCGAGGGCGAGCTGCTCGCCTGAGACGGGCGGAGGGGCGTACGACACCGCCGTACGCCCCTCCCGCGTGTCGTCACGCCGTCGGCAGCCACCCCACCTTGCCCGCCAGCAGCGCGTAGCCCACGAACGCCCCGATGTCGAGCAGCGAGTGGGCCACGACGAGCGGGCCGACCCGGCCCCAGCGGCGGTAGAGGTAGACGAAGACGACGCCCATGACCATGTTGCCGATGAAGCCGCCGATGCCCTGGTAGAGGTGGTACGAGCCACGCAGCACGGAGCTGCCCACCAGCGCGGCCGTCGGCGTCCAGCCCAGCCGGCCCAGGCGGCGCAGCAGGTAGCCGACGACGATCACTTCCTCCAGTACGGCGTTCTGGATCGCCGAGAGGATCAGCACCGGGTACTTCCACCACACGGCCGGCAGCGCCTCGGGCACCACGGTGAGGTTGAAGCCGAGGCCGCGGGCCGCCAGGTAGAAGGCGATGCCCGTGCTGCCGATGACCGCCGCGATCGCCGCTCCCCGGCCGAGGTCGGGCCAGGGGCGGGTGCGGTCGAACCCGAGGGTGCGCAGGCTCGCGCCCTCGCGCAGCAGGAAGTGCGCGACGAGCAGGACGGGCACGAGCGCCGTGGTGATCCCGAAGAGCTGCCAGGCGAGGTCGAGCCAGGGGCGGCCGGGCGCGGCGGAGGCGTTCATCGTGGCTGCCTGGTCCTTGAGCCCGCCCGGCTTGGTGACCGACCCGATGAAGCTGATCAGCGCGGACACCCCGCTCGCCCCCAGCGACAGCGCGAGGACGAGCAGCGTCTCGTCGCGGAGCATCCGCCGTGAGAGCCCCTGCTGGGGAATGGAATCGCCCACCGGGCTCGCCTCCGCCTGCACACCTGCCTCCACTTCACCGACGTGTCGGATCAGTATGGCGGCAGCAGCGGGCCACCCCACAGGCGCGTCAGGCACAGCGAAACCGGCCCGGCAGTCCCACGTCCAGCGACACCGGCCCGGCACTCCCACCGCGCCTCAGCCCAGCGACACCAGTCGGCAGCCCCACGGCCACGTCAGCCCAGCGACACCGGCCCGGCACTCCCACCGCGCCTCAGCCCAGCGACACCAGCCGGCAGCCCCACGGCCACGTCAGCCCAGCGACACCGGCCCGGCACTCCCACCGCGCCTCAGCCCACGACACCGGCCCGGCACTCCGACCGCACGTCAGTGCACAGCGACACGATCCGGCAGCCCCACCACGCCTCAGCTCGGCGACACCGGCCCCGCACTCCCACCGCGCCTCAGCCCAGCGAAGCCGGCTCCGGCAGTCCCACCGGCCAGCTGTGCACCGGGTCCCCCTTGTGCATCAGCTCGCGGTAGCGCCGGGTCGTGGCGGCCAGCGCGTCCTCCCTGGTGAGGCCCGTGTCCAGGGCCTTGTGGAAGGTCGCGGCCTGCCAGCTCGCCCCGTTCACCCGGCGCCGGCAGCGTTCCTCGATCACGCCCAGGTACAGGTCGCGGTCGGCGGGTTCGACGCCCCAGGCGTCCAGTCCGGCCTCGGCGAGTGGCAGCAGCTCGTCGCGGATCAGGCTCACCGCGTCGACCTCGACGGTGCCGCCGTACC
Source organism: Streptomyces sp. NPDC006140 (assembly GCF_040628815.1). Taxonomy (NCBI): domain Bacteria; kingdom Bacillati; phylum Actinomycetota; class Actinomycetes; order Kitasatosporales; family Streptomycetaceae; genus Streptomyces; species Streptomyces sp. NPDC006140. The sequence continues at coordinate 30,119 of NZ_JBEXTS010000002.1, read as the reverse complement.
GGCCGCGCCGGGGCCAGGTGAAGCGGGCGTCGATGCCGTCCTTGCACGCGGCGTCGAAGTTGGCGGCCGCCGCCTCGAACGGCAGCCGGGTCCAGACCGGCTTGGCCTCCTCGGCGAGGGCGCGGACGACGCCGTAGTAGAACGCCGCGTTGGCGATGACGTCGGTGACGGTGGGCCCGGCGGGCAGGACGCGGTTCTCCACGCGCAGGTGCGGGACGCCGTCGGCGATGCCGTAGACGGGGCGGTTCCAGCGGTAGATCGTGCCGTTGTGCAGGACGAGCTCGGCGAGCGTCGGGGTGCCGCCCCGGTCGAGCACCTCGAGCGGGTCCTCGTCGTCGCAGATCGGCAGCAGCGCCGGGTAGTAGCGCAGGTTCTCCTCGAAGAGGTCGTACGCCGAGGTCACCCAGCGCTCCCCGAACCAGGTGCGCGGCCGGACGCCCTGGGCCTGGAGTTCGGGCGGGCGGGTGTCGGTGGACTGCTGGAAGAGCGGGGGCCGCGACTCGCGCCACAGCTCGCGGCCGAACAGGAAGGGCGAGTTGGCGCCGACGGCGATCTGCGCGGCGGCGACCGCCTGGGCCGCGTTCCACACGTCGGCGAACCGGGCCGGGGTGACCTGGAGGTGCAGCTGCACGGAGGTGCAGGCGGCCTCCGGGGCGATGGACTTCGACGTGCAGGAGAGGTGCTCCACGCCGGCGATGTCGAGCGTGAACTCCTCGCCGCGGGCCGCAACGATCTGGTCGTTGAGGAGGGTGTACCGGTCGACGTCGGAGAGGTTCGACGACACCAGGTCGTCCCGGTCGAGCGTCGGCAGAATACCGATCATCACGATTCCCGCGTCGACTTCACCGGCTTTTCGGTCGGCATATGCCAGTGACGTGCGGAGTTCCTCCGCGAGCCGATCGAATACGCGGCCGCCGAGGCGATGTGGGGGAATGTTGACTTCCAGGTTGAACATGGCGAGTTCTGTTTGGAAGTCGCGGCTCGCGATGCGTTCCAGGACTTGCCCATTCAACATTTTCGGCAGGCCGTCGGGGCCCGCGAGATTCAATTCGATCTCCAGCCCCATGAGGTTCTTCGGGCGATCGAACCGCTTCTCCGCCAGGAGTCGCTCCAAGCCCGTCAGGCACCGGCGGAGCTTGTCGCGGTAGCGCTGGCGATCGGACAGGTCGAACCGGCCTGCCACGACCTTCTCCCCCATCGATGCGTCCCTCCTCGGATGGTGCGGGCCGAAGACCCGGCTGCCGGGGTCCCGGTCAGGTGGAGGATGCCCAGCGAAAGCGATCGATAACGTCCCGGTCGGGGCCGCCGGCCGCTACGCTGGTCACGTGTGACCGGTGGCACATTCACTCGGCATGAAGCGGGGCACCGGTTTCGGGTGGTGCGTACTCGTGTGCGGACTCGTGAAAAACGCCGACGAGAATGGGCCGACCGGGTCGCGGACATTCGCCGAGGTCATCGCCGTACACCCCCACATGGAATCGGGATAATTCTCGCGTACCGCCGACCGAATGTACCCTTGTTCTACTCACCGGAAACGGCTAGACGAAACACAGTCTGAACCCGTGTCGTATAAACTCCGCGAACAAGGCAGAAGGTTGGCGCCCACGGTCGATGGGTCATGCCGTCGAGGCGATGCACGGCGGACCCCACCCCCCTCTCGTTCAAGACCCCGGCCCCTGCCTCTCTGACCTCCCGTGAGCAGACAGCGCCGTCCGCCCCCGCCCTCGCGCCACCGTGCCTTTGAATGAGAGGCGACCCACCATGCCGCTGCATGTCCCCCCGGCTCCCGCGCCCGCACTCCGTTCCGTCCTGACTGCCCTCTCCTCTCCCACCGCGGTCCGCGAAGCCCGAACTCCCGCCCTGCTCGGCGCCCAGGGGCCCGCCACGCCCGAGCTGCCCCTGCCCGTCCACGTCCTCGACGCGGTCACGGCCGAGGGCGTGCCGGTCACGCGGCTGGCCGGGTGGCGCTTCCTGATCCGCTGCGGCGACCGCGCCCTGGCCGCGGCGGAGACCATGCTGACGGCCGACGGCTGGGCCTTCTCCCACTTCTTCGAGGGCCCGTACATCACCTCGACCGAGCGCGCCCTGCGCCAGGCCGAGACGATGGCGCAGCCCTACCAGCCCCGCCTGCTGTCGGTACCCGGCCTGTACATGCTGACGCTCTGGCTGCACGAGGACTGCACCGCGGACGGTGCCGTCGGCCACCCCGCCGCCACCGACCTGCTCGTGCCGCTGGCCCCCGCGCCTCCCGGCATCGCGGCCCACCGCCCGCACCGCGTCGCCGAACTCCTCCCGGTGCTGACCCACCGGGCGACTCCCACGCGCCTGCTCGGCTCACCCGCCTGACCCGAGCGCCGCGAAGTTCACCTCGCACGCTGTCGTTTCCCTGCACCCCGCCGCCGGAAATTCCCCGGCGGCGGGGTCGCTTTTCTTCTCGCTCGCTCATGAGAGCACCTAATAGCTCGTACGAGCCCGGAAAGGCGGCCTCCCCGATCTGACTAGCCCCATCCGGCCACCGAGAACCACCCGAAGTGACAGTCCAGTTGGGATGAACCGTCCGGGCGGGTGACGCGTCCTGAACCAGTGAGTAGCGGTGCTGCGAAATCCCTGCGGATTGACGCCCGTGGGGCAACACTGGGTTCCGACGACTTTTCACGGGGGGCGGCCATGAACGAGACTTCCAGCCGCGGAACGAACACGACAGCAGACTCAGTCACCTCATCCGTCACGACAAACCGAAAGATCCCACCCATGTGCCAGCACCAGACACCGTGCCCTTCCGCCGACTCCGCCGACCGGGAATCCGCCCGCCTCGTGGCGCACCACCCGGAGCAGGGGTGGAGCCTGCTGTGCAACGGCGTGGTGCTCTTCGAGGACACCGGTGAGCTCCTGCCCGACGGCCGGATCATCGCCCCGCACCGCCCGCTGGCCGGCAGCCAGGTGATGACGGCAGCCTGAGGGCCGCGTGCGGGGTGCCGCTCCGCCCGCAGACGGACATGAGGGGCCGGCCGCAGGACCTCCTGCGCACCGGCCCCGACGCGTCTCCGGGGGCCGTCACTCCCCGTTATCCCTCGTCATTCGCCGTCACTCCCGTCATTCCCTGTCATTCCCCGCGACGCCGCGTTCCCGGCTCGTACGCCTTCCCACGGATGCCCGTTTTCCGGAAGACTCCTGGAAGTTTCGCGGTCACCCGTCGACGGAGGTGGGTCAAGTGGCAGCACGTGAGGCCGACGCGGAGGGCAGGGTCACGATCACGGAGATCGCCCGGCAGGCCGGCGTGTCCGTCCCGACCGTGTCCCGCGTCGTCAACGGCCGGTCGGACGTGTCGCCGCAGACCCGGGCCCGCGTCGAGGACCTGCTGCGCCGGCACGGCTACCGCAGGCGCCCCGCGTCCCCCGGCACCCGCGCCGCCCTGCTCGACCTGGTCTTCAACAACCTGGACAGCCCCTGGGCCGTGGAGATCATCCGCGGGGTGGAGGAGGTCGCGCACGCGGCCGGCGTCGGCACGGTGGTGTCGGCGATCCACGGGCGGTCGGGCGACGCCCGCGAGTGGATGCGCAATCTCCGGGCCCGTGCCTCGGACGGCGTCATCCTGGTCACGTCGGCGTTGGAGCCGATGCTGCACGAGGAGCTGAGGATCCTCGGTGTGCCGCTGGTGGTCGTAGACCCGGCGGGCTCCCCCGCCCTGGACGCGCCCACGATCGGCGCCGCCAACTGGTCCGGCGGCATGGCGGCCACCGCGCACCTGCTGTCGCTGGGCCACCGCCGGATCGGCCTGATCGCGGGCCCGCCGCGTCTCCTCTGCTCCCGGGCGAGGCTGGACGGCTACCGCGCCGCGCTGGAGGGCGCCGGCATCGTGATGGACGCCTCCCTCGTCGTCCCCGGCGACTTCCGCCCCGAGTCCGGCTTCGCCGCCTGCAACACCCTGCTCGACCTGCCCGAGCCGCCGACCGCCGTGTTCGCGGCCAGCGACCAGATGGCCCTCGGCGCGATCGAGGCACTGCGCCGGCGCGGTCTGCGGGTGCCGCAGGACATGAGCGTGGTGGGTTTCGACGACCTCCCGGAAGTCCGCTGGTCGGCTCCGCCGCTGACGACGGTCCGCCAGCCCCTGGCCGACATGGGCAAACTGGCCGTCCGCACGGTCCTGCGCCTCACCCGCGACGAGCAGCCGGACTCGCCACGGGTGGAGTTGGGCACCGACCTGGTGATCCGGGCCAGCACGGCACCCCCGGCGCCACGCACCTGAACGGCCCGCACACCACAGCCAAGCCAAGACCGGCACCGCCCTGCACCCGCACGGTCGGCAGCCCTGCGACGGCGCCCCGCCGCCCCCCGACGGCAGGGCGCCACCAGCCCCGCTACCTCCCCCCGAGCGCCTCACGCAGCGCGAAGTACGCCGGCTTCCGCCGCAGTTCCTCGTCCCACGGCAGGGCCGCGCCCTCACCCGGGAAGAACCCGGGGATCCAGGAGTACTTGTCGGTGTAGTCCCACAGGGTGATGCCGACGCACCGCCGGACCGCCAGGCACGCCTCGGTCAGGTCGCCGTACCACTCGGCCTGCTGGGCCAGCTTCTCCTCGGTCGCGGGCAGCTGCATCCGGATGTCGACCTCGGTGAGCGCGGTGTCGAGGCCGAGCCGGGAGAAGCGGCGGAGGTTGTCCTCCAGCGTGGTGGGATAGCCGTACTGGAGCGCCAGATGGGCCTGGAGACCGATGCCGTGCAGCGGGACGCGGTCGGCCTTCAGCTCCTTGGCCAGCTGGTAGTACGCGTCGCTCTTCGGGCCGATCGCCTCGATGTTGTAGTCGTTGAGGTACAGCTTGACGCGCGGATCGGCCTGGTGGGCCCAGCGCAGCGCGTCGGCGATGTACCCGGGCCCGAGCGTCTTGTAGAAGATCGTCTCGCGGTACGTACCGTCCTCGTTGAACGCCTCGTTGACGACGTCCCAGGCGAAGACCTTGCCCCGGTAGTGCCGTACCTCCGTCTGGATGTGCTTCTTCAGCACGGCCCGCAGCTCGGGGGCCGTCCACTCCCGCTCCGTGAGCCAGCCGGGCAGCTGGCTGTGCCAGACGAGCGTGTGGCCGCGCACCTTCTGCCGGTTGGCACGGGCGAGGTCCACGATCTCGTCGCCCTGGGAGAAGTCGAACACGCCCTGCTGGGGCTCGGTCGCGTACCACTTCATGCCGTTGCCGGGGGTGATCTGGTCGAACTCGCGGCCGAGCAGGGCCTTGTACGGCTCGTCGACGAGTTCGGGGTTGTCGGTCGCGCTGCCGAAGTAGCGGCCGTGCCGCTGGGCGAGGTCGGCGAGGGTCCGTTCCTTGCCGTGCCGTTCTTCCGCCTGTGCCGACGGGCCGGTGGCGATGCCTCCGAGCATCAGCGCGGCGGCGAGCGCCCCGGCGAGTCTGAGCCGGGTAGCGGTGGTGCGCATGGTGCGCATGGTGCGACTCCTCACGGTCAACGGGTGGGTGAGCCGTACGTCCGCGGGCGGGTCAGCCCTTCGTGGCGCCCGCGGTGAGGCCGCCGACGAGCTGGCGCTCGGCGACCGAGTAGAAGGCGAGGGCGGGGACCATGGCCAGCACCAGATAGGCGAAGACCTTGGCGTACTCCGCCGAGTACTGCCCCTGGAACTGCTGGACGCCGATCGGCAGCGTCCACCACTGCGCGTCGGTGAACACCAGCAGCGGCAGGAAGAAGTTGTTCCAGCTGGTGACGACGGCCAGCACCGAGACCGTGCCGAGCGCGGGCCGCGCCATGGGCAGCAGCACCCGCCAGAAGAAGCCGAAGGGACTGCACCCGTCGAGGGTGGCCGCCTCCTCCAGCTCGCCGGGGATCTGCCGGAAGAAGCCCCGCAGGATGATGATGGTCATCGGCAGCCCGAAGGCCGCCTGCGGGAGGATCACGCCGAGCGGGTTGTCCAGCAGGCCCAGGGACCGCAGCAGCAGGAACAGCGGCAGGGCCGCCACGGCGAACGGGAACATCAGCCCCATCGTGAACAGCGTGAACAGCGCTTCCCTGCCGCGGAAGGCGAACCGCGCGAAGGAGAAGGCCGACAGCGCGGAGACGGCGACGACCAGGACGGTCGTGCCGACCGCGATGAGCGTGCTGTTGCCGATCAGCCGCCAGAAGTCGCCCGAGCCGAGGATCCCGGTGTAGTTGGAGGTCACCCACGACTCGGGCAGGCCGACCGGGTTGCGGGACAGCTCGTCGGTGGACTTGAAGCCGGACAGCGCGGCGTAGAGCAGGGGCACGGCCATGACCGCGCCGACGAGGACCAGGACGAGGTGCAGCGGAAGGGTGCTGCCCCTGCGCGTCTTCTGACTGGCTGTCACTTTCCGTCACCCCGCATGGTCGTGGTGGCCCCTTCCAGGTCGCGCCGGAGCACGAACCGCTGGTAGGCGAGGGCGAAGACGAGGCTGATGGCGAACATGACCACGCTGATCGCGCTGGCGTAGCCGACCTGGTAGCGCTTGAAGCCGTACTGGAACATGGTCACGGCCATCGTCTCGGAGTGGTGGTCGGGGCCGCCGGCGGTGGTGACCCACACCAGGTCGAAGAGCTGGATCGCCCCGATGACCGACAGGAACACGCTGATGCGCAGGGTGGGCGCCAGCAGCGGCAGCGTCACGTTGCGGAAGCGCTGCCAGGGGCCGGCCCCGTCGATGAGCGCCGCCTCGGTCAGCTCCCGGGGGACGGCCTGGAGCCCGGCCAGGTACAGCATCATGTGGAAGCCGAAGTACTTCCAGGTCATGACCAGGAACAGGGTCGCCATGACGGTGGACGGATCGGCGAACCACTCCCCGCCCAGCCCGTCGAGTCCGACCTTGCCGAGGACCTGGTCGGCGAAGCCGTCGTCCGGGGCGAAGATCATGCCGAACAGGATCCCGGTGATCGCCTCGGACAGGACGTACGGCGCGAAGAACAGCATCCGGTACACCGCCCGGCCGCGCAGCCGCTGGTTGAGCAGGACGGCCATGGCGAGCGCGAACGGCAGCTGGACGACCAGCGACAGCACCACCAGGACCAGGCAGCGCCACAGGTCGCCGAGGAAGACGTCGTCCTGGAAGAGCCGGGTGAAGTTCTCGCCGCCGACGTAGTCGGAGGGCATGCCGAAGCCACCCCAGCGGAAGAAGGCGGCGTACAGCGCGAACAGCATCGGCAGCAGTACGAGCCCCATGAACAGCACCAGGGCCGGCAGCTGGAAGCCCGTCGCGGTCAGCCAGTTCAGTCGGCGCCGCCGGGCGCGGCCCCTGTCCCGGCGGGCGGCCGGGGCCGGGGGGCCGGCGTCGCGGCCGGCCTGTTTGTCCGGCAGGTACGTGGAGGTCATCGCCGGCTACTGCTCTTCCTTCGTGACCTTGGTGATCGACTGGGCGACCTGCCCGGGCGACTTGGACCCGGCGATGAGCGCGGCGACGCTGTCGTTGATCTCCTGGCCGACGGCGGGCGCGTACGCCTGGTCGAGGTAGAGCTGGAAGCCCGTGGCCTTCTTCAGCTGTTCCTGTACGGCCTTGATATTGGGGTCGGCGATGGCGCTCTCGGCCGCGGGGACCACGGGCAGGGTGCCGGTCTTCTTGACCAGTTCCAGGTCGGTGGCCTCGGACGCGAAGAACTTCAGGAAGTCGACGGCCTCCTGCGGGGCACCCCGGCGCAGGGCGTGTCCGCCGCCGCCGCCGAACACCTCGGTGATGGCGCCCTTGCCGCCCTCGACCGCGGGGAACGGGAAGAACCCGAGGTCTTTGCCGAGGCCCTTGCCCGCGTCGGCCTGTACCACGGGCGCCCACTGCCCCATGAGTTCCATCGCCGCCCTGCCGTTGCCGACGGTGGCGGCCTGGCCGGTGGGGCTGGAGTAGGCGGCGCCGAGGAAGCCCTTCTGGAACGGCTTCAGGGCGACGAGTTCCGCCAGGTGCTCCCCCGCCTCGACGAAGGGTGCGCCGGTGAAGTCCTTCTCCCCGTAGGCCTTCTGCAACGCCCCGGCGCCGCCGGTGCGCATCGCCAGGTACGCCCAGTAGTACATGCCGGGCCACCTCTCCTTGCCGGCCAGGGCCAGCGGCGTGACCTGGGCGGACTGCAGCTTGCGCACGGCGTCGAGGAAGCCGCTCCAGGTGGTCGGCGGCGCGCTGATGCCGGCCTTCTTGAACAGCGCCTTGTTGTACCAGAAGCCGATCATGCCGATGTCGAACGGGATGCCGTAGACCCGGTCGTCGAGGAGGTACGGCTCGCGGGCGACCGGCAGCAGGGCGTCGCCCCACGGCTTGGTCCGGTCCGTGAGGTCTTCGACGAGCCCGGCGTCGACCTGCTGCTTCAGGACGCCGCCGCCCCAGGTGTGGAAGATGTCGGGCAGCTTCCCGGAGGAGGTGAGGGCCGTCATCTTCGCCTTGTAGGCGTCGTTCTCCAGCTGGACGATCTTCACCTTGACCTTGGGGTTCTGCGCCTCGAACTTCCGGGCCAGGGCGGCCCAGACCCCCTTGGTCGGCTCGGTGGTGGAGATGTTCCACCACTCGATCGTGGTCGTCCCGGACGACCCTCCGCCCGAGTCCCCGCCGCATGCCGTCAGTGCCGTCATCCCCAGACCGGCGGCGGCGGAGGCCGCCAGGAAGCCGCGGCGGGACAGTGCCGGGTCGCCCATCATGCGCTCCTCGAAAGTTTCGAATGAGATTCAGAAAGATGCGTTGCTGCCGCACCCTAGAGACAGGGGGTAAACAGTGGCAACCCCTTGTACACGGTGAATCTTTCCTCGACACGAGGACCTCCGAAGGGTGCCGAAACATTCGAGCAGCGAGACGAACCTTACGGATCCGACGGTCACGCTGGGTGCCCGCCCGCGAGCCGAACGATCGGCACCGCATCCTCACGGGACGGAGCCGCCGTACGCGCCCCCAACTGGCGTTTTCCGTCGCACGGCCACCCCGCACGCCAGTCTTAACGGAAGCTTGACGCGCACAGCCCCCACATCCACCGGCCATGGCATCACGCTCCGCTTACGCTGATCTGGCCGTCCAGTGATGGCCGGAAACCGCACTGAGCCGCACATCGGGAGCACGTCGATGGCCACCACTGAGCACCCCGGACCGGGCGTCACGGAGCCCGCCCCACCCGGTCGCCTGCGCGCCTGGATGCTGCAGGGCCTGTCCGACATGGGCAAGGGCGGCGGCCATACCGGGCCCCACGCCGAACCGGAGCCCCCGCACCAGGGCCAGCCCTGGTGGCGGGTGATGTGCCTGACCGGCGTCGACTACTTCTCCACGCTCGGCTACCAGCCGGGCATCGCCGCCCTCGCCGCCGGCCTGCTCTCCCCCATCGCGACCATCGTGCTGGTCGTCGTCACCCTGGCCGGCGCCCTGCCGGTCTACCGGCGTGTGGCCGAGGAGAGTCCCCACGGCGAGGGCTCGATCGCGATGCTGGAGCGGCTCCTGTCCTTCTGGCAGGGCAAGCTGTTCGTGCTGACCCTGCTGGGCTTCGCGGCCACCGACTTCCTCATCACCATCACGCTGTCGGCCGCCGACGCCTCCACCCACCTCGTGGAGAACCCGCATCTGACCGGCGTACTGCACGACCAGCAGATGCTGATCACCCTCATCCTCGTGGCGCTGCTCGGGGCGGTCTTCCTCAAGGGCTTCCTGGAGGCGATCGGCGTCGCGGTCGCCCTGGTGGGCGCCTACCTCGCACTGAACGCGGTCGTCGTGGTGGTCGGCCTCTACCACGTCATCACCGCCGGCCACGTGATCACCGACTGGTCGAGCGCCCTCACCACCCAGCACGGCAACGTCTTCGTCATGATCGGCGTCGCCCTGCTCGTCTTTCCGAAGCTGGCCCTCGGCCTGTCCGGGTTCGAGACCGGCGTCGCCGTGATGCCGCACGTCAAGGGCGACCCGGACGACACCGAGGCCCAGCCGACCGGCCGTATCCGCGACACCAAGAAGCTGCTCACCACGGCCGCGCTGATCATGAGCGTCTTCCTGATCACGACCAGCTTCATCACCACCCTCCTCATCCCCGAGAAGGAGTTCGAGGCGGGCGGCCAGGCCAACGGCCGCGCGCTGGCCTACCTGGCGCACGACTACCTGGGCAACACCTTCGGCACCGTCTACGACGTCTCGACCATCGCCATCCTGTGGTTCGCCGGCGCCTCCGCGATGGCCGGCCTGCTCAACCTGATGCCGCGGTACCTGCCCCGCTACGGCATGGCCCCGCACTGGGCCCGTGCCGTGCGCCCCATGGTCATCGTCTTCACGCTGATCGCCTTCCTGGTCACCTGGATCTTCGACGCCGACGTCAACGCCCAGGGCGGCGCCTACGCCACCGGTGTGCTGGTCCTCATCAGCTCCGCCGCGATCGCCGTGACCATCGCCGCCCGCAAGGCCCGGCAGCGGAACTGGACCATCGCCTTCGCGGTCATCTCCGCGGTGTTCCTCTACACGACCGTCGCCAACGTCATCGAGCGTCCGGACGGTGTGAAGATCGGCGCCTGCTTCATCGCCGGCATCATCCTGGTCTCCCTGCTGTCACGACTGGCCCGGGCGTTCGAGCTCCGCGTCACCAGCGTCACCCTGGACGACATGGCGGAACGCTTCGTCCGCGACATGGCCAGCCGCCGGTTGCGGTTCATCGCCAACGAGCCCGACCGGCGCGACATCGCGGAGTACCGCGACAAGATCGAGCAGATCCGGCACGACAACGACGTGCCCGGGCACGAGGACTTCGTCTTCGTCGAGGTGACGGTCACCGACCCGTCCGAGTTCGAGGCGGGCCTGACCGTACGCGGCGAGGTCCTCCACGGCCGCTACCGCGTCCTCACCCTGGAGTCCTCCTCCATCCCCAACGCCCTGGCCGCCCTGCTCCTCCATGTCCGCGACACGACCGGGCGCACCCCGCACATCTACTTCGAGTGGACCGAGGGCGGGCCCTTCGCCAACTTCCTGCGCTTCTTCCTGTTCGGCCAGGGCGAGGTCGCCCCGGTGACCCGCGAGGTCCTGCGCGAGGCGGAACCGGACCGGAAGCGCCGGCCGAGGGTGCACGTGGGCTGAGTCAGGCCGCCGCTCTGCGTCTGCCGAAGCCCCTGCGGGGCGGACGCACCACGACCTGCCCGAAGTTGATCTCACCGGTGATCCGTACGCGCAGCACGACGGGAGCCTCGGCAGCCGGGCGCGCCTTGATCTTGGAGTAGTTCGCCACCAGCGCGTCGGTGTCCACCACGACCCCCGGCCGCGTCAGCACCTTCAGGGCGCCCCCTCGCATGTCGAGGTCGATGTGCAGCGTGTCCTGCGTGATCACCGCGTCGGTGAAGTCGAGCGTCACCTCGCCCCACGCCGAACGGACCTCCAGCCGACGCGGCACCACCCAGGCGTCGCCCCGGCGGGTCGAGGAGCCCTCCTGCTCGATCCGCACGACGTCGTCGGCCTCGACGGCGCCCTGGGTCACGGCCTCGGGCAGATCCGCCGTCAGCACCGCCAGCTCGCCCACCGTACGGGCGGACAGCGCGGCCTCCACCCGCTCGTCGAGTTCCCCCATGGTCAGCCGGCCGTCCCCCGCGGCGACACGCAGCACGTCCACGATCCGGTCCCGGTCCGCGTGCGAGGCCCTCACCTCGGGCGATCCACCGATCCTCGCCACCTCAGCCACCATCGACCCCACCCCGATCGCACCCATCCGCTTCGACCTCTTACGTTATATCGCGTTATACCCAACACGCAACCCCGCAACCGCCGTTCCCCTCCCCCGCCCCTATCGTGACCGGCATGCAGTCCTACACGATCGGCCAGGCAGCACGGCTGCTCGGCGTGAGCCCCGACACCGCCCGGCGTTGGGCGGACGCGGGCCGCCTCACCACCCACCGCGACGAGACCGGCCGGCGGCTGGTCGACGGACGGGACCTGGCCGCGTTCTCCGTGGAACTCGCCCGGTCCGGCACCGCCGAGGAGGACACCCCGTACACCTCGGCGCGCAACGCCTTCCCCGGCATCGTCACCGCGATCAAACTCGGCGACGTCGCCGCCCAGGTCGAGATCCAGGCCGGCCCGCACCGGCTCGTCTCCCTGCTCACCCGCGAGGCCGTGGAGGAACTGGGCCTGGAGGTCGGCATGGAGGCGACGGCCCGGGTGAAGTCGACGAACGTCCACATCGACCGCACCTGACCTGTCGTAGGTCCGCACATACACACTCATCACCTCTGCTGGCCTCGCTCATGCGATGCGACAGGAGACTTCAGCCTCGCAAATGCGTCAGTATGATCGGCGTATGGGAAGGGCCCTGCGGGCTCTTCCTCCCGCACACAGAGGGAGTGGCCCCGAGATGACCCGTTCCGCGCACCGGGCCCGCCGGATGCTTCAGGTCGCCGGTGTGTCCGCCGCCGCGCTGCTGACGCTGAGCGCCTGTTCCTCCTCCGCCACGGGTTCGGACAAGGGCTCCTCCTCGTCGAAGCTCTCCGGCACGGTCACCGTCTTCGCCGCCGCCTCGCTGGAGGAGAGCTTCGAGGCCCTGGGCAAGACCTTCGAGCAGCAGCACCCGGGCACCAAGGTCACGTTCAACTTCGGCGGCAGCGACACCCTCGCCGCCAGCATCACCGGCGGCGCCCCCGCCGACGTCTTCGCCGCCGCCAGCACCAAGACCATGGCGATCGTGACGGACAAGGGGGACGCGTCGGGCACGCCGGCCACCTTCGTCCGCAACCGGCTGGAGATCGCCACCCTGCCGGGCAACCCCGACAAGATCTCCTCCCTCAAGGACCTCACCAAGCCCGGCCTGAAGGTCGTCCTGTGCGACAGGACCGTTCCCTGCGGCGCCGCCGCCCGGCAGGCCCTGGACGCCGGAGGCCTGAAGCTCACCCCCGTCTCCTACGAACAGGACGTGAAGAGCGCCCTGACCAAGGTCGAGCTGAAGGAGGCCGACGCGGCCGTCGTCTACCGGACCGATGTGCGCGCGGCGGGCGACAAGGTGACGGGCGTGGAGTTCCCCGAGTCGGCCGAGGCCGTCAACGACTATCCGATCGCCCAGCTCAAGAACGCCCCCAACCCCGAGACGGCGAAGGCCTTCATCGCCCTGGTCCGCTCCGCCGAGGGCCAGAGGGTGCTGTCCCGGGCCGGGTTCCTCAAGCCGTGACCGACACAGTGGAGAGCCGTCCCCGCCGCGACCGCCACCGCCGCCGGTCCCGGGCGGTGCCGATCCCCCTGCTGGTGCCCGCGCTCATCGGCCTGGCGTTCCTGCTGCTGCCCCTGCTCGCCCTGCTCGTCCGGGCGCCCTGGCGCAGCCTCCCCGAACAGCTGACCAGCGCCGAGGTGTGGGAGGCGCTCCGGCTGTCCCTCGTCTGCGCCACGGCGGCCACGGCGCTGAGCCTGGTCGTCGGTGTGCCCCTGGCCTGGCTGCTGGCCCGCACACGCTTCCCGGGCCGCGGTTTCGTCCGCGCCCTGGTGACGCTGCCGCTGGTGCTGCCGCCGGTCGTGGGCGGTGTGGCCCTGCTGCTCGCCTTCGGGCGCAACGGCGTGATCGGGCAGTGGCTCGACTCCTGGTTCGGGATCACGCTGCCCTTCACCACCACGGGGGTGGTCCTCGCCGAGACCTTCGTGGCGATGCCGTTCCTCGTCATCAGCGTCGAGGGCACCCTGCGGGCCGCCGACCCGCGCTACGAGGAGGCCGCCACCACCCTGGGCGCCTCCCGCTTCACCGCGTTCCGCCGGGTCACCCTGCCGCTGATCGCGCCGGGCATCGCGGCCGGTGCGGTGCTGGCCTGGGCCCGGGCGCTCGGGGAGTTCGGCGCGACGATCACCTTCGCGGGCAACTTCCCGGGCCGTACGCAGACCATGCCCCTCGCGGTGTACCTCGCCCTCCAGAACGACCCGGCCGCGGCGATCGCCCTCAGCCTGGTGCTGCTGGCCGTGTCCATCGCCGTACTGGCGGCCCTGCGGGACCGCTGGATGACGGCGTCGTGACGCCGTGACCCGGCCCCTGACCCCCTGGACGTGATCCCCATGACCGAGACGACCCACCTCGGCGCACCGCCCCCCGGCCTCCTCCCCGAAGGCCTCGACGCCCGTCTCGTCGTCGACCGGGGCGCGTTCCGCCTCGACATCACGCTCACCGCGGCGCCCGGCGAGGTCGTCGCCCTGCTCGGCCCCAACGGCGCCGGCAAGACCACGGCCCTGCGCGCGCTGTCGGGCCTGATCCCGCTCACGTCCGGCCATCTGCGTCTGGACGGCACCCGGCTGGACGGTACGGCACCCGAGTCCCGCCCGGTCGGTGTCGTCTTCCAGGACTACCTGCTCTTCCCGCATCTGACGGCCCTGGACAACGTCGCCTTCGGGCCGCGCTGCCGGGGCGCCGGCAAGGCCGAGGCCCGTGCCCAGGCCGCCGAGTGGCTCGACCGCATGGGCCTCGCCGACCACGCCGGGGCCAAGCCCCGCCGCCTGTCCGGCGGTCAGGCCCAGCGCGTGGCCCTGGCCCGTGCCCTGGCCACCCGGCCCCGGCTGCTGCTCCTGGACGAGCCGCTGGCCGCGCTCGACGCCCGTACCCGTCTGGAGGTGCGCGCCCAGCTCCGGCGCCACCTCGCCGAGTTCGAGGCCGTGGCCGTGCTCGTCACGCACGACCCGCTGGACGCCATGGTGCTGGCCGACCGCCTGGTCGTCGTCGAGGACGGCCGGGTCGTCCAGGAGGGCACGCCCTCGGACATCGCCCGCCATCCCCGCACGGACTACATCGCCCGGCTCGTCGGCCTCAACCTCTACAAGGGGCGGGCCGAGGGCCACACGGTCCGGCTGGACGCGGGCCCGGACATCACGACCACGGAGGAGCTGTCCGGCCCGGTCTTCGTGGCGTTCCCGCCCGGCGCGGTGACGCTGCACCGGGACCGCCCGACCGGCTCCAGCGCCCGCAACCTCTGGCACTGCGAGGTCGCCGGTCTGGAGACGCACGGCGACCAGATCCGCGCCGACCTCACCGGTGAGCTGCCCCTGACCGCCGACCTCACCACGGTCGCCGCGGCCGAACTCGATCTGCACCCCGGGGCACCGGTGTGGGCGGCGGTCAAGGCGACGCAGACGCACGCATACCCGGCATAGGCGACGCGCCGGGCTACCGTGCCCCCATGAGCCTGAGCATCCGCAACCAGCTCCCCGGCGTCGTCACGGCCGTCACGCCCGGCGAGGTCATGGCGACGGTCAGGGTCCGCCTCGCCGGCGGCCAGGACCTCACCGCGGCGATCACCCGGGAGGCCGCCGAGGAACTCCGCCTCGCGCCGGGCACCGCCGTGCGCGCCCTGGTGAAGTCGACGGAGATCGCGCTGGCCACCGCCCCCGTCGAGGGCCTGTCCATCCGCAACCGGCTCCCGGGCACGGTCCAGGACGTCACGACCGGCGACGCGATGGCCTCCGTCCGCGTCACCGTCGAGGACGGCGCGCTGACCGCCGCGATCACCAAGGACGCGGCGGACGACCTCGCCCTGTCGCCCGGCACCCCCGTCGTCGCCCTGATCAAGTCGACCGAGGTAGCACTCACCGCCCCATGACGGGAGGGGCCCCCGCGCGGCGGAGCCCCTCCCGCGAACCGGCGCTCGCCGGATCAGTCCTCGTACGCGTCCAGCGGCGGGCAGGAGCAGACCAGGTTCCGGTCGCCGAACGCCTGGTCGATGCGGCGCACCGGCGGCCAGTACTTGTCGGCCGCCGCGACCCCGGCCGGGAAGACGGCCTCCTCACGGCTGTAGGCGTGCTCCCACTCCCCGGCGAGCGCGCCGGCGGTGTGCGGGGCGCTCCGCAGCGGGTTGTCGTCCGCGGGCCACTCACCTGAGCCGACCTTCTCGATCTCGGCGCGGATGGCGATCATCGCCTCGCAGAACCGGTCCAGCTCGGTCAGGTCCTCCGACTCGGTCGGCTCGATCATCAGCGTCCCGGCCACCGGGAACGACATCGTCGGCGCGTGGAAGCCGTAGTCGATCAGCCGCTTGGCCACGTCGTCGACGCTCACGCCGGTCGCCTTGGTCAGCGGCCGCAGGTCGATGATGCACTCGTGCGCGACGAGCCCGCCCGGGCCGGTGTACAGCACCGGGTAGTGCGGCTCCAGGCGCTTGGCGATGTAGTTGGCGCTGAGCACCGCCACCTGCGTGGCCCGCTTCAGCCCCTCGCCGCCCATGAGCCGGACGTAGGCCCAGGAGATCGGCAGGATCCCGGCGGAGCCCCAGGGCGCCGCGGAGATGGGCCCGACGCCCGTCTCCGGCCCGGCCTCGGGCTGCAGCGGGTGGTTCGGCAGGTAGGGCGCGAGGTGCTCGCGCACCGCGACCGGACCGACGCCGGGACCGCCGCCGCCGTGCGGGATGCAGAAGGTCTTGTGCAGGTTCAGGTGCGAGACGTCCCCGCCGAAGTGCCCCGGCTTGGCGAGCCCCACGAGCGCGTTGAGGTTGGCCCCGTCGACGTAGACCTGACCGCCCGCCTCGTGCACCTGCGCGCAGATCTCGGAGACGTGCTCCTCGAACACGCCGTGCGTGGACGGGTAGGTGATCATCAGCACCGCCAGCTCGTCACGGTACTGTTCGATCTTCGCCCGCAGGTCCTCGACGTCGATCTCGCCGTCCTCGGCCGTCTTCACGACGACGACCTTCATGCCCGCCATGACCGCGCTCGCGGCGTTGGTGCCGTGCGCGGACGACGGGATCAGGCACACGGTGCGCTGCTCGTCGCCGTTGGCCCGGTGGTACCCGCGTACGGCGAGCAGTCCGGCCAGCTCGCCCTGCGACCCGGCGTTCGGCTGGAGGGAGACCTTGTCGTACCCGGTGACCTCGGCGAGCCGGTCCTCCAGCTCGTGGATGAGCGTGAGGTAGCCCTGGGCCTGCTCGGCGGGCGCGAAGGGGTGCAGCTGCCCGAACTCGGGCCAGGTGACCGGCTCCATCTCGGTGGTCGCGTTGAGCTTCATGGTGCAGGAGCCCAGCGGGATCATGCCGCGGTCGAGCGCGTAGTCCCGGTCGGCCAGCCGGCGCAGGTAGCGCAGCATGGCGGTCTCGGAGCGGTACTGGTGGAAGACCGGGTGCGTCAGGTAGTCGTCGGTACGCAGCAGACCGGCCGGAAGCCCGTCCTCCGCGGCGGCGTCCAGGGCCTCGATGACGCCCTCGACACCGAAGGCGGCCCACACGGCCCGCAGCTGGGCCCGCGTGGTGGTCTCGTCGCAGGCGATCGAGACGTGGTCGGCGTCGACGAGACGCAGGTTGACCCCGTTGTCCCGCGCGGCGGCCACGACCTCCGCGGCCCGGCCCGCGACGCGCACGGTGAGGGTGTCGAAGTAGGAGCCGTGCACGACCTCGACGCCGCCGTTCGCGAGCCCGGCGGCGAGGACCGTGGCGTACCGGTGGGTGCGCCGGGCGATGCCCTTCAGACCCTCCGGCCCGTGGTAGACGGCGTACATGCCGGCCATGACGGCGAGCAGCACCTGCGCCGTGCAGATGTTGCTGGTCGCCTTCTCCCGGCGGATGTGCTGCTCGCGGGTCTGCAGCGCCAGCCGGTAGGCCTTGTTCCCGTCGGCGTCCACGGACACGCCGACCAGCCGCCCGGGCAGGCTGCGCGCCATCTTCTCCTGGACGGCCATGTAGCCGGCGTGCGGCCCGCCGAAGCCCATCGGCACACCGAAGCGCTGGGTGGTCCCGACCGCGATGTCCGCGCCCAGCTCCCCGGGCGACTTCAGCAGCGTCAACGCGAGCAGGTCGGCGGCGACGGTGACGAGCGCCCCGAGTTCGTGCGCCTGGTCGATGACCGGCTTGATGTCCCGTACGGCACCGGAGGCGCCCGGGTACTGGATCAGCACGCCGTTGATCTCGCGCTCGGCGACCTCGGCCGGGATGCCCTCGCTGAGGTCCGCGACGACGACCTCGACGCCGGTCGGCTCGGCCCGGGTCTGGATCACGGCGATGGTCTGCGGCAGCGCGTCCGCGTCGACCAGGAACAGGCCCTTCTTGTTCTTGCCCATCCGCCGCGACAGCGCCATGGCCTCGGCGGCCGCGGTGCCCTCGTCCAGCAGGGAGGCACCGGAGGTCGGCAGTCCGGTGAGGTCGGCGACCATGGTCTGGAAGTTGAGCAGCGCCTCCAGCCGCCCCTGCGAGATCTCCGGCTGGTACGGCGTGTAGGCCGTGTACCAGGCCGGGTTCTCCATGACGTTGCGCAGGATGACCGGCGGCGTGAACGTGCCGTAGTAGCCGAGCCCGATCATGGAGCCTAGGACCTGGTTGCGGTCGGCGAGGGAGCGCAGCTCGGCGATCACCTCGGCCTCACTGCGCGCGCTCGGCAGATCGAGGGCCTCGGTGCTCTTGATCACGGCCGGGACGGCAGCGGCCGTCAGCTCGTCCAGCGAGCCATAGCCGACCTGCGCGAGCATCTTGGCGCAGGCCTCGTGGTCGGGGCCGATGTGGCGCTGCTCGAAGGGGACTGCCTCTTCGAGCTCGGAGAGCGGAATGCGGTGGGCGGTCATTTGCGGAGGCCTCCTGGTCACACGACCTTCGAGGGGCACCACGGCGCGGGTACCCGGACGGCCTCCCCCTCTGTCATCTCAACCTGAGAGCTTCACCGGATCGCCCGAAGGCCTCCGGCTTTCACCGTCGGTGAGAGCGGAAGCCGTCGACACCCGCTCTGCTTTCCAGAGTGACCTCGTCCGTGCGGTACGTGGGCCTGAGAGATTCCGGGGAGGATTTGCTCCTTCGGCGCCTCCGGTGGTGTCCGGAGGACTCTCCCGCACAGGGTCAACAGCCGCTGCCAGCGTACCAGCGCGGTCAACGCACGAACCTTCGAGTGGCCACCTCTCCGATTGTGCCGTTTTGTTGTGCTTACGGATGACTTGCGACCACGTGGAGGGCCCGTGCGAACCGATATCGATCCGCGCAACCTGATCGGCCGCAAGGCATTCGACCGCAACGGAACCAGGATCGGCACGATCGACGAGGTCTACCTCGACGACGCCACCGGCGAGCCCGAGTGGGCGGCCATACGGACCGGCCTGTTCAGCAGGGACGCGTTCGTCCCTCTGGAGCCCAGCGAACTGATCGACGGCGCCCTCCACGTCCCCTTCGACCGCGCCCTGATCAAGGACGCCCCCGACTTCGGCGTCGGCCGCCACCTCTCCCCGGAGCAGGAACTCCAGCTCTACCACCACTACGGTCTCGACATCGCCGCTCCTCCCCCACTCCCGGACCACAGCTTCGGCAAACTGGCCGGCACGGACGAGCCGACGCCCTGACGCCGGCCCTGCCGCCACCGCCCTTACCTCCCTCTCGCCGAGCGCGCCGCCGCGCAGCCGGGCCCCCGACGGCGGCTGGTCTCGCCACCCTCCGGAAACCGGACACCACACGACCACCGCTACCCCTGCGAGGCCGCGGACTGCGCACTCCCGGAGGCCCGCGCCCCACGAACACCACTCCCGCCGCCACCCACAGCTCCAGCGGAACCGGCACCACCAGCCCCCTCAGGTCTTCGTAAGACCAGCGGCAACGGCTCCGCCGGCTCCAGATCAGGGTCGTCCACCCGGAAGGTCCGCACCCGCCCGGGCGTCGAGCCGGGCGTCTCGAACCGCACGGTCACCCGCCCCAGACCGCTGCCCTGCACCCACCCGTGCCCGAACTCGGCGTGCCGCACGTCATGCCCGGCAGGCCACCGCCGGTCGGCGAGCGCCGGCTGCTCCTCGGCCTGCGCCGCGGCGTGCTCCTCGACCGGCCCCTCCGCGACGGCCCGCTCCCCCGCCGCCTGCGCGAAGAGGTCTTCCTGCGTGTAGTCGGCGAGCCCGCTGACCCCGACCCCGAGCAACCGCACCCCGCCCGTCGTGTCGACCGAGTCCAGCAGCCGGGCCGCCGCCTCACGAATCACCGCGGGATCGTCCGTCGGCCCCCGCAGCGTCTCGGAACGGGTGAGCGTCGAGAAGTCGTACCGCCGCACCTTCAGCACGATCGTCCGCCCGGACAGCCCGGCCCCGCGCAGCCGCCGCACGCACCGGTCGGCAAGCCGCTGCACCTCCAGCCCGACCCGCACCCGGTCATGGATGTCCACGTCGTAGGTGTCCTCGACCGACACCGACTTCGTCTCCCGCTCCGCCACCACGGGCCGGTCGTCCCGCGCCAGCGCCATCGCGTAGAGGCCGTGCCCGTGCGCCTTCCCGAGCAACCGGACCAGCTCGTCCTCGCCCGCCTCGACGATCTCCTCGACCGTGGTGATCCCGGCCCGCCGAAGGTGGTCGCCCGTCGCCGGCCCCACCCCCGGAAGCGTCCGCACCGACATCGGCCCGAGCATGGCCCGCTCGGTCCCCGGCTCGATCACCACCAGTCCGTCGGGCTTGGCCTGCTCCGAGGCGATCTTCGCGAGCATCTTGGAGGCGGCGAGCCCCACCGACCCCGTCAGCCCCGTGACGGCCCGGATGTCGGCGCGCAGCTGCGCCCCGACCAGGCGCGCCGACTGCTCGTCCCAGGCCGCTCCCCCGGCCTCCAGGTCCACGAACGCCTCGTCGAGGCTCAACGGCTCCACGAGCGGCGACAGCGCCCGCAGCAGCTCCATGACCCGCTCGCTGATCGCCTTGTAGAACCCGAAGCGCGGCACGAGATACGCCGCATTGGGCGCGAGCCGCCTGGCCTGCCCCATGGGCATCGCCGAATGCACCCCGAAGACCCGCGCCTCGTACGACGCCGTGGCCACCACACCCCGGGGCCCGAGGCCGCCCACGACCACGGCCTTCCCGCGCAGACTCGGCTTGGACGCCTGCTCCACCGAGGCGAAGAAGGCATCCATGTCGAGATGCAGGATCGTAGGCGCGGTTCTCACATCTCCGATGCTGCCCTACGCCACTGACAACGCCCCCGGCGACCACTCGGACCCCTCGGACCGCGCCGGCCGGAACCGCTTGCCGTGCGGCGCGGAAACGTCCCGCCTACTGCGGCCGCACACTGCCCAGGGCTCAGACAGCCCGGTTCCGCCGTCGCGCCAGCTCGTCCGCCGGGTTGGGCCCGACCAGCGTCTCGCCGGTGTCGATCCGCTCCCCGTGCAGCTGGGACAGGGCGCTCTCGACGTCCCGCCACACCACGCCCACGGCGATCCCGAAGACGCCCTGGCCCCCTTGGAGCAGGGCGTGGACTTCGTCCGGCGAGGTGCACTCGTACACCGTCGCGCCGTCGCTCATCAGCGTCATCCGCTCCAGGTCGCGGAAACCGCGTTCTCTCAGGTGCCGGACGGCTGTGCGGATGTTCTGCAGCGACACCCCGGTGTCGAGGAACCGCTTGACGATCTTCAGGACGACGACGTCCCGGAAGCTGTACAACCGCTGAGTCCCGGACCCGTAAGCGGGGCGCACACTCGGCTCGACGAGACCCGTACGGGCCCAGTAATCCAGCTGCCGGTACGTGATACCGGCGGCGGCGCATGCCGTGGGACCTCGATAGCCGATCTGCTCGGACGCCATGGACGTCGTCCCTCCGCTGCTCGGCACGGCCGTCGGTCGCTGCGGAGCGTGATCGGCCGCGCCGCCGGGCTGGGAGTATCCCCCGCTCGAGCGGAGCCGAGAGCCGGGGGGAGGGTACGGACCGCTCGCCCTGAGACTGCGCTCGGGGCCGCCCCCAGCCGTACCGTCGCCGCTGCTTCTCACGCCGACCTCCGTCCTTGACCTGCCTTCTCGACGGTAGGCAGTCACCAGGGGTGCGTCAACGATCGCCACACTCGCCACGCCGAGTGATAATCACCCTAGGAGTGGTTTCCCGTGCCCCACCGCGGGGAAAGGCTAGCCGAATGCGTTCGGCATGGGCCGTGTGACGCTCTCACTCGCCACCGGCACATGCGGGCATTTCACCCGGACAACGCGGCGGGCGGCCCCGCCGCGGACCACATCGTCCGCCGGGCCGCCCACACACCTCACTGACCGCTGCTGCTCCCGCCCGGCGCTTACCGGACCGGGGTCACTGGCTGCTGCTGCCGAAGTCCTCCGGGGAGATCTGGTCGAGGAACTCGCGGAACTTCTCCACCTCGTCCTCCTGCTCGTCCGGGATCGCGATTCCGGCGTCGTCGAGCACTGTGTCGCTGCCGTAGATCGGCGTCCCGGTGCGCAGGGCGAGCGCTATGGCGTCGGACGGGCGGGCACTCACCTCGACGCCACTGGCGAAGACCAGCTCCGCGTAGAAGACGCCCTCACGCAGGTCCGTGATGCGCACCTCCGTGAGCTCCTGACCGACAGCCTCCAGCACGTCCTTGAAGAGGTCGTGGGTCAGCGGCCGCGCGGGAGCCATGCCCTGCTGGGCGAAGGCGATCGCCGTCGCCTCCCCCGGTCCGATCCAAATGGGGAGGTATCGGTCGCCTCCCACTTCACGCAGCAGCACGATCGGTTGGTTGGAGGGCATTTCGACCCGGACACCTACGACATCGAGCTCGTTCACACAGCAACCCTAGGCCGTGCTCGGGACGTTTGGGTAGTCGGGCCGGGATCGGGCGCCTGATCCGGCCCCCGCGCGGCCGGCCGCCTCACGGCAGCCGCACCCCGAGCGCGGTCTGCACGAGCGCCGCGTGCAGCTTCACGGTGAGCCCCGCGAGTTCCTTCGCACGGGCTTCGGCATGAGCCCTGGTCTGCGGGTTCCGGTGCCGCCTCAGCGGGGCCACGACCTGGTCCACGAGCCCGGCCTCACGGTCGGCGGCGGCCTTCATCACCCGCAGGTGCCGCGGCTCGATCCCGAACCGCCCGAGCTCGGCGACGAGCGAGGCCACCGTGACCGCCTCGGCGTCGTACGCCCCGTCCTCCAGTGGAGTGACGAGCCCGTACGACTCCCACTCCCCGAGCTCCTCCTCCTCGACCCCGGCGGCGGCGAGCAGCTCGGCACGCCCGATCCTGGCGGCCGTGGGCCCCTCGGCCGGTTCGGGCACGGCGTCGCCGTCCCGCTGACGGCCCAGCGCCGGCAGGGGTACGGCCTCACCGCGTTCCATGGCCTCCAGGTGCTCCCGGATCACCTTCAGGGGCAGATAGTGGTCCCGCTGCATCCTCAGGACGTGACCGAGGCGCTCGACGTCGTGGGCGCTGAACTTGCGGTACCCCGAGGGGGTCCGCTGCGGCTCGATGAGCCCCTCCGACTCCAGGAAACGGATCTTGGAGATGGTGACTTCGGGAAACTCGTCGCGCAGCACGTTCAGCACCGTGCCGATGCTCATCAGCCCACTGTCCGTGGCGGCGGCGCCGTGCCCGGCACCGCCGCTCGGTGTTCGAAGCATGGACCTTCCCTGACGGATGGACCTTCGCTGGGGGTCGCCCCGGAACGAACCCGGGTCAGTAGCCCCGCTGGCTGGCGTAGAAGACCAGCCGGTACTTGCCGATCTGCACCTCGTCACCGTTGTTCAGGGCAACCTGGTCGATCCGCTCGCGGTTCACGTACGTACCGTTCAGGCTGCCCACGTCGGCCACCGTGAACGAGCCGTCCTGGCCGCGGCGGAACTCCACGTGCCGCCGGGAGACCGTCACGTCGTCCAGGAAGATGTCGCTCTGCGGGTGACGCCCGGCCGTGGTCAGATCGCCGTCCAGCAGGAAGCGGCTGCCCGAGTTCGGCCCGCGACGCACGACCAGGAGCGCGGAGCCCAGCGGCAGCGCGTCGACGGCCGCCTGCGCCTCGGGGGACAGCGTCGGCATCGGCGTCTGGCCGGTGGTCTCGCTGTCGTAGGCCTCAAGGCCGGAGATGGAGATCGTGGACGTCGTCTCGGACGGACGCTCCGCCGCCGCCCCGGCCCGCAGCGGCGCGCCGCAGTTCGAGCAGAAGCGGCTGTTCTCCGCGTTGCGGTTACCGCACCTCGTACACACCAGGGCCGACATCGGATCCTCCTGCCGCGGCTGCCCACCAGGAGCATTGGACGCATACGGGTCGGAGAAGCCCCCACCCGCACCTGAGGCTGACGGTTGGCCGAAACCTATGCCGCCGGGCTGCGCAGGGTCAACCGACGGCGCGCCCTGACCTCCGGAAATGTCCCCGCCCGGACCACCGACCTGGTCACGGAAGAGCGGCCGCTGGCCTTCCGCGTCAGGCTGTGCGCGATGACGAGCGGTGGCGTTGTCGCTGCCCTCTCGCGCGCTCTTGCCGAACAACTTCGCAAACAACTTCACGGGCGATTCCCCTTGACCGAAACAGACCCGCCCGTGGGGCAGGACGAACCCTGACTGAACACTCTGACCGACCCGGACATCCTGACAACGTCCGTCTGCACCAGACAGTTTCCACCACGCACCACCCATTCGGTGCGCCGACCCCCCGCAACCTCATGCCCTCGCCGGACGCCGCCCATGCACCCCCGGTTCACTGCGAGGACGACCGAGCGTAGTCAGGCCGCTTCGCCGCTCGCAAGGCGTCCACGACGATCTTGGTCGACCGCTCGATCGTGGCCGTGGCCTGTTCCTTCTCGAGAGTCTGCACCACGCCTCCGGGGATGTTGAGCGCCGGCTCGAGGTCCTGCGGCTTGCCGATGACCTTGAAACGATAGGGCGCGGTGATCTTGTTCCCGTCGACGCTCACACCGTTGCCCGAGTCCGTGAGGTAGGTGCCGGCGACGACCCGCACGCCGTTCACCTGGATCGCCTCCGCACCCGCCGCGCGCAGCTCCTGGATCGCGTCGAGCAGCATGTCCGCCTCGACCGTCCCCTTCGTGTCCTCGATGGTCATGGTGATGCCGGGCCCCTGCGCGGCCACGGTGCCCGCGAGGATGCCGAGTTGCCTCTCCTTCTCGATCGTCTGCTTCCGGGCCTCCTCGGCCTGGTCCGAGCTGTTCTCCAGCTCGTCGCGCTGCTTCTCGAGACCTTGCTTCTCGTCCTCAAGACGCTGTGTGCGGTCATCCAGTTCATCGAGGATCCGGACGAGATCTTCCTGCCGCGCACCGCGCAGGGCACTGTCGCTGTCACTGTTCGAGGCCACCTGCACGGCCAGCCCGAACCCGAGACCGAACAGCAGCACCGCGACGATGAGTTGGGCCCGTGACAAACGCGGCGGCCACAGCCCCTGCACCAGCCGCTGCCGACCGGTCAGCCGCGGCTCGGGATCCTCCGCCTCCGGTTCAGGCCCCGGGTCGGGCTCCGGGGCGTCCTGGGCGGCGGGGGCCGACGCGGGCGCGGACACCTCCTGGGGCAGTTCCTTGCGCAGCCCGTTCCCGGATTCGCCGCGCTCCTCGCGCTGCTCATCGCGCGTGTCGCCGTGCTCCTCGGCGCGCTTGCCGTCCTGCTCGCTCATCGGCCTCACGCCCGGAACACGTGCCGGCGGATCGCCGCGGCGTTGGAGAAGATCCGGATACCGAGGACGACCACCACACCGGTCGACAACTGGGCGCCCACGCCCAGCTTGTCACCCAGGAACACGATCAGCGCGGCCACGACGACATTCGACAGGAACGACACCACGAAGACCTTGTCGTCGAAGATCCCGTCGAGCATGGCCCGCAGTCCGCCGAAGACGGCGTCGAGCGCCGCCACGACAGCGATCGGCAGATAAGGCTCGACCACCGCCGGAACCTCAGGCCGGACCAACAGGCCGGCCACGACTCCCACGACGAGGCCCAGTACGGCGATCACGATGTGCCCTTCTCGCTCTTCTCAATGCTCGGCTGTGCTGTACGTACGATCACACTCGGTGCGGCAGGCAGCCGGAGGTCGTCCTCCGCGGAGATGGCTGTCCTGATGCCGTAGCTCTCCTGCAGCGCGTTGAGATACAACCCGTCCGCGCTGTTCTGGAACCGAGTGCTCAGCCGCTGCCCGTCCCCCACCGCGAGCACCGTGTACGGCGGCACCAGCGGCTTGTTGTCGACCAGTATCGCGTCTCCCGCGGCCCTGATCGCGGACAGCGCCGTCAGCCGCTGCCCGTTGATGGAGATCGCCTCGGCGCCCGACTCCCACAGCCCGTTGACCACGCGCTGCATGTCCCGGTCGCGCACGCGTCCGGTGTCGGAGAAGCCGGAGTTCTCACGGGCATCACCGTCACCTCCCGCGGCCGCTTCCTTGGCATCGTTCACCACGAGCTTCACGCCGGGACCGTGCACCGCCACGGCACCCGACAGGATGCCCACCAACTCCGACCGGGCACTGCCGCCGCTGTGCTTCAGCGCCTCGCGCTGCCGCGCGCTGACGTCCTCGCGCAGCTTGTCGACGGAGTCCTCCAGCTTGTCCGCCGCCTCGGTCTCCCGGTCGATGCGGTCGACCAGTTCTTCCCGCTCCTTGGCGACGACCGGAGCGGCGACCCGCGCCTGTGCCGCCCCGACGGTCACGACGAGGGCCGCGAGCACCAGGCCGGCGGCGAGCCCCAGCTTCGCCCTGAGGGTCTTCGGCATGCCGGCGTCGCCCGCGGCCCTCTTCCGAGCGGCGGCCTCGGCGTATCCGTCGTCGAGGCTGTGGTCCATGACGTTGGTGATCAACGACATGGACGCATCCGGGCGCCGGGGCCGCGTGGGTGTGCTCCGAATGGGGGGTTGCTGCGGCATGCCGCACATCGTCGCACGTCGCGGCCACTACCTCCGAACGGCCCCACCGGCGTGCCGGACAGGCCCCGTTGGGGACACTTGTCCGGCACGCACGCGTGCAGCCCGTTCTACCGGCCGGCGCTGTCCACGACCGCCGACCACTCGTCGAGCAGGGCCTGCGCGGAGGCGTCGTCCGGCCCCTCGGCCCACAGATGGGTCACGGCCTCGGCCGGGTCCGGCAGCACCATCACCCAGCGCCCGTCGGTCTCCACCACACGCACGCCGTCCGTGGTGTCCACGAAGCGATCTCCGGCCGCTTCGACGACCCGCCGCATCACCAGGCCCTTGACGGCCCACGGCGTCGCCAGATCCCGCTTCAGGACGTGCGCCCGTGGGATCCGCGCGTCGATCTGGCTGAGCGTGAGCTGCGTCCGCGCCACGAGCCCGATGAGCCGTACGAAGGCCGCGGTGGCGTCGTACACGCTGCTGAACTCGGGGACGATGAAACCGCCCTTGCCGTCGCCGCCGAAGATCGTCCCTTCCTCACCGCCGACGCGCGTGAGGTCGTCGGGAGAGGTGGTCGTCCACTCGACCTGGGTCCCGTGGTACGCCGCCACCTGCTCGGCGATCCGGGTCGTGGTCACCGGAAGCGCGACCCTGCCGCTGCGACGCTCGGCGGCGACGAGGTCCAGCATGACGAGCAGCGCGCGGTCGTCCTCGATGATGCGCCCCTTCTCGTCGACGAGCGACAGTCGCTCACCGACGGGGTCGAACCGCACACCGAACGCGGCGCCCGAGGACGCCACGATCTCCCCGAGCCGCACCATGCCCGACCGCCGCATGTCGGCCGTCTCGGTCGGCCTGGACTCGTCGAGGCCGGGATTGATCGTCAGCGAGTCGACCCCGAGCTTCCCGAGCAGGCTCGGCAGCACGAGACCGGCACTTCCGTTGGACGCGTCCACGACGACCTTGAGCCCGGAGTCCGCGATCCCGGTCGTGTCGACATTCCGCAGCAGCGACCCGGTGTACGAGTCGAAGACGCTGGCGGGGAAGTGCAGGTCACCGATCTCCCCGGGGAAGGCACGCCGGTACTCCTGGCGCGCGAAGACCCGGTCCAGCTTCCGTTGGCTGCCCTGGGACAGGTCGGCGCCCTGGCCATCGAAGAACATGATGTCGACGGAGTCCGGCACCCCGGGCGTCGTTCGGATCATGATTCCGCCGGCACTGCCCCGCGCGGTCTGCTGCCGCGCCACGGGCAGCGGCACGTTCTCCAGGTCCCGTACGTCGATGGCACTGGCCTGCAGCGCGGAGATCACCGCCCGCTTCAGCGCTCGGGCACCACGCGAGTGGTCCCGGGCCGTCGTGACGGTCGAGCCCTTCTTCAGGGTCGTCGCGTACGCCCCCGCAAGACGCACCGCCAGTTCCGGCGTGATCTCCACGTTGAGGATTCCGGACACACCACGGGCACCGAAGAGGTGCGCCTGTCCCCTGGATTCCCAGATCACCGAGGTGTTGACGAAGGCGCCGGCCTCGATGGTCTTGAAGGGGTAGACCCGCACATTGCCCTGGACGATCGATTCTTCACCGATCAGGCACTCATCGCCGATGACCGCCCCGTCCTCGATCCGCGCCGCGCGCATGATGTCGGTGTTCTTTCCGACCACGCAGCCGCGCAGATTGCTGTGCGGTCCCACGTACACGTTGTCGTGAACAACGGCCTTGTGCAGGAAAGCGCCGCTCTTGACGACCACGTTGGAACCCACGACGGTGTGCTCACGGATTTCCGCGCCGGCCTCGACCTTGGCGTAGTCACCGATATAGACGGGACCCCGGAGAACGGCGTCGGGGTGCACCTCGGCGCCCTCGGCGACCCATACTCCCGGAGAGATCTCGAAGCCGTCGATGTCGACGTCGACCTTGCCCTCCAGGACGTCGGCCTGCGCCTTCACATAGCTCTCGTGGGTGCCGACGTCCTCCCAGTACCCCTCGGCCACATAGCCGTAGATCGGCTTGCCTTCCTTCATCAACTGCGGGAAGACGTCGCCGGACCAGTCGACGGGCACATCGGGCTCGACGTAGTCGAAGACCTCGGGCTCCATCACGTAGATGCCGGTGTTCACCGTGTCGGAGAAGACCTGGCCCCAGGTGGGCTTCTCGAGGAAGCGCTCCACCTTGCCTTCCTCGTCGACAATGGTGATGCCGAATTCCAGGGGATTGGGCACACGCGTCAGACAGACCGTGACCAGCGCGCCCTTTTCCTTGTGGAAATTGATCAGCTCTGAGAGGTCGAAGTCCGTCAGAGCATCGCCGGAGATGACAAGGAAGGCATCGTCCTTCAACGCCTCTTCGGCGTTCTTGACACTTCCGGCGGTACCGAGTGGCTTCTCCTCATTGGCATAGGTGAGCTCCATACCGAGCTCTTCGCCGTCACCGAAGTAGTTCTTGACGAGCGAGGCCAGGAACTGGACAGTCACGACTGTTTCGTTGAGCCCATGCCTTTTGAGCAGCCTCAGAACGTGCTCCATGATCGGGCGGTTGGCCACAGGCAGGAGCGGCTTGGGCATGCTTGAGGTCATGGGGCGAAGGCGCGTGCCTTCGCCTCCGGCCATCACGACGGCCTTCATGTCGGAAGCGTCCTCCTCTAAGAGACGACGGTCTAGCCGACTTCCCCCGCGAGGATTGTCCCGCACTTTTCGACCACGGGCCATCGCACCGCGCTGGGCGGGTCAATCCGCGAGTTCAATCGGCCATGGAGTCCGCACGGACCAGGCGGCGGACTTGTACCACGTAGAGGACTCCTGCCCACCAGTACAGCGTTGTACCCCATCCGGCGAACGCCCATCCGAAAATAGCAGCCAGTGACGAGATCCAACCACTTCCGTCGCTGAGCAGGAGCAAGGGGAAGGCATACATCAAGTTGAAGGTGGCGGCCTTGCCCAGGAAGTTCACCTGGGGCGGCGGATAGCCGTGCCGGCGGAGGATGCCCACCATCACCAGCAGAACCAGCTCTCGCGCCAGAAGTACGGCGGTCAACCACAGGGGCAGAATCTCGCGCCAAGTGAGACCGACCAATGTCGAGAGAATGTAGAGCCGGTCCGCTGCGGGATCAAGAAGCCGGCCGAGGCTGCTGATCTGGTTCCAGCGCCGCGCGAGCTTGCCGTCCAGGTAGTCACTGACCCCGCTCAGGGCCAGCACCAGGAGGGCCCAGCCGTCACTCTTGGGTCCACCGAACTCGGGCCGCAAAATCAGCCACAGGAAGAGCGGCACGCCGACGAGCCGCGCCATGCTGAGGATGTTCGGGATGGTGAGTACACGGTCCGTCTGGACGCGAGTCTCCTGAACCTCCACCCGGGGGCCTCCTGTGGGAAACGTACCAACGATGCCCCCTGACCTTACCTCAACGCAAAAAAGCTCTGACTCTCGGGCTGTGTACCCAAGAGCCAGAGCTCTAAAAGGAGTTCGGCGGCGTCCTACTCTCCCACAGGGTCCCCCCTGCAGTACCATCGGCGCTGTAAGGCTTAGCTTCCGGGTTCGGAATGTAACCGGGCGTTTCCCCTACGCTATAACCACCGAAACACTATGAAACTGTCAGCCGCACCACATGTGGCATGTGGGGCTGTTCGTGGTTTCAGAACCAACACAGTGGACGCGAGCAACTGAGGACAAGCCCTCGGCCTATTAGTACCGGTCAACTCCACACGTTACCGTGCTTCCATATCCGGCCTATCAAC